>CANJMQ010000022.1 GCA_947475225.1 Bradyrhizobiaceae bacterium
ATCGACATCGGGTCTTCGAACCGCTCCGGCACGCGCCATGGCCCCCGCCAGATACGCGCCGAGTCCTGCATGATCCGCCCCTACAACATGGCGACACGGGCCAAGCCCTTCGAGTCCTTCCAGGTGGCCGACATCGGCGACGTGGCGATCAACACCTTCGACCTGAAGAAGACGGTGGACATCATCGAGAATGCCTATGACGCGATCCTCGCCGAGAACTGCAAGCCCCTCACGCTGGGCGGTGACCATACGCTCACCCTTCCCATCCTGCGCGCCATGAAGAAGAAGCACGGGCCCGTGGCGCTGATCCATGTCGATGCCCATGCCGACATCAACGACGAGATGTTCGGCGAGAAGATCGCCCACGGCACGCCGTTCCGCCGCGCCGTGGAGGAGGGCCTGCTCGTCTGCGACAAGAGTTACCAGATTGGCTTGCGCGGCTCGGGCTATTCACCGGACGACTTCGACTGGACGCGAAAGCAGGGCTTCACGGTCGTGACCGCCGAGGAGTGCTGGTACAAGTCGCTGGCGCCCCTCATGGAGCATGTGCGGACCAGGATCGGCAACCACCCGGTCTATCTCACCTATGACATCGACAGCCTCGACCCGGCCTTCGCGCCCGGCACCGGCACGGTGGAGGTGGGTGGCCTCTCGACATGGCAGGCGCTTGAGATCATCCGCGGCTGCCGGGGCTTGAACCTCGTGGGCGGCGACCTCGTCGAAGTCTCGCCGCCACTCGATCCCGTGGGCAACACCGCACTGATCGGGGCGAACTTCCTTTACGAAATGCTCTGCGTGCTGCCTGGCTGTCAGCACGGCTGAAGCGCGCCTCCGTGCGCGTGGTGACGAACTGCATCGGCGATGGCCCTGAAGCCGGCCATCGCCGCCTTGCTGTGGTGGCGTGAGCGCCAGTAGGAGTGGGCGAGCGCCGGTTCCTCGCGCAGGTGAACGGCAACACCCGCCGCCTTCAGCTTCTCCGCGAAGATCACCCCATCGTCGTGCAGCGGGTCGTGTGCGGCCACGGTGATGAAGGTGGGCGGCAGGCCGGAAACATCCTTCGCCATGTTGGGAACACCCGTCGGGTCGCTCCAGTTGGCGGAGCCTTTCGGGCCGAGCAGGGCTGCGAGGCATTCGATCATCTCATCGCGGCTCAGCGCCGGCGAGCTGGCGTGTTCGCGATAGGACATTGTCCCGGTATCGGCACCGACTGCAGGGTTGATGAGCACGAGGCCGCGAAGACGTGGTCCGCCATCGCGCTTGAGGGCCAGTGCCAAACCCGCCGCCACCTGGCCGCCCGCGCTGTCACCCGCGGCCATGATGTGAGTGGGGTCGATGCCGATGGCACGGCCAGAGCTTTTCATCCAGTCGAGCACCGTCAACGCGTCCTCGACCTGCGCGGGGTGCGGGTGCTCGGGTGCCAGGCGATAGTCGAAGCACACCACCACCACGTCCGCCTGGTCGGCCAGCTCGGCGCAGAGGTCGTCATGGGTTTCGCAGGAGCCCATGGTCCAGCCGCCGCCATGGGCATAGAGCACGCCGGGCTTGGGGTGCTCGCCAGGCGGGCGGTAGATGCGCACATGAATGGCTTCGACGGCGAGGTCCTCCACCATCAGACGGTCAGGGCGCCGCGCGCGTGCTGATTTGCACTGGTCCTCCCAGGCCTGGCGCTGGCGGGTCAGCGGCCAGGATGGATCCCACGGCGCTGCAGCCTTCGCCTGGGCCTCGAGATGGGCGCGGGTTTCGGGGTCGAAGGGCTGGCTCGTCATGGCGCTAGGCTCCCGGCAATCGATCTGTCATATGAGGCTGCAATCCTGCGCCATTGCAGATGTTTCGTCCATTCCCCGCGCCCGAAGGTTCATGAACCAGAACGTGCCGCAGCCTGCTGACCTCGTCCATGCCATGCCCGATCCGGCACTGGTAGTGGATGCGCAGGGCGTCGTTGCCTTCGCCAATGAACTGGCCGTCGAACTGCTCGATACCGAACCGGCCCGCCGCCACCTTTCTGCTTCGCTGCGCGTGCCTGCGGTACTCGAGGCCGTTACCGCCGCCATTTCAGGTGAGGGTCCGGGCAGCGTCGACTATGAAATCCGCGTGCCGGTGCCGCGCAGCTTCCGCGCCCATGTCTCCTGCCTCGGCCCGGGCAAGGGCGCCCTGATCGTACTGCGTGACCTGACACGCGAACAGCAGATCGAGCGCATGCGCGCTGACTTCGTGGCCAATGCCAGCCATGAGCTGAGAACGCCGCTCGCAGCACTTTCGGGCTTCCTCGAGACGATCCAGGGTGCGGCCAAGTCCGACCCCAAGGCGCAGGAGAAGTTCCTTGGTCTGATGAAGAGCCAGGCCGAGCGCATGCGCCGCCTGATCGACGACCTGCTGTCACTCTCGCGCATCGAGATGAATGAGCATGTCAGGCCCTCGGGCGAGGTCGACCTCAACCAGGTCTCGGCCCATGTGCGCGACGTGCTCTCCGGCATGGCAAAGGACTTCGACTGCGAGCTGACGCTCGAAAGCGATGGACCGCTGACCATTGCCGGCAGCCGCGACGAGCTTGTGCAGGTGATCCAGAACCTCGCCGAGAACGCCCTGAAATACGGAAGCTCCGGCAAGCGCGTCGAGATGGTCGTCCACAAGAACGGCGAGTGGGCCGAGGTCAGCGTGCGCGATCATGGCCCCGGCATCTCCGAGCAGCACATCCCGCGGCTGACCGAGCGCTTCTACCGGGTCAACGTCCAGGACAGCCGCTCGCGCGGCGGCACGGGGCTGGGGTTGGCCATCGTCAAGCACATCGTCAACCGCCACCGCGGAAGGCTGGTGATCACCTCCGAGCTCGGCAAGGGCAGCACCTTCATGATGAAGCTGCCGCTGAAGGGGTAGGGCGTGTGACGCCGTCGCTTGCGGGCGACACGACAATTGTGCGGTTCATCATTCGTGGGCGTGACCCGCGCATCCGGTGTGGTGGCGGCCAAAGGGATGGCCGGATCAAGTCCGCCGGTGGGGGATGTTAAGATCTACATTTTTATTGATTTAGATCAATTATTTGTGACGTCACAATACTGTAACCTGACAGTCACATAAGCGTTTTGTGGCATCCCTAGCTTCCCCCTGCCTCAGACAGGAGAGACCAAACATGAAACGCATCCTCTTGACCGCCAGCCTCGTGGCGCTCACCGCCGTGCCGGCCCTTGCCGCGCGCGATCAGATCCGCATCGTCGGTTCCTCGACGGTTTATCCCTTCACCACGGCCGTTGCCGAGCAGTTCGGCAAGTCCACCGGCATGAAGACCCCGGTCGTCGAGTCGACCGGCACCGGCGGCGGCATGAAGCTGTTCTGCGCCGGCGTCGGCGAGGACACCCCTGACTTCACCAACGCCTCGCGCCACATCAAGAAGGCCGAGTTCGAAGATTGCGTCAAGAACGGCGTCACCGACATCGTCGAACTCGAAGTGGGCTTCGACGGCCTGTCCGTCGCCCAGTCGAAGGACGCTCCGGCCCTGGCCCTCACCAAGCAGCAGCTGTTCCTGGCGCTGGCCAAGGAAATTCCCGACAAGGACGGCAAGCTGGTTGCCAACCCGAACAAGACCTGGAAGGACGTCGACGCGTCGCTTCCCGACGTGAAGATCGAAGTGCTCGGCCCGCCGCCCACCTCGGGCACGCGTGACAGCTTCGCCGAACTCGCCCTCGAGGCCGGCGCCCTGAAGTTCCCCGCCATGGCCGACATGAAGAAGGCCGACGCCAAGGCCTTTGAAAAGGTCTGGAAGTCGATCCGCGAGGACGGCGCCTATGTCGAAGCCGGCGAGAACGACAACCTGATCGTCCAGAAGCTGGTGGCCAATCCCACCGCCCTCGGCATCTTCGGCTTCTCCTTCGTCGAGCAGAACGCCAACGCCATCAAGGACATTCCGATCGACGGCGTCGAGGCCAAGTACGAGACCATCGCCGATGGTTCCTACAAGATGTCGCGCCCGCTCTTCATCTACGCCAAGAAGCAGCACGTCGGAGCGATCCCCGGCATGGCTGAGTTCGTTGCCGAATACGTGTCCGACAAGGCCATCGGCCAGGACGGCTACCTCGCCGACAAGGGCCTGGTGACGCTTCCGGGCGCCGAAGCCGACAAGACCCGTGCAGTTGCCAAGGACATGACCGTCATCACGGCGGACGGCCTCAAGTAACTGCATAAGTGAGGGATCAGGGGGACCGCGGATGAACCGGCCCCCTGGTCTTTGCTTCTTCCTGTAAGTTGGAGCGACCTGATGTTCGTGTGGACCGTTCTGCTGATCGTGCTGATGGCCGTGATCGCCTACTGGGCCGGCCGCACACATGCGGCGGGACTGGTGACCGCCGGCGGCGCAAGGCTCCACTCTCTTCCCTCCTACCACGGCCTCTTCACCGCCGCCGGTGCAATGATCGGCGGTTTGGCGCTCGCCATTGCCGGCGCGCTGGTTTTTGGCGCGCAGTCATTTTTCACGCCGGTCGCCGCGGTGCTCGGCGCAGCCATCGGTGCGGCCCCGCTCTATGCCAGGAGCTCGCTCGACTTCCGCGCCCGCAACAATTTTGAGCGCATTGTGCTGGTGCTGCTCATCGCCTGCTCCGGCGTTGCCATCCTCACCACCATCGGCATCGTCTTCTCGGTGCTGTTCGAGACGCTGGTCTTCTTCCGCTCCGTCTCGCCCATCGAATTCCTGTTCGGCACCCACTGGTCGCCCACCGGCACGCCGGCTTCCTTCGGTTTCATTCCGCTGCTCGCCGGAACGCTGCTGATCACGGTGATCGCGATTGCGGTGGCGGGGCCGCTGGGACTGTTCTCGGCGATCTTCATGGCGGAATATGCCTCGCCGCGCCTGCGCACCTTCCTGAAGCCGGTGCTTGAAATCCTCGCCGGCATCCCCACCGTGGTGCTGGGCTTCTTCGCCGCCCTCACGGTCGCGCCGCTCATCCGTGGCTCGGGCGAGGCGATGGGGTTCAGCGTCGCCTCCGAGTCGGCACTGGCCGCCGGCCTCGTCATGGGCATGATGATCGTGCCGCTGATTTCCTCGCTCTCGGATGACATCATCAACGCCGTGCCGCAGACCCTGCGCGACGGTTCCTATGCGATGGGTGCCACCAAGTCGGAGACCATCAAGAAGGTGGTGCTGCCCGCCGCATTGCCCGGCATCGTCTCGGCTTTCATGCTGGCCATCTCGCGCGCCGTGGGCGAAACCATGATCGTCGTGATGGCGGCGGGCCTTGCCGCCAACCTCACCGCCAATCCGCTCGCGGCCGTCACCACCATCACGGTGCAGATCGCCACCTTGCTGGTGGGCGACCAGGAATTCGACTCGCCCAAGACGCTGTCGGCCTTTGCACTTGGCTTCGTATTGTTCTTCTTCACGCTGGTCCTCAACTACATCGCACTGCGCATCGTGCAGAAATACCGGGAACAATATGACTGAGGTCCGGAACGAGCTGGTCAAGAAGCGCTACGCCGCCGAGCGCCGCTTCAAGTTCTATGGCGCGGCGGCCCTCACGCTCACGGCATTGTTCCTCGCCGCGTTGCTGGTCGACGTGATCATCAAGGGCATCCCCGCTTTCCATGAGACCAGCGTCGAGATCGACGTGAAGGTCGATCCGGCCGATGTCGACCCCGCCAACCTGCCGGGCGGCAACTACGACAAGATGATCAAGGAGGCCTTCCGCGCCGAGTTCCCGGAGGTCACTGGTCGCGCCGAGAAGAAGGCGCTGACCGGGCTGCTCTCCACGGGCGGCGCGGACTCGCTGCGCAGCATGGTGACTGCCGATCCGTCGATCATCGGCAAGACCGTCACCGTGCCTGTCCTGCTGGGCGATGACGCCGACCTTTTCCTCAAGGGACTGCTCACCGAGCAGAAGACGGTTCCGGGCAAGGCCACGCTGCACATCGCCAGGCTCGAGGGCGAGGAAGGCTTCGTGCTGACCGGGGACACGACCGGCGAAGCGGCCGAGAAGCAGCTGGGCCTCACACCCGGCGACATCGTGCGCTTCAAGGGCGGCGCGGTGCGCGTCACCGGCGTGCAGAACGGCTATCTGAAGGCCGATCCGGTGCTGCCGCCCGATCCGTCCGTTTCCATGCTTGATGCCGGCCAATGGGATGTCGTCAGTTTCTCGGTGCCGGAGGCGAACCGCCGCATCAACGACAACCAGGCCCTGTGGCTCGACCAGTTGAAGAGCGAGGGCCGCGTCAAGAATTCCTTCTCCTGGCGCTTCTTTGAAGCCGGCGACTCGCGTGAACCGGAACTGGCGGGCATCCGCGGTGCGCTCATCGGTTCGCTGCTGACCGTTCTGGTGGCACTCTCGCTCGCCCTGCCGCTCGGCATCGCGGCGGCGGTCTACCTCGAGGAGTTCGCGCCCAAGAACAAGTGGACGGACCTGATCGAGGTCAACATCAACAACCTTGCCGCCGTGCCATCCATCATCTTCGGCCTGCTCGGCCTCGCGGTGTTCCTCAACTTCTTCGGCCTGCCGCGCTCCGCGCCACTCGTTGGCGGCCTTGTGCTGGCGCTGCTCGTGCTGCCCACCATCATCATCGCCTCGCGCGCGGCACTCAAAGCCGTGCCGCCGTCGATCACCGAGGCGGCCCTGGGCGTCGGCGCCTCGAAGCAGCAGGCGGTGTTTCAGCACGTTCTGCCGTTGGCCCTTCCCGGCATCATGACCGGCACCATCCTCGGGCTGGCCCGCGCCTTCGGCGAAACAGCCCCGCTGCTCATGATCGGCATGGTGGCCTTCATCGCCGACATTCCGCAGGGCTTCACGAGCGCCGCCACGGTGCTGCCGGTACAGGTGTTCCTGTGGTCGGACCTTCCCGAAATGGCCTTCAAGGCCAAGACAGCGGCTGCCATCATCGTGCTGCTGGTCGTGCTTTTCGCCCTCAATGCCGTCGCCATCTATCTTCGCAAGCGCTTCGAGCGCCGCTGGTAAGTCAGGATCAGTCACATGAACGCGCCCGTCCACCACCAGACCCTTGTCACCCCGGCCCATCCGAAGGCGCTCGCCAGCGGTCAGTTCAAGGTGACCGCGCGCGACGTCGACGTCTATTATGGCGAGAAACAAGCCATCAAGGACCTGTCGATCGACATTCCCGACCGCTCGGTCTCGGCCTTCATCGGCCCCTCGGGCTGCGGCAAGTCCACCTTCCTGCGCTGCATCAACCGCATGAACGATACGATCCCCACCTGCCGCGTGACGGGCGACATCAAGGTGGACGGCAATGACATCTATGACCCCAACATCGACGTGGTGCAGCTGCGCGCCAAGGTCGGCATGGTGTTCCAGAAGCCCAATCCCTTCCCGAAGTCGATCTACGAGAACGTGGCCTATGGCCCGCGCATCCACGGCCTCGCCACCAACAAGACCGAACTCGACGAGATCGTCGAGAAGAGTCTGCGCAAGGCGGGGCTCTGGGAAGAGGTGAAGGACCGCCTCCAGCATCCCGGCACCGGCCTGTCCGGCGGCCAGCAGCAGCGCCTGTGCATCGCGCGCGCCATCGCGGTGAACCCCGAGGTGATCCTGATGGACGAGCCGTGCTCGGCCTTGGACCCCATCGCCACGGCGCGCATCGAGGAGCTGATCGACGAGCTCCGCCAGAACTACTGCATCGTCATCGTGACCCATTCCATGCAGCAGGCGGCGCGTGTCTCGCAGCTCACCGCCTTCTTCCACCTCGGCACACTGGTGGAATATGGCGATACCGACGAGATGTTCACCGCGCCCCAGGAAAAGCGTACGCAGGATTACATCACCGGCCGCTTCGGCTGAGGAGAGAGAGAATGTCTGACCATATTGTAAAGTCCTATGACGAGGACCTCTCGCAGCTCAAGACGATGCTTGCCCAGATGGGCGGCCTCGTGGAACAGCAGCTCGACGACGCCATCGATGCGCTGACCAGGCGCGACACGGCACTCGCCGACCGGGTGATCCAGAACGATGAGCGCGTTGACGTGCTGGAGCACCAGATCGAAGAGAAGGCGATCCTGACCATCGCCAAGCGCCAGCCGGTGGCCCGCGACCTGCGCGAGATCATGGTGGCCATCCGCATGGCGTCTGATCTGGAGCGCATGGGCGACCTTGCCAAGAACACGGCGAAGCGCACCCACGCCATGTCGGACCAGCTGCCGCGCAAGCTGACGGCGGGGGTCACCCGCATGGGCCGCCTCGCCCAGGTCGAGCTCAAGAACATCCTCGATGCCTATTCGCGTTCCGATGCGGAAATGGCGATGGAGGTGTGGCGGTCCGACGAGGAACTCGACGCGCTCTACAACTCGATCTTCCGCGAGCTCCTCACCTATATGATGGAAGACCCGCGCAACATCTCGATCTGCACGCATCTTCTGTTCGCCGCCAAGAACATGGAGCGCATCGGCGACCACGCCACCAACATCGCCGAGAACATCCATTATCTCGTAAACGGCAAGCCGCTGGGCGAAGGGCGTCCGAAGAAGGACGTGACCAGCGCCATGCGCATTGGCCTTGAGGAGACCGACGACAGATGAGCGCCTCCATCCTGGTCGTCGAGGACGAGGAGCCGATCCAGATCCTCCTCAGCTACAATCTGGAATCCGAGGGCTATCGGGTGCGCCACACCGCGGAAGGCGAGGAGGTGCTGCAGCTTGTCACCAATGAGCGCCCCGACCTCATCGTGCTCGACTGGATGCTGCCGGGAATTTCAGGGATCGAAGTCTGTCGCCTGTTGCGCGCCAAGCCCGAGACGCGCGACATTCCCATCATCATGCTCACCGCGAGGAGCGAAGAGGCCGAGCGGGTGAGGGGCCTTGCCACGGGCGCCGACGATTACATGGTCAAGCCCTTCTCGGTGCCGGAATTGCTCGCCCGCATTCGCACCATCCTGCGCCGGGTGAACCCCGATGCGGTGGCCGACCAGCTCAAGGCTGGCGATCTTTCGCTCGACCGCAAGACCAGGCGGGTGACGCGCGGCACGCGTGACATCAATCTCTCTCCCACCGAGTTCAAGCTGCTTGAACACCTGATGCGCAACCCTGGCCGCGTCTATTCCCGTGCCCAGTTGCTCGACACGGTCTGGGGACATGACGTCTATGTCGACGAGCGCACGGTGGACGTGCATGTCGGTCGGCTCAGGAAGTCGCTGAGCCGGGGCCGCGAGGTGGACCCGATCCGCACGGTGCGCGGCATGGGGTACTCATTCGACGAGCGCTTTGGGCGGTAGGGCTCTGCCCGTAGTGGAAACAAAAAGGCCCTCTCGCGAGGGCCTCTTTCATCTTATCCGAAGTTCACCTTGCGGTTTCGGCGGTCCTGCATCGGCTGGTAGGCCAGCCTTGCGTGGTATTCGCAGTAGGGAGAGCCTTCGCGGGGGCCGTGGCCGCAGAAGCAGAATTCTTCCGAACCCGGGTCGCCGATCGGCCATTTGCAGGTCTTGTCGGAGAGGTGGAGGATGGTCACCCGGCCGTCCTTCGGCAGGTCGACGAGGCGCAGAGGCTGCGGCTCGGGAATGGCTGCCGGGCGGATGTGGGTTTCGGCCCGCATCATCGGCTTCAGCGCCGAGGAGCCTGCCGTGGGCATGCTCGGCATTGATCCGCCGGCGCGCGGCGCCAGGCTCGGTTCGCGCTGCTTCCTCGGCTGGCGCGGCTGCGCCACGCGCTGCTGCTGCACGCGCCCCGAGAGGTTGAGGCGGTGAACCTTGCCGATCACGGCATTGCGGGTCACGCCATTGCCAAGCCGGCCGGCGATCTGGCTGGCGCTCAGACCTTCCGTCCAGAGCTTCTTCAGAAGCTCCACGCGCTCATCTGTCCAGGACAATTTCGCCCCTCCAAGATTGACTTCATGCTGTGCAGTCAAACGGAATCCCCCACACATCGCCGGACCTGCTTCGTCCTAGCGTGTTCAATCACCAAACTGACCGTTAGCCGCTACATCTCGTAGCTGATGGTCGTGACCCTACAATACGCGGTGACTCACTCGCAACCTTCCGCACCAGAATCGGAACCGTTTTCCCCAGCTTCCGTGCCCAGCACTATGGTTAACCAAACCTTATCAGGCACGGGAATCGGCTGTCCCTGCGCTGTTTTGACTCAGTGTGGACAACCGTGAATCACGCCTTGTCTTCCGTGAATCATTCAGGGCCAGCGCGTGATTGACCCCGCGCGCCCTTGGAATTATAAGGTTTTTGCTGAGAGGCGCCCACCCAACACGGCGGGCGCCTTTTGATTTCGACAACAGGGTTCCACCATGATCACGCCCGTTCTGCCCACTTATGCCCGCGCCAAGGTTGCTTTCGACAGGGGCGAGGGCGTGCGCGTGTTTACCGCGGACGGAGAGGCCTTTCTCGATTTCGGTGCCGGCGTGGCAGTGACGAGCTGTGGCCACTCGCACCCACATCTGGTGGAAGCGCTCACCGAACAGGCCAGGAAGATCTGGCACACCTCGAATCTCTACCAGATGCCGGGGCAGGAAAAGCTTGCCCAGCGCCTGATCGACAACAGCTTTGCCGACACGGTATTCTTCACCAACTCGGGTGCTGAAGCCCTCGAGTGTTCGATCAAGATGGCGCGCAAGTATCACGCTGCCAGCGGCCATCCGGAGAAATTCCGCCTCATCACCTTCGAGGGCGCCTTCCATGGCCGCACACTCGCCACCATTGCGGCCGGCGGGCAGGCGAAATATCTCGAAGGCTTCGGCCCCAAGGTCGAGGGCTTCGACCAGGTGCCCTTCGGCGACCACGAGGCCCTGAAGGCGGCCATCGGCCCGGAGACGGCGGGCATATTGATCGAGCCCGTTCAGGGCGAGGGCGGCATCCGCCCGGTGCCGCCGCAATGCCTGAAGGGCCTGCGCGAACTCTGCGACCAGCATGGCATCCTGCTGATCTATGACGAGGTCCAGTGCGGCATCGGCCGCACCGGCAAGCTCTTCGCCTATGAATGGTCGGGGGCCGCGCCCGACATCATGGCGATTGCCAAGGGCATCGGCGGCGGCTTTCCCATCGGCGCCTGCCTTGCCACCGAAACGGCGGCGGCGGGCATGACGGCGGGCACGCACGGCTCCACCTTTGGCGGCAATCCGCTTGGC
This sequence comes from Bradyrhizobiaceae bacterium, assembly GCA_947475225.1. Taxonomy (GTDB): domain Bacteria; phylum Pseudomonadota; class Alphaproteobacteria; order Rhizobiales; family Aestuariivirgaceae; genus Aestuariivirga. Next base: position 11,049 of record CANJMQ010000022.1, read on the forward strand.
ACCGCCGTGGCCAATGCCGTGCTCGATGTCGTTCTGGCGCCCGACTTCATGGAGAACGTGCAGCAGCGTGCCCTGACGCTGAAGCAGAAGCTTGCCGCTCTGAAGGACAATCATCCCGCGATCATCGAGGATATTCGCGGCGCCGGGTTGATGATGGGCATCAAATGCAAGGTGCCCAACACCGCGCTTCAGGCGGCCGCCTTCGACCAGCATCTCCTCACCATCGGGGCGGGCGACAATGTGGTGCGTCTGCTGCCGCCGCTCATCGTCACCGATGCCGACATCACCGAAGCCGTGGACAAGCTCGACCGCGCCTGCAGGGCGCTCGAAGCCAAGCCCTGACATTTTTCATTTCTTCATGACGGTTCCCATGAGTTCTCCGAAGCACTTCCTCGATATCTCCGATTTCGACGCCCCAACGCTGACGTCCATCATCGCCACGGCGCGCGCCATGAAGGATGCGCGCAAGGGCTGGCCCAAGGGCCTGCGCGAGAAGGACGAGCCGCTGAAGGGCCGCATGCTGGCGCTGATCTTCGAGCGGCCCTCGACGCGCACCCGCGTGTCCTTCGAGGTCGGCATGCGCCAGCTTGGCGGCGAGACTCTGGTGCTGTCCTCCAACGACATGCAGCTGGGCCGCGGCGAGACCATTGCTGACACCGCACGCGTGCTGTCACGCTATGTCGATGCGATCATGATCCGCGCGGCGCGGCACTCGAACCTTACGGAACTCGCCGCATCGGCCACCATTCCGGTCATCAACGGGCTCACCAACCTCACCCACCCGTGCCAGGTGATGGCCGACGTGATGACGCTCGAGGAACACGTGGCGCCGCTGAAGAACTTGACCGTGAGCTGGGTGGGCGACGGCAACAATGTCGCCGCATCGTGGATCCAGGCGGTGGGCCGCATGGGCGGACGCCTGAAGATCGGCGCGCCGAAGGAGCTTGCGCCCGCAGCTGAGGTGATGGCCTGGGCCAGGGCCCAGGGTGCCGATGTGTCCGTGACCTCCTCGCCCGAGGCGGCGGTGGAGGGTGCCGACTGCGTCATCACCGATGCCTGGGTGTCGATGCATGACACCGACGGCGAGACCCGCCACAACCTGCTCAAGCCCTATCAGGTGAACGGCGCGCTGATGAAGCGGGCGAAGCCCGATGCCAAGTTCATGCACTGCCTGCCCGCCCACCGCGGCGAGGAGGTGACGGACGAGGTGATGGACTCCGTGAACTCGCTCGTCTTCGACGAGGCCGAGAACCGGCTGCACGTGCAGAAGTCGATCCTGCTGCACTGCCTGGGGGCGTGATGGCGGACGCGATGAACCTTCCGGCAGACGACATCATCCTGCCCTTCGAGATCAAGCCGCTCGGCGTGCGCGGTCGCTTGGTCAGGCTCGGTCCGGCGGTGGATGACATCCTGCATCGCCACGCCTATCCAGCCCCCGTCTCGGCACTGCTGGGCGAGGCGGTGGCGCTCGCCGCCATGCTCGGCGCCATGCTGAAGTTCGACGGCAAGTTCATCCTGCAGACCAAGACCGACGGCCCGGTGGACATGATCGTCGCCGACTATGTCTCCCCCGGCAAGGTGAGGGGCTATGCCCGCTTCGACGTCGCGCGCGTGGCGGCGCTGAAGACCCCCACCCAGGCCGACCTGCTCGGCACCGGCTACCTCGCCATGACGGTGGACCAGGGCCCGGACATGGAGCGCTACCAGGGCATCGTGCCGCTCGACGGGGCTGACCTGACCGCGGCCGCCCACAGCTATTTCGAGAAATCCGAGCAGATTCCCACCCGCATCCGCATGGCGGCGGGTCCACTGCTGCAGCGTGGAGCCAAGGCCGAAGCCTGGCGGACCGGCGCCATCATGGTGCAGCACCTGCCTCGCGAGGGCGGTGCCAGCCCGTTGCCCAGCCATTCGGGTGATGCACCGGAAGGCGTCGATGTTGCACCGCAAGAAAATGATGACTGGGTAAAGGCGCGGCTGCTCCTTGACACGGTGGAGGCGCATGAACTGCTGGATCCGCAGCTCTCCGCCGAGCAGCTTCTCTATCGTCTCTATCATGAGGACGGCGTCACGGCCTATCCGGCGACCCATCTGGAGCGCTATTGCAGCTGTTCACAGGACAGCATCACCCGCATGCTGGCGCGGTTTCCGGCCGACGACCGCGCCGACATGGTGACCGACGGCGAGATCGGGGTCACCTGCGAGTTCTGCTCGACGAGCTACAAGGTGAAGCCCGGCGACCTCGCCCCTTGAGTGACCGGGATGTGTCGCAATTTGCCCCAAACCTATCCTAATCGTTAGTAGTATTCACCAGCACCCTGTGCAACTTTCGTTGACGGACGTAAATCCCCGTGACAGGTTCCCGGGGAACAGGGGCTAAAGCCCCAAGCAAAAAGAAGAATGGACGTGGGAGAGGCGGCGGAAAGCCAGTGCGAGGAGCACCCGATTGTGCGGCCGGCGGCAATCCGAAATCAAACCCAGCCCTATGATTGATGGTCACTTAAGGAGAGAGACGCATGTCGGAATTCCAAATGAAACTGAAGGCAGCCGAGAAGGCCGTTGGCCTTGGCAAGCTGTCGCGCCGCGACTTCATCCAGTTCGTGATGGCCTCCGGCGTCACGCTGGCTGCCGCGCAGGCCATGTTCAGCCGCGCTGCGCGCGCCGAGCCCAAGAAGGGCGGCACCTTCAAGGCTGCCATTGGCCACGGCCAGACCACTGACTCGCTCGATCCGGCCACCTGGTCGAACGGCTTCACCTTCGCCTGGGGCAAGTCGGTCATGGGCGCTCCGCTGGTGCAGATCAACCAGAAGAACGAAGTCGTCCCGCATGTCGCCGAGAGCCTCGAGCCGACGGACGGCGCCAAGAAGTGGGTCGTGAAGCTCAGGAAGGGCATCACCTTCCACAATGGCAAGCCGCTGACCGCTGACGACGTGGTCGCCACCATCAACTATCACATCGGTCCCGACTCCAAGTCGCCGGCCAAGGGCGTTCTCTCGAACCTCACCGCGGTCAAGGCCGACGGCCCCGACACGGTGATCTTCGAGCTGTCGGGCGGCAACGCCGACTTCCCCTACCTGCTGTCTGATTACCACCTTGCCATGTACCCCTCCGAGGGCGGCAAGATCCAGTGGGACAAGGGCATCGGTGCTGGTCCCTACATCCTCAAGTCCTTCGAGCCGGGCGTCAAGATGACGGCCGAGCGCAACCCGAACTACTTCGGCGACACCAACTTCGACGCCATCGAACTGCTGTCGATCATCGACGTGGCAGCCCGCACCAATGCCTATCTCTCGGGCGAAGTGCACTTCATCGACCGCGCCGACCTCAAGACCATCGACATGCTGAAGAACGCGCCGGACACCTCGCTGTACAACGTGTCAGGCACCGCGCTCTATTCCGCGCCGATGCTGGTCGACCAGGCTCCCTTCGACAAGCTCGAAGTGCGCCAGGCCCTCAAGTGGGCGATCAACCGCCAGGAACTGGTGGACAAGATCCTCTACGGCTACGGTTCCGCCGGCAACGACAACATGCTGGCTCCCTCGCTCAAGTATGCGATCCAGCCCGAGCCGGTCTACAGCTATGACCCGGAGAAGGCCAAGGCGCTTCTCAAGAAGGCCGGCATGGAAAACCTCAAGGTCGATCTCTCGGCCTCGGACGCGGCCTTCCCGGGCGGCGTCGATGCAGCACTGCTGATGGCCGAGCAGGCCAAGGCGGCCGGTATCGAGATCAACGTCGTACGCGAGCCGAATGACAGCTACTGGGACAACGTGTGGCTCAAGAAGCCCTGGAGCCTCTGCTACTGGGGCGGCCGTCCGACCGCGGATTCGTTCCTGTCGATCTCCATGGCTGCAGATGCCGCGTGGAACGACACGCACTGGAAGAACCCGCGCTTCAACGAGCTGCTCGTCGCGGCCCGCGCCGAGACGGACGAAGCCAAGCGCCAGGCCATGTATGCCGAGTGCCAGCAGCTGATGCACGACGATGGCGGCCAGACCGTGCTGCTGTTCAACAACTACGTCGGCGCGCTGAACAACGCCGTCGGCCATGGCGATTTCAACACCGACTTCGACCATGACGGCGGTTACATGTATGAGCGCTGGTGGCTGGCGTAAGTAACGCCTGACACGACAATTTAATGAAGCTGGACCCCGTCAAGCGATTGACGGGGTCCTTTTGTCATGTGAACCTTCGCGATGGACGGCAGCAAGTCTCGCAGACGGCCCGGTAAAGCCGGGTATCCCCAGAACGGGACAGCGGAAAAAGCCTGCCGGCCGGGGAAACAGAATGGCCGAAACGGCCCCAGGGAGAGACCACGATGAATGATACGCAACACAAGCTGAATGCAGCACTGGGCCAGGCCCTGAAGGGCCGCATCACGCGGCGTGAATTCACCCAGCTGGCGCTGGCCTCCGGCGTCACCCTGGCCGCGGCGAACAGCATGTTCACCAAGGCCTGGGCGGACGAGCCCAAGAAGGGCGGCAACTTCAAGGTCGGCGTCGGCCATGGCGCCACCACCGACTCGATGGACCCGGGCCTCTACCCGGACCAGTTCACCGGCACCGCGCTGTGGGGCACGCTGGCCAACAGCCTCACCGAGATCGACGCCGACGGCAACGTGATGGGTGACATCGCCGAGAGCTTTGAGTCCTCCGACGGCGCCAAGAAGTGGGTGTTCAAGGTCAGGAACGGCGTCACCTTCCACAATGGCAAGACGGTAACGGCGGATGACGTCATCGCCTCGCTGCAGCATCACCTGGGCGAGAACTCCAAGTCGGCGGCGAAGTCGCTGTTGAAGGAAGTTGCCGTGATGAAGGCCGACGGGCCGAACACCGTGGTCTTCGAGCTGACCGGCGGCAATGCCGACTTCCCCTACACCGTCTCTGATTACCACATGCCGATCATGCCGAAGAACCCCGACGGCACGGTGGACTGGCAGTCCGGCATCCGCACGGGCGCCTACAAGCTCGACAAGTTCGATCCCGGCGTGCAGGCCTCCTTCACCAAGAACGAAAACTACTACAAGCCCGGCAAGGGCTGGTTCGACACGGTGCAGTTCCTGTCGATCAAGGACTCGGCGGCCCGCACCAATGCGCTGCTCTCCGGCGAGATCCATTACATGGACCGCTGTGACCTCAAGACCCTTGACCAGCTGAAGGCCAACCCGGACCTCACCGTGTCGGAGATCACCGGCTACGGTCACTACATCTATGTGATGAACGTGACGCAGAAGCCCTTCGACGACGTCAACGTCCGCATGGCCATCAAGTATTCGATGCCGCGCGACGCGATCCTCGAGTCGGTGTTCCTCGGCCACGGCACGGTGGGCAACGACAACCCGATCGCGCCCACGGTGAAATTCGCCATCGATCCGATGCCCAAGCATACCTACGATCCGGCCAAGTCCAAGGAGTACCTCAAGAAGGCCGGCCTCGACAGCCTCGCTTTCGACCTCTCGGTGGCTGATGCAGCTTTCGCGGGCGCCGTCGACGCCGCGCTGCTGTGGAAGGAGAAGGCCAAGGACTGTGGCATCGACATCAACGTCATCAAGGAACCGGAGGATGGCTACTGGGACAATGTCTGGCTGAAGAAGCCCTTCGTTGCGTCCTACTGGAGTGGCCGTCCCACCGTCGACTGGATGATGACCACCGCCTATGCGGCTGATGCCGCCTGGAACGACACCTTCTGGAAGAACGCAAAGTTCAACGAGTTGCTTATCGCCGCACGTTCCGAGACGGACGAGGCAAAGCGCGCCGCGATGTATGCCGAGATGCAGCAGATCCTGCATGACGATGGCGGACTCGTGAACATGCTGTTCAACTCCTATGTCGAGGCGCATGCGAAGAACCTCGGTCACGGCAAGGTGGCCGCCAACTGGCAGCTTGACGGCATGCGCGTTGCCGAGCGCTGGTGGTTCACCTCGTAATTGACGGAAACGGCCAATCAGAGGTCGGGGGCCGGGCTGCGAATACGCAGACCGGCCCTATCATTTTGCTGTAGTGGCCTAAGTGGTTCTGCTAGTATCGAATGAACGGGCCCGGGAAGAGGCTCAGGGGAGATGCATGCATCCGGTTCTGAAAACCGTACTGCAGCGCTTGGGGCTAGGTCTTCTGACGCTGTTCGTGGTGTCGGTCGTGATTTTTGCGTCCCTTGAAATGCTGCCAGGTGGCTTTGCGGAAGCCATTCTCGGACAAGGCGCCACACCTGAAACGGTGGCTGCCTTCAATCATCAGGTTGGCCTCGACCGTCCGGCAACTGTTCGCTATGTCGAATGGATCTGGAACATCCTGCACGGCGACTTCGGTTATTCCTATGCCGGCATGGGCGGCTCCATCAAGCGCAGTGTCTCGGAACTGATTGCGCCGCGCCTCTACAACACCTTCTTCCTCGCCATCATGACGGCCATCGTGGCCGTGCCGCTGTCGCTGTTCCTCGGCATCCTGGCGGCGCTCTACCGCAACAGCTGGTATGACCGGATCGTCAACACGGTGACGCTGACGACAATCGCGACGCCGGAGTTCTTCATCGCCTATCTTCTGATGTTCTTCTTCGCCATCAGGCACCGCTGGTTCTATTCGCTCTCGACGGTTTCGGATTCCACACCCTTCCTGGAGCACATCTATCGCGCCGCACTGCCGGCCCTCACCCTCACCCTCGTCATCGTCGCCCACATGATGCGCATGACCAGGGCCTCCCTGATCAATCTGCTGGCCAGCCCCTACATGGAAATGGCGCAGCTCAAGGGCGTTCCGCGGCGCGAGGCGATCATCAAGCATGCGCTTCCCAACGCCTGGGCGCCCATTGCCACCGTCATTGCCTTCAACCTCGCCTATCTCGTCGTCGGCGTCGTCGTGGTCGAGGTCGTCTATGTCTATCCCGGCATCGGCCAGCTGATGGTGGACTCGGTGTCCAGCCGCGACATGCCGGTGGTGCAGGCCTGTGCGCTGATCTTCGCGGCCACCTACATCCTGCTCAACCTGTCGGCCGACATTGTGTCGATCGTCACCAATCCACGGCTGCTGCACCCCAAATGACCGCGCAAGCTCCAGACATCCGCTCCGTCCGCGCCCGCCGCAGCCTGTGGCAGACCGTTAGGCGCACGCTGGCCTCAGCGCCCTTCAGCGCCTGGTTCGGCATGATCATCATCGTGATCTATGTCTTCGCGGCGCTCTTTGCACCGTGGATCGCGCCCTATGGCGAATCCGAGGTTGTGGGCAAGGCCTACCAGCCCTCCAGCGCACAATTCTGGCTCGGCACCGACCAGATCGGCCGCGACCTGTTTTCGCGCATCATCTATGGCGCGCGCAACACCATCGGCATCGCCTTCATCACCACGCTCCTCTCCTTCGCTATCGGTGGCACGCTGGGCGTGCTGACGGCGCTGAAGCGCGGCTGGCTGGACCAGGCGATCTCCCGTGTCGTCGATGCCTTCCTGGCGATCCCGGCGCTGATCTTCGCGCTGATGCTGCTCGCCGTCTTCGGCAAGTACATCCTGAACCTCATTCTCATCCTGGCCTTGCTCGACTCCACCCGCGTGTTCCGTCTCGCCCGCGCCACGGCACTCAACGTGGTGGTGATGGATTACGTGGAGGCCGCCAGGCTGCGCGGCGAGGGCAATCGCTGGATCATCTTCAAGGAAGTGCTGCCCAACATCGTGCCGCCGCTCATCACCGAGTTCGGCCTCAGGTTCTGCTTCGTCTTCCTCACCATTGCCGCGTTGTCCTTCCTCGGTGTCGGCATCCAGCCGCCCACCGCCGACTGGGGCTCCATGGTGGCCGAAAGCAAGACGCTCATCACATTCCCGGTACGCACCTTCCCGTGGATCCCCGCACCGTTCTATCCGGCCATCGCCATCGCGCTGCTGACGGTGGCGATCAACTTCGTGGTGGACTGGTTCCTTCACAAGACGAGCGGGCTCCGCGATGAAAAGTGACACCCAACGCGTCAAGGGCGAAGCCCTTCTGGAAATCCGCGGTCTCAAGATCGAGGGCAATTCGGACGGCGTCTGGCACCCGATCGTCAAGGGCGTCGACCTCACCCTGAAGCGCGGCGAAGTGCTGGGCCTGATCGGTGAATCAGGTGCCGGCAAGTCGACGATCGGCCTTGCCGCGATGGGTTTCGCGCGGCCGGGCTGCCGCATCGTCGATGGCACCATCATGTTCGACGGCATCGACCTGCGCGCCGCATCAGAAGCCGAAAAGCGTCGGCTCTGGGGCGCCCGCATCGCCTATGTGGCACAGAGCGCCGCCGCTGCATTCAACCCCGCGCACAAGCTGATCGACCAGACCATCGAGACCGCAGTGCGCGATGGCCTCCGCACCAAGGATCAGGCCATCGCCGACTCGGTGGACCTCTATCGCCGCCTGCAGCTTCCCAACCCCGAGCGCATCGGCGACCGCTTCCCGCATCAGGTTTCCGGCGGCCAGTTGCAGCGCGCCATGACGGCCATGGCCATGTCCTGTCGGCCTGACCTCATCATCTTCGACGAGCCGACCACAGCCCTCGACGTGACCACGCAGGTCGAGGTGCTGGCCGCGATGCGCAACATCGTGGAGCAGTTTCACACCGCGGCGATCTACATCACGCATGACCTGGCGGTGGTGGCGCAGATGGCTGACCGCATCATGGTGCTGCGCCACGGCCTCGAGGTGGAGGAAGCCCCCACCCGTGAGATGCTGAAGGAACCCAAGAAGGACTACACCAAGACGCTGTGGGCAGTGCGTAGTCTCGCCAAGGAGGAATCGATCAGCGACGACGTGACCTTAAGCGTGCGCAATGTTGATGCCAGCTATTCGGGCGTGGTCAAGGTGCTCGACAATGTCACTGTCCGCCTGCCGCGCGGCCGCACCGTCGCGGTGGTCGGTGAATCGGGTTCCGGCAAGTCGACGCTGGCGCGCGCCATCACCGGCCTCCTGCCGCCCACCAGGGGCGAGATCCTGTTCAATGGAAAGCCACTGTCGCGCGCCCTGAAGGACCGCGACAAGGATACGCTGCGCCGCATCCAGATGATCTACCAGTCGGCGGATACATCGCTGAACCCCAGGCAGACGATCCGCGACATCATCGGCCGGCCGCTGGAGTTCTATCACGGGGTCAAGGGTGCGGCGCGCGATCGGCGCGTGGCGGAACTGCTTGACGCCATCGAGCTCAACGAGAGCTACATCGACCGCCTGCCGACCGAGCTGTCCGGCGGCCAGAAGCAGCGGATTTCGATTGCCCGCGCGCTCGCCGCCCAACCCGACATCATCATCTGTGACGAAGTCACTTCGGCACTCGACCAGATCGTGCAGGAAGAAATCCTGACGCTGCTGATGAAGCTGCAGAAGGACACCAACGTCTCCTATCTCTTCATCACCCATGACATCGCAACGGTGCGCGCGATCTCGGACGAGATCGTGGTCATGCACCAGGGCAAGGTGGTGCAGCAGGGTCCCAAGACGCAAGTACTCAACCCGCCCTATCCGGCCTATACCGAGTTGCTGCTGTCCTCGGTGCCGCAGATGGACCCGGACTGGCTGACCAATCTCCTGGCCGAACGCGCGCGGGCGAAGGTCAAGGCCTGAGGGCTGGGGCCATGCCTGCACACAGCACCATCGGCGGGATCAGCTACAGCGAGAAGGGCGAGGGCGAAGCAGTTCTCTTCATCGGCGGCGATGCGCCCGCCCTGATTGATGCTTTCGCGGGCGGTTTCCGCGCCATTGCGCTCGATATCGCAGCGGGCGATTCCGTCGCGCAGGTGCGGCGCCTGCTCGATGAGCTTGCCATTACCTCCACCAATCTCGTCGGCCATGGGTCAGGTGGCGAAGCTGTGCTGGCCGTTGCGGCCGCCCTTCCTCATCGGGTGCGCCGTATCGCCCTGGTCGAAGCCGTGCCGGACCATGATGCGGCAACACCCATTCTCTGCCCGGCGCTGATCGTCACGGGCAAGGCCCTTGGCCCCGAGGCCGACGCGCTGGCGCGGGGTCTGCAGCGTGGCCGCAGTGCGATTGCCGGACCAGGCGACATCCGGTCCCTGCTGGGCAGCTTCCTGACGGAACGCCTGAGTGGCTTCGACAACCGCGAACTGCGCTCTGCCTTCGGCAGCTTCATGACGGGCGTGACCATCGTCACGACGGCGGGTGTGGATGGCCAGCCGCGCGGCTTCACCGCCAACAGCTTCACCTCGGTCTCGCTGGAGCCGCCGCTGCTGATGATCTGCATTGGCAAGCAGGCTGCCAGCATGGAGGTATTCCGCAATGCCAGGGGCTTTGCCGTGAACATCCTCTCGGAAGCCCAGAAGGACGTTTCCGTGCTCTTCGCCTCCAAGCGGCCGGACAAATTCGAGGCGGCGGCGTGGCGGGCGGGCCCTTTCGGCAATCCGCTGATCGAGGGTTCGGCCGCCTGGTTCGACTGCGCCCGCTATCAGGTGATCGACGCCGGCGACCACATCATCCTGATGGGTCACGTCGAGGCCTTCTCCTATTCCGACGCCAACCCGCTGGGCTATGCGCGCGGCCACTACATCACGCTCGGCCTCGAGCAGGCGGCGGTGAACGCGGCTTCCTCGGCCAGCCGCACCGTCGTTGGCGCCATCCTCGAGAACGACAACCGCCTCGTGCTGCTGCCGGACGCGACCCGGCCCAGTGGCCTCGTGCTGCCGGAAGTGGGCCGCCACGGCCACTCGGGCAGCGCCTCGCAGCTGCATGAATTGCTTCAGCGCGAGGGGATGGATGCCACGCTCGGCTTCCTCTTTGCGGTCTTCGAGAACCCCGGCACGCGTGAACAATGCATCTACTATCGCGGCGAGGCGCTGCTCCATGCCCGCGGCCGCATGGTGCTGGCCGATTTCGAGGACATCCCCTGGGACCGGCTGCCCGATGAGGCGACCTGTTCCATGCTCCGGCGCTATGCCGCCGAGCGCAAGATCGGCCGCTTCAAGGTCTATTCCGGCGACCACCGGCAGGGCACCGTGAAGGCCGTCGATTAGCGCCTGATAGACGCCTGTCAGGAATTGACGAAAACTGGTCGCCGCGCTTTGATGAGCCATGGTCAACGCCACCATCGAGGATGTTGCCGAGGCGGCGGGGGTCAGCATCGCCACGGTCGACCGTGTGCTGAACGGTCGCGCCGCCGTGCGCCCGCAGACAGCCGAACGCGTCGAGAAGGCCATTCGCCGCCTCAACTACCAATCGGACCGGCTGGCCGCCCGCCTGGCGCGGGCACGTGAATACCGCTTCTGCTTTGTGCTGCCGGAGGGGGCCAACGCCTTCATGCTGGCGCTGGGCGATGCCGTGCAGGAGGAATCCCTGCGCATGGCGCGCGAGAAGGTGGTGATAGACCTGCTTCACACCGATGTCTTCGACGCCCAGACGCTTGCCGATACCCTGGACTCGATCGGACCTGCTTATGACGGCGTCGCCGTGGTGGCACTCGATCATCCCCGTGTGAGGGAGGCGCTCAACGCGCTTGCCGAGCGCGGCGTCACCGTGGTGACGCTCGTGTCCGATGTGCCGAGTTCGAAGCGCGCCCACTACGTCGGCATCGACAATTCCGCAGCGGGTCGCACCGCAGCCACGCTGATGGGGCGCTATCTCTCGGGCCGCCGTGGCAAGGTTGGGCTGATCGCCGGTTCGCTGCAACTGCGTGACCATATCGAGCGCCAGTTCGGCTTCGAGCAGGTGATTGCGCATGACTTTCCGAACCTCACGCTGCTGCCGGTGCGTGAGGGCCGAGACGACCGTGACAAGGTGCAGGCCGTGGCAGACCAGCTGCTCGCCGACCACCCGGACCTCATCGGCCTCTACAATGTCGGCGCGGGCTCGGGTGGCATTGCAGCGGCGCTGGAGCATGCAGGCCGCGCGCGGGACGTGGTGTTCATCACCCACGAACTCACTGACGACACACGCCGCGCGCTGATCGACGGCACCATCGACATCATCATCAACCAGGATGCGGGCCATGAGGTCAGGAGCGCCATCCGCGTGTTGATGTCCAAGGCCGACAAGCTGCCCATCGTTGAACAGATGGAGCGCATCCGCATCGACATCTACCTCCGCGACAACATTCCGTAAGAGGACACCACATGTATCTGGGACTGGACTTCGGCACATCATCGGTAAAAGGCGTCTTGATCGACGCCAGGCAGAAGATCCTTGCCACTGCCTCGGCACCCTTGAAGGTCTCGCGCCCGCAGCCTGGCTGGTCGGAGCAGAACCCCGAGGACTGGTGGAAGGCCTGCAACACGGTGGTGAAGACGCTGGGCAAGCTGAAGCCCAAGGCGATTGCCGCCGTGGAGGGCATCGGCCTGTCCGGCCAGCAGCATGGCGCGACATTGCTCGGCAAGGACGGCAAGGCGCTCCGCCCCTGCATCCTGTGGAACGACGCGCGCTCCTTCCGCGAATGCGACGACATCGAGAAGGCGGAGCCGCGGGCGCGCGAAATCTCGGGCAACATCCCGCTCGCGGGCTTTACAGCACCCAAGCTCCTCTGGGTGAAGAAGCACGAGCCCAGGATTTTTGCGCAGGTCGCCAAGGTGCTCCTGCCCAAGGATTACATCCGCTTCCGCATGACCGGCGACTATGCCTCCGACATGTCGGACAGCTCTGGCACCTATTGGCTCGACATTGCGAAACGCGACTGGTCAGAGAAGCTGCTTGCCGCAGGCAGCATGAGCATCAACCAGATGCCGAAGCTCTACGAGGGCACGGATGCGACGGGCAGGCTCACGCCCGCCGTCGCCAAGGCCTGGGGCATGCCGAAGCGCCCTGTTGTTGCGGGCGGCGGCGGCGACAATGCCGCGGCAGCCTGCGGCATCGGCGCTGTCACGGACAATTCGGCGCTTGTTTCGATTGGCACCTCGGGCGTGCTGTTTGTTTCGAATGACACGTTCCGGCCCAACGCCGGCCGCGCCGTACATGCCTTCTGCCATGCCGTGCCGGGAACATGGCACCAGATGGGCGTGATCCTGTCTGCCGCCGCGAGCCTCGAATGGCTGGCGACCATCCTCGGCAAGCCCGCGCCGAAGCTCATTGGCGCGCTTGGCGCCACGCTCACCGGTCCGTCGCCCGCACTCATGCTGCCCTATCTCTCCGGCGAGCGCACGCCGGTGGCGGATGCGCAGGTGCGGGGCCTCATCATGGGGCTGGGCCACGAGAGTGACCACAAGACGCTGACCCATGCAGCACTCGATGCCGTGGCCTTCGCCTTCCGCGATTCACTCGAAGCCCTGAAGGATGCGGGCACCGAGGTGAAGCGCGTCACCGCCGTGGGCGGCGGTTCGAAGTCCGAGCTCTGGCTCAAGATCATCGCTACCGTGCTGGGCGTGCCGGTCGAACTGCCGGCGGCGGGCGACGTGGGTGGCGCCTTCGGTGCCGCGCGCCTCGGCCTCATCGCCGCCACGGGTGCCGATTTCCGCAAGGTGCTCACCGCGCCCAAGATCGCCCGCACCATCAAGCCTGAGCCAAAGGCGCGCGATGCCTATGAAGCGCATTATCGCCGCTATGCCAGCATCTATCCCGCCATCAAGGAGATTTACCGCTGATGTCCGCCTTTTATTCCATCAAGGACCCGATCAAATACGAGGGGCCGAACTCAAAGAGCGATCTTGCCTTCCGCTGGTACAACCCGGACCAGCTTGTGATGGGCAAAAAGATGCGCGACCACATGCGCTTTGCCATCGCCTACTGGCACACACTGTGCTGGCCCGGTAGCGATCCCTTCGGCGGTGACAGCTTCATGCGCCAGTGGCACCACATGTCGGACGACATGGCCGCCGCGCGTATGAAGGCCGACCTGATGTTCGAGACGCTCGAACTGCTGAACGTCGATTTCTTTTGCTTCCACGACCTCGACGTAGCACCCGAGGGCAAGTCGCTGAAGGAGTTCAATGCCAACGTCACGGAGATCGCTAAGATATTCGAAAAGAAGATGGCGGCCAAGAACAAGAAGCTGCTGTGGGGCACGGCCAACATGTTCTCCAACCGCCGCTTCATGGCGGGAGCGGCCACCAACCCTGATCCGGACGTGTTTGCCTATTGTGCCGCCCAGGTGAAGCACTGCATGGACGTGACCAAGGGCCTCGACGGCGCCAATTATGTGATGTGGGGTGGCCGCGAGGGCTATGAGACGCTGGTCAACACCAACATCGGCCATGAGCTGGAACAGGCCAAGCGCTTCCTCGGGATGGTGGTCGAGTACAAGCACAAGATCGGCTTCAAGGGCCCGATCCTCATCGAGCCCAAGCCGCAGGAGCCGACCAAGCACCAGTATGACTATGACGTGGCCACCGTCTACGCGACGATTGCCTCGCTTGGCCTGCAGAAGGACGTGAAGGTCAATATCGAGCAGAACCATGCGATCCTCGCCGGCCACACCTTCGAGCACGAGATTGCGCTCGCCTCAGCACTCGGCATCTTTGGCTCGATCGACATCAACCGCGGTGACTACCAGTCGGGCTGGGACACTGACCAGTTCGCCATGAACATCCCCGAGATGTCGCTGGCCTTCCTCGAGATCCTGAAGGCCGGCGGCTTCACCACCGGTGGCCTCAACTTCGATGCCAAGATCAGGCGTCAGTCCATCGACCCGGACGACATCCTGCACGCCCATGTGGGCTCCATGGACGCCTGCGCGCGCGGCCTCCTCATCGCAGCCACCATTCTCGAGGATGGCAAGCTCGGCAAGATCGTGTCGGACCGCTATGCCAAGTGGAACGAGCCCAGGAACAAGGCGATGCTGGAAGGCAAGGAGACGCTCGATTCCATCGCCAGGCGCGCTCTGGCCGAGGGCCTCGACCCGCAGCCCAAATCCGGACGACAAGAGCGCATCGAAGCGCTTCTCAATTCTTATCTATAACAATGATCTGACACGGGAGGAAACCACATGCCGACAGACATCAAGGGGCCAGCCATCTTTCTTGCCCAGTTCGCGGGCGACGCAGCACCATTCAATTCCTGGGACGGGATCACCAAATGGGCAGCGTCTCTCGGCTACAAGGGGGTGCAGATCCCGAGCTGGGACGGCCGCCTGTTTGACCTGAAGAAGGCCGCCAGCTCCAAGACCTACTGCGACGAGCTGAGGGGCATCGCCAAGGCCAATGGCGTCGAGATCACCGAGCTCTCGACCCATCTGCAGGGCCAGCTCGTGGCCGTGCATCCGGCCTATGACGAGGCCTTCGATGCCTTCGCGCCGGCCGCGTTCCACGGCAAGCCGAAGGAGCGGCAGAAGTGGGCAGTCCAGCAGGTGAAATATGCCGCCAAGGCCTCGCGCAACCTCGGCCTGGATGCCCATGTCTCCTTCCCCGGCGCGCTGTGCTGGCCATTCCTCTACGGCTGGCCGCCGCGCCCGGCCGGTCTCATCGAGGAAGGCTTCAGCGAACTCGCCCGCCGCTGGAAGCCGCTGCTCGACCAGTTTGAGGAAAACGGCGTGGACTGTGGCTTCGAGCTGCACCCCGGCGAAGACGTGATGGACGGCGCCACCTTCGAGATGTTCCTTGAGCGGCTCGACAATCATCCGCGCTGCATGATCAACTACGATCCGTCGCATTTCGTGCTGCAGCAGCTCAACTATCTGGACTTCATCGACATATACCATGAGCGCATCTGCGCCTTCCACGTGAAGGACGCGGAGTTCAATCCGTCCGGAAAGCAGGGCGTCTATTCCGGTTTCCAGCCCTGGCTGCAGCGGGCGGGCCGCTTCCGTTCGCTGGGAGATGGTCAGGTCGATTTCGGTGCAATCTTCTCGAAGCTCGCCGGTTATAACTATGACAGCTGGGCCGTGCTCGAATGGGAGTGCTGCATCAAGGATTCGGTGCAGGGCGCCATTGAGGGCGCCCCCTTCATCGATAGCCACATCATCAAGACCACGGAGAAGAGCTTCGATGATTTCGTGGCAGGTTCGGCCGACAAGGCGAAGATCCAGCGCATCCTCGGCATCAAGTAGCAATAATGCCCTCTCCCTGCGAAGGGAGAGGGCCCCATCAACGGAGACAGGATACAATGGTTTCGGGACGCAGCGACGCGAACACGGGCCGCATCAGGCTTGGCATGGTGGGCGGCGGGCAGGGGGCCTTCATCGGCGCCGTGCACCGATTGGCCTCCCGCATGGACGATCAATATGAATTCGTGGCGGGTGCCCTTTCCGCCGATGCGAAGAAGGCCAAGGCGTCGGGCGCCGAGCTGGGCCTGGCGCCTGATCGCATCTACACTGACTTCCGCGAGATGGCGAAGGCTGAGGCCAGGCGCGCCGATGGCATCGAGGTGGTGTCCATCGTCACGCCAAATCATATGCATGTGCCTGCTGCCCTCGCCTTCATCGAGGCTGGCATCCATCTGATCTGTGACAAGCCGCTGGCGCTGAACCTCAAGGAGGCAAAGCAGCTGGAGAAGGCACTGACCAAGCACCCGCATGTGATCTTCGCGCTGACCCACAACTACTCTGGCTACCCGATGATTCGCCACGCCAAGGCCATGGTGAAGGCGGGTGAGCTTGGCGAAATCCGCCTCGTGCAGGGCGAATATCCGCAGGACTGGCTCACCACCGCGCTGGAGAAGACCGGCCAGAAGCAGGCCGAATGGCGCACCGACCCGAAGCGCTCTGGCGCCGGCGGCTGCGTGGGTGACATCGGAACGCATACCTATCAGCTGATGTGCGATGTCTCCGGTCTGGCGGCGGGTGAACTCTCCGCCGATCTCACCACCTTCGTGAAGGGCCGCGCGCTGGATGACAACGTGCATGTCATGCTGCGCTTCAACAATGGCGCGCGTGGCATGATCTGGGCGAGCCAGGTGGCGCCGGGCAATGAGAACGGATTGAAGATCCGCGTCTACGGCACCAAGGGGGGCCTTGAATGGACGCAGGCTGATCCGAACTATCTCTGGTACACGCCCTTCGGCGAGCCGAAGCGCCTGATCACCCGTGGCGGTGCGGGCTCCGGTCCTGCCGCTGGCCGCGTGACGCGTGTGCCGCCGGGCCACCCCGAGGGCTATCTCGAAGGCTTCGCCAACGTCTACACCGAGGTGGCGCGCGCCATCAAGGCGAAGCGGGCGGGCAAGAAGCCTGACAAGGACGTGGCCTTCCCCGGCATCGCCGACGGCGTTGCCGGCATGGCCTTCATCGAGGCCTGCGTGAAGTCTTCGGAGAAGAACGGCAAGTGGACGAAGCTGTAATCTGAGGCCGTCATTCCGGCGAAAGCCGGGACCCGGCTTTTTGTCCACGTGGCAACCGCCCAAAGCTTGGCCCCGGCTTTCGCCGGGGTCTGGCTACATTATGGTTCCTTCTCCGAACTCAATATGTGCTTCCTGAGCCGTCTGATCCCATACCACACGAGGAACACCACGATGGGGATGATGACGATGCTGAGGAGCTTCGTTTCCACATGTGCGTATGAGCCGAAGCCTTCGATCAGCTTCGAGAGGATGCCGATCAGGTAGTAGCTGATCGCCACCACGGAGAGGCCTTCGACCGTCTCCTGCAGTCGCAGCTGCTGGTGACTGCGCTTTTCCATCGACTTCAGCACCTGCTGGTTCTGCGCCTCAAGCGCCACCTCGACACGGGTACGCAGCAGGTTGGAGGCGCGCTCGCTGCGCTCGGCGAGGCTCCTGATACGCTCGCTCACTGCCTGACAGGTGGCCATGGCCGGGGTAAAGCGGCGGTCGAGGAAGACGCCGATCCGCTGGAAGCTCATCATCTTCTCCTCGCCCAGTTCCGCGATGCGCTTGTCGACGAGGGCCGAATAGGCGCGCGCGGCGGAGAACCGATAGCTGGTGCGACTCGATATCTCCTCCACGTCGCGGGCGATGCGGCTCAGTCCCGTGAGGAGTTCGGCATCCTCTTGGCTCTCCTGGGCCGACAGCATGTCGGCCGTCACCTTGGACAGCGAACGCTCCAGTGTCGCGAGCTCGCCCTGCACCTTGCGGGCCAGCGGCAGCGCCAGCAGCGCCATCATGCGATAGGTCTCGATCTCGTGGATACGGCGGATGACCCGGCCAAGCCGCAGAGGCGACAATCCATGGTCCTTCACCAGCATGCGGGTATAGCCGTCGGAGCCAATGCGGAAGTCGGTCCACACCGTCGCCTGTCCGGAGCTGACCCGGGAGCCCGCGAGGTCCTCGTGGCCAAACATGCGGATCAGCTCGTCGACGTCCGGCCCCGGCTCGTCCTTGGCCATGACACGGGTGTGGATGCCGACCAGGCGGGAGCCTGGCAGGCCATCGATCCAGCCCACCGGCAGGATGGCCAGCGCCTCGCCCCTGTCAGGCCCGCCCTCGGCCACCACGCTGATCCGGTAGAATTCGCCATGCCGCTCATACTTGAACTGGCCGCCCGCAATGTCGGCGGCATGATGGGCGGCCCCCGGCGGAGGCGGCTTCACCCCCAGCGCGTCGCACAAGAGGCGGACTTGGTCCAAGGGGTCGCTGTCACCCTCGGACAGGGTGAAGGCAAGATGCGTGATCCGCGCCGGGGCAACCACCGGCAGGCCGGGGCGGCCATGCAGCTCGTCATTCAGGACAGATCTCAATTCATGGTCGCGCATGTGTTGCCTTGCGAGTAGTATCCGATGCCGGGTCACCACCGGGGGCTGGCCCGGCTTCAGCCCTTTCCCCGGACAAACCATTCACTATGCTCAGTCCCATGGCAAGTACGCGACAGACCGAGTCCCCTCCCCAGCGCAAGGCCGCGCGCTCGGTGCGCCGCCAGCAGCTGATCGATTCGACCATCGCCGTGCTGGCCCGCAAGGGCTATGCAGCGATCACCGTGGCGGACGTCGCCAAGCACGCAGGGCTCTCGCCGGGCATCGTGATCTTCCACTTCAACAGCAAGGACGAACTGCTGGCCGCCGTGCTGGGAGCGCTCGCCGCCGAATACCGCGCGCACTGGGAGGCCAGAATGAACGCCGCAGGCCCCGGCGCCGCGGACCGCCTTGCAGCACTGTTGCTCTCAGACCTCGACACCGATGTCTACACCCATGACAAGCTTGCGGCGTGGGTGGCCTTCTGGGGCGAAATCCAGGGTCGGCCCTTCTATGACCAGATCTGCGCTGGCTTCGATGCCGAGCGCCATGCCACCATCGAGGACCTGTGTCGCAGGATCATCGCCGAGGATGGCTATGCGCTCGATGCTGAGCTGACCGCACGGGGTCTGGAAGCGCTGGGTGATGGGCTCTGGGTGGCCCTCGGCGGCGGTGGCTACAAGGGCCAGATAAACGCGGCGCAGGCCAAGCAGGTGATGGCTGCAGCTTTGGGCGCCTTTTTCCCGAAGAGCTATCAGGCGACCTCCTGAGTTGCGTACCTCAAATACCCCCTTTCGCGGCGCAACAAAATCTCTATAACAACCGCCGATATTCAACCGCCCACCATCCGGAGAGCTTCCCATGACGAAAGTCCGTGTCGGCATCAACGGCTTCGGCCGCATCGGCCGCAACATTGTTCGCGCCATCTATGAGTCCGGCCGCAAGGACATCGACGTCGTGGCCGTCAACGACCTCGGCCCGGTGGAAACCAATGCCCACCTGCTGCAGTTCGACTCCGTCCATGGCCGCTTCCCGCACGAGGTGACAGTGAAGGGCGATTCGATCTCGATCGGCTCCGACCAGTTCAAGGTGACCGCCATCAAGGACCCGGGCCAGCTGCCGTGGAAGGACTTGGGGATCGACATCGCGCTCGAGTGCACCGGTATCTTCACGGCGCGCGACAAGGCGGCGGCCCACCTTGCGGCGGGCGCCAAGCGCGTCATCGTCTCGGCCCCGTCGGATGGCGCCGACTTCACCGTCGTCTATGGCGTGAACCACGACAAGCTGTCGAAGGATCACCTGGTGATTTCCAATGCCTCGTGCACCACCAACTGCCTCGCCCCGGTCGCCAAGGTGCTGAATGACGGCATCGGCATCGAGAAGGGCATGATGACCACGATCCACTCCTACACCGGCGACCAGCCGACGCTCGACACCATGCACAAGGACCTCTACCGCGCCCGCGCCGCGGCGCTGTCGATGATCCCGACCTCGACGGGTGCGGCCAAGGCCGTGGGCCTCGTGCTGCCGGAGCTCAAGGGCAAGCTCGACGGCTTCGCGATGCGCGTGCCGACGCCCAACGTCTCGGTCGTTGACCTCAAGTTCATCGCCAAGCGCAAGACCACCAGGGAAGAAGTGAACGAGA
Source organism: Bradyrhizobiaceae bacterium (assembly GCA_947475225.1). Taxonomy (GTDB): domain Bacteria; phylum Pseudomonadota; class Alphaproteobacteria; order Rhizobiales; family Aestuariivirgaceae; genus Aestuariivirga. The sequence continues at coordinate 31,175 of CANJMQ010000022.1, forward strand.
TGATCCTCAAGGCGGCCGCCAACGGCCCGCTCAAGGGGATCCTCGGCACCACCGACAAGCCCAATGTTTCGATCGACTTCAACCACGATCCGCACTCCTCCGTTTTCCACCTCGACCAGACCAAGGTGATGGACGACAACTTCGTGCAGATCCTGTCGTGGTACGATAATGAGTGGGGCTTCTCGAACCGCATGGCCGACACGGCGGCCTATTTCGGCAAGCTGATCGCCTGAGACTGACGATGAAGACACGGCCCCTGCTCATTGCGCCCTCGATCCTCGCCGCCGACTTCGCACGGCTGGGCGATGAGGTGCGCGCCATCGACGCAGCAGGGGCCGACTACATTCACATCGACGTGATGGATGGCCACTTCGTGCCCAACATCTCCTTCGGCACGCCGATCATGGACGCGATCCGCGGTGTCACGAAGAAGCCCTTCGACGTGCACCTGATGATCGCGCCGGTCGATCCCTATCTCGAAAGCTTTGCCAGGGCCGGCGCCGACATCATCACCGTTCATGCCGAGGCTGGCCCGCATCTTGACCGTTCGCTGCAGGCCATCCGCGCGCTCGGCAAGAAGGCTGGCGTGTCGCTCAATCCCGCAACACCGGCCTCCGTGCTGAAGCATGTGCTGGACCGGCTGGATCTCATCCTGGTGATGAGCGTCAATCCTGGCTTCGGTGGGCAGTCCTTCATTCCGGCGATGCTGGAGAAGATCACCGAAATCCGCGACATGGTGGGTGGGCGAAACATCGACATCGAAGTTGACGGCGGCATCACCCGGCACAATGCGGGCGACGTCGTCCGCGCCGGCGCCAATGTTCTGGTGGCGGGGTCGGCGATCTTCAAGACCAAGGACTATGCGGCGGAAATCCGTGCGATCCGTAACGCCGCGACGAGCGTGTCGGCCTAACGCCTGTTGTCATCGTCGCCGGGCCTGACCCGGCGATCTTTTTCGCGTCAGCCGGTAGAGGATGCGCTGGTCATGTCCGCGCATGATGCGCGGGGAAGGTGGCCAGCTAAGGCCGCTTCTCCACCCACTCCAGGAACGCCTCGAACCACTTTGCGAGGTGCCGCCGCGTCTCCGCATCGGTGAGGTTGCCCGCCGCGTCGAACTTCTCCTCGTTGTGGTTCACGAAGACCTCGGGCCGCGGCATGGTAATGGCCTGCAGCGCCTGCAGGTTCTGGCGCAAATGATACTGCGCGCGCGCCGTGCCGACGAACTCGCCACCCCCTGCGCCCACGATGCCAAGGCGCTTCCAGCGAAAGGGCGAGCCACCGCGGGACAGCCAGTCGGTGGCATTCTTCAGCACACCGGGAACCGAGAAATTATACTCCGGGCAGGCGATGACGATGCCATCCGCCGCGCGGATCCTGGCATCGAGTGCCTTCACCCTGTCGGGCTTGCCGGTCGTCGCCTCGTCATCCTCGTTGAACATCGGAATGGCGTGCAGGTCGGCGATCTCCATGCTCACTTGCGTGGGAACCATCTCCTTCAGCGCGCGCAGGAGTCCGGTGTTGGTGGAAGCCCGGCGCAGCGAGCCGGTGATGCCGAGAATCGTCGTCATTGAATGCCCTTGGTTTCCTTCAGCGCGGCCAGCGCCCTGTCGCGTGCCTTGGCGTGGTCGACCACCGGATGGGGGTAGTTCCGGCCCAGTTCAACCCCGGCGGCCTTCAGCACCAGCGCGGGCGCCTCCCACGGGCGGTGCACGAACTCATCCGGAAGGCGCGCAAGTTCCGGCAGCCACTTGCGGACATACGTACCCGCGGTATCGAACTTCTCGCCCTGCAGCACCGGGTTGAAGATGCGGAAATAAGGCGCGGCATCTGCCCCGCAGCCCGCCACCCACTGCCAGCTTGCGGCATTGCTGGCGATGTCGGCATCCACGAGGGTATCCCAGAACCAGCGTTCGCCGTCCTGCCACGGAATCAGAAGGTCCTTGATGAGGAAGGAGGCGGCGATCATGCGCACGCGATTGTGCATGATGCCGGTCACCCACAGCTCGCGCATCCCGGCATCGACGATGGGGTAGCCGGTGCGGCCCATCTCCCACGCCTTGAGACCCTTCGGATTTTTGCTCCACGGAAAGGCGGAGAACTCCGGGCGGAACGGCTTCTCGGGCAAGGTCGGCCAGTGGTGCAGCAGGTGGTAGGAGAATTCCCGCCACAGCACTTCCTTGAGGAATTTTTCCGCTGCCTTGTCCAGCTTGCCGCCCGCTGCAAGCTGCGCCGCGCGCACCGCATGCCAGCACTGCGCAGGGCTGATCTCGCCAAAGTGCAGGTAAGGCGAGAGGCGCGAGGTCACGTCGCGGTCCGGCCGGTCCCGCTCGTCGGCATAGTGTTCGAGGCCATCGGCGATGAAGTCCTTCAGCCGCGCGGCAGCTCCGGCTTCTCCCGGTGTCCAGTGGGCCGCCATGGCCTTGGCCCAGTCGGGCTTCGTCGGCAGCAGTCCCCAGCCCGCCAGCCGGTCGGACTTCAGCTTGCCGGTCCAGCCTGAAAACTTCGGCACCGGCTTCAGGGGCCGCGGCTCGCCCGCCGCGAAGCAGGCCTTGGAGAAGGGCGTGTAGACGCGGTAGGGTTCGCCTGATCCGTTGCGGATCGTCTCGGGCTCTTGCAGCAGGAAGCCGCCATAGCGGTGGCAGGAGGCCCCCGCCGCTTCGCAGGCAGCCTTCACCCGCTGCTCCAGCGCGCCGGACCACGGCGCGTAATCGCGCGTGAAGTGCACGGCCGCTGCACCGCTTTCCGTCAGCACATCGGCAATCACCTTGTCGGCCGCTCCACGGCGCAGCACCAGCGGCGCCGTGGCAGACAGGGCTTCGAGGCTCTTGTGCAGCCACCAGCGCGAGGCACCGCCCAGGCGCCAGTCGCCAGGCGTTTCATCATCGAGGACATAGAGGAAGATCACCTGGCCCTGTGCTGCTGCTGCCGCGGTCAAGGCGGCATTGTCAGTGAGGCGCAGGTCGTTGCGGAGCCAGTAGAGCGAGGGAGATGTCATGACCCCCCATTACGCACTGAAAGGGGGGCGGGATCAACCGCCCCTTGGTCAGTCGAGGTCCGCCTGCTTTTCCTTCAGCACCTGGGCATAGACGTTGATGATCAGCGCGGCCAGGAGGATGAGGCCGCGGATCAGGATCTTGAGGAAGGAGTCGATCTGGATGTGGTCAAGGCCGTTGTTGACAACGCCCAGCACCAGCAATCCGATGATGGTGTTGCCAATGCCGCCGCGCCCGCCGAACAACGAGGTGCCACCCACCACGACGGCGGCGATGGCATCGAGCAGGAAGGTGTCGAACTGGTTCTGCTGGGCCGAGCCGAAATAGGCCACGCCCAGCATGCCGGCGATGCCGGAGCACACCGCGCAGATCACCATCACCGAGCCGATGATGAACTTCACGTTGACGCCGGAATACTCCGCCGCCTCGCGGTTGCCGCCCACCATGTAGATGTAGCGGCCATAGCGCGTGTAGGTGAGCACGAGATGGCCCACCAGCAGGAAGATCATGCAGACGATGATCGTCCAGCCGATGGGAATGAACATGGCCTTGCCCGCCGCATTCACACCCAGCGGAATGGTGAAGGCCGTTCCCGCACCGAGCGTGGTTATGAGGTCGGGGTACTGGTAGGCGATCTGCCCACGCACCAGCATGGCGGACACGCCATTGGCAATCTGCATCATGGCCAGCGTCATGATGAAGGAGGGGATGCCGATGAAGGTCATGCCGAAGGCGGTGACGAGGCCGAAAGCCAGTGCGGAGGCGAGCGCCAGGATGATGGCGATCCAGCCCGGAAGCGGGATGTTGGCGATGTTCACGTAGTCCGGCTGGATGGTGAAATAGGCCACCGTGATGCCCACTGCGTTGGCCACCGCCGCCACCGACAGGTCGATTTCTGCGGTGAGGATCACGAAGGTGAGGCCCACCGCGATGATGCCGGTGATCGACAGCTGGCGCACGATGTTCAGCATATTGTCGAGCGACAGGAATGAGCTCGAGGCAAAGCTGAAGAACACGACGAGCGCCACCAGTGTAAACACCGGTGCAATGTTGCGCAGCTGATCTGCGAGGAAGCGCTTCAGGTTGAAGCTGCGGGGCGCTGCCGTGTCGGCGGTCGTCATGGTCACTTCGTCTCCCTCGAAAAACTCAGGCTGCCGCCAGAAGGTCTGCCTTCTCGATGTGCCCCGTCGCAAATTCGCGCGGCACGGTGCCCTTGCGGATCACCGTCACGCGGTCGGCGAGCGTCAGGATGGTCTCGGGCTCGGTCGAGAGCACGAGGATGGCCACACCCTTGTCGCGCAGCGACTTGACGATGCGGATCACGTCTTCCTTGGCGCCCACGTCCATGCCGCGGGTGGGCTCCGCAAGGATCAGCACCTTGGGCAGGTGCGTCAGCCACTTGGCCAAGGCTACCTTCTGCTGGTTGCCGCCCGACAGCGAGCCCAGCGGGATCGCGGTGCGCGGCGGCCTGATCTGCAGGTCCTTGATGTGCGCCTCGGTGATGCGCTTCTCGGCGCGCGGCTTCAGCCACAGCCGGTGAATGCGGTCGAGGATGGAGATCGAGACGTTCTTGTAGACCGGCTCCTGCCGGAACAGCATCATCCGCCGGTTTTCCGGCACGAAGGCGATGCCTTTGGCGCGCGCCGCAGCTGTCGAACGGAAGCGCACCGCCTTGCCATCCAATCGTACCGAACCCCGACGCAGCGCTACCTTGCCGAACAGCGCACGCGCCAGCTCGATCTGGCCTGAGCCCATGAAGCCGTAGACGCCGGTGATCTCGCCGGCGCGCAACGCGATCGAGAAGTCGCGCAAATTCTTGCCGTCGCTCACGCCCTGCACCGAGAGCACGACGGGCTTGGCGTCATCGCCCTTGAGCTCCGCGGCCTCGCCCATGTGCATGCCTTTGGAGGCGCGCCGCATGGCAAGTGCCATGCCATAGGCGGCGGTGACGCCGATCAGCGGAGCACCGCGCACCAGCATGTCCTTGATGGCGACGGCGGCGTCCTCCGGCGTGCGCAGCGTCACCGTCTCGAACAGATGCGGGAATTTCGTCTGGTCGATGATGTCCCCCGCCCAGCCGTCGGCGTTGAGCCAGATGGTGCGGTAGTGTCGTCCATTGACGTTCATGTGGTCCTCCAACCCGGACGACTGTGGACGACAAGGCGCTGACAATCAATCCGGGGAGGTGGCCTTCACCGTGCTGTCGCGGTTGCGGCCGATCAGAAATGCCAAGACGCGCACGTGAATCCTCGGCGAGCCGGATTTCGATCCGCGCTGGCGGGAGGTCCGGCGTGGCCGCCGCGCCAGACATGGGCGGCGGCCACGCCTGAGCGTTTGGCTAGTTCTGCCAGACGGCGCCGGTCCGGGCGTTCACCGAGACATTGCGCAGCTTGCCGTTCCGGACGGCAGAGAAATTATAGATCCTGCCGGCGCAATCCAGCGTGACGACATTGTGGTAGCCGCTCGCCTTCACCGCCTGGCGAGCCTGGCCGCAAGTCATCCAGGCAGGCTGGACGTAGTTGTAGGCATAGGGATCATACCAGCCGCGGCCGTAGTAGTAGCGATAGTGCGGCTGCATCGCGTAGCCGTAATAGGGAACGCCACCATAGACATATACCCTGGCCTCAGCCGGTGTGGCAGTGAAGCTCATGCTCGCCAGCGTCGCGAGGGCAGCCGCTGCGAGCAACATCCGTTTCATCATCTCGAATCTCCTTGTCGATGTGTGCCGCTGCGTCTGTATCGCGGAGCGAGCAGGGGCCATTCTCCACCCCACATCATTCTTGTCCATGAACCCTGCCGTGTCCATAGCGCCAAGATGTCATTGCGGCTGCGCCAGGAACTGCTCCAGCTCAGGCGGCAGTGCCATGCCGGGGGCAAGCTCCCTGGCGCGGCCAGCCGCCGCTGCGGCGGCCACCCTGTCGCCTTTCAGGGCATAGCCGATGGCCGATGCCACCCAAACATCCGGGCGCTTTGGGTCGGCCGCCTGGGCCCGGCGATACCAGTCGAGCGCATTATCGAATTTCTGCTGCCGGGCCGCCATGTCGCCCCTTGCCAGCAAGATGTCGGCGTTGTGGGGCGAGGCCGCGAGGCCGGAGGCGAGGGCCGCCTCCGCGCCCTGCGGATTGCCGCGCGCTTCGGCCAGTTGCGCCAGCACCAGCCAGGCTGAGGCCATCTGCGGGTCCAATTCGGTGGCCGTGGTAAAGGCCTTCTGGGCTTCGTCCCACTGGCGGCGGCTCAGCGCGAGGCCGCCGATCGCCACATGCGATTCGGGCATGTCGGCATTGGCCATGTGCGCATCCATGAAGTCCTGCAGGCCCTGGCGGTAGGCGGCATCATCGGCCGCCGGCAGCATGGCGACACCGGCTCCGGCAATCTCCACCGCCGTTCGCTGCCGCACGCTGCGCGATGGGTCGGTGAGCAGCGGCATCAACAGGGCGATCCTGTCCTGAATCGCGATCTGGCGCAGCGCGCCGGTGGCGGCGGCGCGCACCAGCGGGTCGGCGTCCTTCAGCAGTTGCCCGGCATCGCTGGCTGACAGCGTGCCACCACCACCGAGCGCGGAGAGCGCTGTCGCCCGCACCACGGCTGGGTGCTCCGTGTCGAGAACGTAGCGCGTGAGATCGGCCAAGGTCTTCTCGGTCCGGTCGCCGCTGTTGAAGGCGATGAAGGCGGAGCGGTCCTGCCAGTTCTTCTCGCCCGCCGGCTTCCAGGAGGCGATCTGCCCGGCTGCCCACTCTGCCGTCTTGTCGGCATGGCAGCCGGTGCAGACGTCGGGTGCGCCCGCCGCCTTTGACTGCAGGGGGTCAGGCCGGCGGAAGAAATGGTCACGGCGCGGGTCGATCAACATGTAGCTGCGCTCGGGCATGTGGCAGCTCACGCACTTCGCGGCATCGCTGCCCGGCTGGTGGTGATGGTGTTCGCGTGAATCGAACTCCGCCTTGCGCAGGCTGGGGAATTTATCATTGCCTGCCGGGTTGTGGCACTGCGTGCACACCGCATTGCCTTCGGCCACCAGGCCGCCGCCATGCGGTTCATGGCAGTTCGAGCAGGTGACCCCCTTGGCCTTCATCTTCGACTGCAGGAAGGAGCCGAGAATGAACACCTCGTCCCGCTGCTGGCCGTCGGGGAAGTAGAGGTCGGGCGTCAGCAGCGCCAGCGCATAGTTCTCGTGAAAGGGGGCACCCGCCTTGGGCTGCAGCTGCGAGAAGGCCTCGCGACGCGAATGGCAGGGGCCGCAGACGTCGAGCTCCTGCGCCTGGTGGCCGGGGCCGAGCGGGAGCGTCTTGTAGGGGTCCTCGCCCGACTGCGCCTTGGCCCATGCATTGTGTGCCTCGCCGGGGCCGTGGCAGGCCTCGCACCCCACCGTCAGCTCGGTCCAGTGGCTCTTGTAGGTGCGAGTGGGGAAGTCGAAGCCCTTGTCGAAGCCCGTCTGGTGGCAGGTGGCGCAGCGCGCCTGCCAGTTCTTGTAGCTGCCGGTCCAGTGCAGCCCGTCTCCCGGCGGCGCATCCTGGTCCGGATAGAGGTGGAACCACTTTTTCTGCGCAACATCCCAGGCAAGGTCGAGAACCTGCAGCCGGCCCTTTTCCGTCTCGACGAGATACTGCTGCAGCGGGCGGTGGCCCACCGTGTAGCGCACCTCGAAGGTTGCGGGCTTGCCGTCCGCGCCCTCGGTCTCGACGAAATACTTGCCGTCCTTCGTGGTGAAGCGGGTGGTGACGGTCTTGTTGGTGATCGAGGCATCGTTGAAGTCGCCGAGCACGCTCGATGCATCAGGCGCCTTCAGCGCCCAGGCATGGTCGGAGCCGGCCCAGGCCGTGGCTTCCGCAGCATGGCATTCCGCGCAGCTGGCGCTGCCCACGAAGCCCGCATGTGGTGCGTCCTCTGCCACCGCGAAAGTTGCGGACAGCACGCACAGCACCGCTGCCAGGAAGAGTCGCCAACCGTGTTTCGGCATCGCCATCCCATTCAAATCTGGTCATGGCAAAAAGAAAGGCACCGGAGGGCCATGTCAAGCCACTCCGGTGCCTCTATGTCGTTAAGTTATTCGCCCTGGACGCTGGTGACGGCCTGCATCACGCGATCGAGGTTGAAGGAACCCGGCTTCTGGCGCGGCGGGAACTCCTTGAAGCTCTGCAGCCACTGGGCGACATAGGTGGTCGCCGGGGCGATCATGAACATGCGGTCCATGTACCAGCGCTGGAAGCCCATGGCGTTCTCTTCCTCGGCACGCTCGAAGGGATCCATGCGCAGGTTGGTGATGAGCGGGGCGCGCAGCACCGTGAAGGGCTCCTGCCACACGCGCAGGCCCAACGCATCCTGCTTCAGGAAGGTGATCTTCCAGTTGCCGTAGCGGATGGCGGCGACGCTGCCGTCGTCCGTCCAGTAGATGAACTCCTTGCGCGGCCACTCGGCCTTGCCGGCGAGAGCCGGGCCCAGGTCGTAGCCGTCGAGGTGCACCTTGTACTCGCGGTTGCCGATCTTCTCGCCTTTGAGGAGTTCCTCCTTGGCGTTCGGGTTGCCGGCGGCGGCCACGAAAGTGCTGAGGATATCTTCATGCGCGGCGATGTCGTTGACCACCGTGCCGGGCTTGATCACGCCGGGCCACTTGATGAGGGTCGGCACGCGGTAGCCGCCTTCCCAGTTGGTGTTCTTCTCGCCGCGGAACATGGTGGTGCCGCCGTCGGGCCAGGTGAAGGTTTCCGCGCCATTGTCGGTCGAGTACATGACGATGGTGTTGTCCTCGATGCCAAGGTCCTTCACCTTGGCGAGCAGCTGGCCGACGAGGCCGTCATGCTCCACCATGCCGTCGGCATAGATGCCAAGCCCGGTCTTGCCGTCTGACTCTGCCTTCAGATGCGTGAAGATGTGCATGCGGGTAGAGTTCCACCACACGAAGAAGGGCTTCTTCTCCTGCACTGCCTTGTCCATGAAGCCGATCGCCGCGGCGGTCACTTCCTCGTCCACCGTCTCCATGCGCTTGCGCGTCAGCGGGCCCGTGTCCTCGATCTTCTGGCTGCCGTCCGGCATGGCGAAGGAGTGGATCACGCCGCGCGGTCCGAACCGCTTCTTGAACTCGGGATCCTTCGGATAGTCGGGGTTCTCCGGCTCTTCCTCGGCATTGAGGTGGTAGAGATTGCCCATGAATTCGTCGAAGCCGTGATTGGTCGGCAGCATGTCGTCACGGTCGCCCAGGTGGTTCTTGCCGAACTGGCCGGTGGCGTAACCCTGAGCCTTGAGCAACACGGCAATTGTCGGGTCCTCGATCTTCATGCCTTCCGGCGTGCCCGGCAGACCCACCTTGGTGAGGCCGGTGCGGATCGGCGACTGGCCGGTCACGAAGGCGGCGCGGCCGGCGGTGCAGCTCTGCTGGCCATACCAGTCGGTGAACAGCGCGCCCTGTTCGGCGATCGAGTCGATGTTGGGCGTCTTGTAACCCATCATGCCGCGGTTATAGGCGCTGATGTTGAAGCCGCCGATGTCGTCGCCCCAGATGACGAGGATGTTGGGCTTGTCAGCGGCCTGGGCGCTGGCGGTGGCTGCGGCGCCCAGCGCCAGCAGTGCCGCGGTGAACAGCGTCAGACGCTTCACGAAGCCTGGTTTGTTCCGGTTCATATCCGGCATGGATCATTCCTCCTTTGAATTCCCTGAACGGGACAAGCACGAGAGGGGGCAGCACCCGAGAGCGCCACCCCGTCATCCCGCATTCGGCCATGGCCGATGCTTCCCCGGTACTCCTGTCGCCGTAAGGCGTCAGTGAGGTTGACTTAATCAGAGGACGGGTTGATCAATTGTATACAGTTACGAAATCTTGCAGTGGGCCCCTAAAAATATGCAGTTGGAAGAAGCCATCGCCATCGCCCGGAACAGCCGCTGGCTGTCCCAGCACGAGCGCCGCGCCCAGGACCTGCTGTGCTCGCGCATGCGGCTGGTGAATCTGCCGAAGAACCGCACCCTCTTCGACGTCGAGGATTCGGCCAGCGAGGTCTATTGCCTGGTCTCCGGCTGCGCCGTCATCACCGTGCCGCACCCGGTGCAGGGCATGATTCACGGTCACGTCATGTTCGCCGGCAAATGGTTCGGCGAGCCGGCGGCTCTCGGCAAGCGACCGCGCATCATGTCGGTCGTGGCGCGGCGGCCGACCGAGCTTCTCGCCCTCTCCCAGACGGCCATCGTCGACTTGCTCAAGTCCGATCCAGCGCTGAACTGGTTGTTTTTCAATCTCATGGCGTGGAACGTCGAGGAATACCTGCTCCATGCCGTGGACCTGATGATCGTCGACCCCAGAATCAGGCTGTGCTCGCGGCTCCTTACCTTCGGTGGCCGTCTGCTCAACTTCCTGCCCATGGGCCCCGTCAGTATCCCGCTCACCCAGGAGGAACTGGCCGCTGCCAGCAACATGTCGCGCTCCACCGTCTTCCATCTGCTCGGTGAACTGGTCACCCAGGGCATCTGCGAACTGGGTTACCGCGAGCTGCGCATCCTCGACATGGCCCGCCTTGCGGCGATCGTCGAGGCGGGGAGCGCCGGCTAGTCCGCTGCCGGGGCGCCGTCCATCGCGGTGATGGCGGTGAAATCCGCGGCGAGCTGGCGTACCAGCCACACCATGCGTTCGAACAATCCCGTGGCCACGAACAGCGACTCCCGGCTGGCGTTGGACGCGATCTCCGTTCCGGCGATCTGCTGGCGGAACCGGGTCATGACATCGCTGCGGTCACCGGTCAGGCGCTCCAGCATGTCGCGGTTGCTGCCGTCGCCGTCTGCCTGCTCCGCGACGAGCCCGAGCAGCAGGTGCAGCGTCTCGGTCATCGACTCGCACATCGAGCGTTCGCGGTCCGATGTTGCGGCGAGCGTGGAGAGTTCATCCACATAGCCGTGCAGCGCCGTGATGATTGACAGCACGTGCTCGTTGGCCCGCTGCAGCAGCAGCAGGCCGGTCACGTCGCTGCCCGCCGGGTGGCGGGTCACGGCCTCGCTGATGAAGTCGGAGGTCTCGCCGGCAAGATTGAGCGCCAGCGCCTTGCGTGCGCCGTTCTCCAGGCCGGCCACCTCGTCCTCCTCGTGGCGCAATGGCCCGAGTGCCGCGGGCAGCAGCGAGACGAGCTTCACCTGTTCACGGCGTGCGAGGAGAAAGGCGGTTTCGGGATCTTCGGCCGCCTCGTCGACGATGAATTCCGGCTCGAATTGCTGGCGGTCGCGGTCGGTGGGCGCCAGGCTTTCGAGCACGCGCAGGAGCGGCTTGCGGAACAGGCCTGAAAGCACCGCGCCCGCCACGTTGATCAGCAGAAATGCAATGGAGAGCAGCAGCGGAACCGGCAGCAGTGCGGTGAGGTGCGTGGCGGCAAGCCCATGCTCGGTGGTCAACAGCGCCAGCGGCAGGACGGTGAATGCGCCGATGAATTTTGCCGCCGCCTGCCACAGCGCCACCTGGCGGGGAGGCCCGGTGAGATGCGCGGAAATCACGGCAACGCTCATGCCGGATCCCGCATTGGCGCCGCAGACCAGCACCATCGCCGCATCGAGCGGTATCAGCCCCGCCGCAGTCAGCATCACGGCCAGCGCGCTGACCGTCGATGATGACTGCATCACCAGCGTCACGATGAAGCCGATGATGAAGCTGTAAATCCAGGATTCGGAGGCGAATGTGAAGAACTCGCGCACCCACGCGCTATCGGCCAGCGCGTGGCCGGTCGCCTTCAGCATGGTCAGGCCGAACAGCGTGATGCCGATCGCAAGCAGCAGCTCGGTGGTGCGGCGCCCCGCCTCGCCGCGGTGGAAGGACGCGATATACGAGATGCCCACCGCAGCGAGTGCCAGCATGGCCAGCGACCTGAGGTCAACCGACGCGAGGAACACCAGAATTGAGGTGCCAACCGACGACCATGCGCTGATGGTCAATGCGGCGGGAAATGAAATGGCCCGCGCATTGAGCAGTCCGATGCAGACGAAGGCCGAGGCGCTGGTGCTCTGCGTCACTGCACCGAGCAGGCTTCCGGCCACCACATTGGCGAAGGGCAACCGTGAGAATCGGGCAAGTGCGATGCGCAGCCGTCGCGCTGCCAGCGAGCGGACCACTTCCGACAGCAAGTGCAGTCCGGCCAGGAAGAAGCCAAGCCCCGCAAAGGCGGCGAGCGCACCCTCGAACATCCCGCGTCAGGCCTGCGTCGCACGCAGCAGGCGGAACAGAACGAAGCCCGTGACCGCCAGCGTGCCGAGGATGACGCTGATGATGAACCAGCGCAGCGTGGCGTAGCGTGCGGCCATGGCCGCAAACAGCGTCTCGCGGTGTGTGTCCGACTGCGTGCCGATGCCTGCCGCAAGTGCGCCGATGCCGGCTTCGAGGGTGCGGTCAGCGCCGCGCAGCTTCACGTCGATTGCATGCGCCGACGCGGCATCGAGCGTCGCGGCCGCCCCCTGCATCTCCCTGAGCACTGTCTCGTAGGACTGGTTGAGCGCCGCGTGGTCGGCAATCAGGGTTTCGGCTTGGCTTGCGTCTTCGCTGAAGCCGAGCAGTGCGGCCTGCTGCGCAACAGTGCCGAGCAGCGTTTGCGTTTCACTGGCCTCACTGGTGAAGGCGGCGTGGTGCTTGGCCAGCAAGGACGGGTCGTCGCCGCGCAGCAGGATGTTTTTCCATTCCTGCACCTGCACCTTGAACGACACCTGCGCCTCAAGCGACGCCGTCGAAAGCTGGCGGAGTTCGGTGACGCGGTTCATGCCTTCAACCCAGGCGCGATTGATCGACCAGATCGAGTATAGCGCGAACAGCCCGAGGACCGCGAGCATCAGGATCATCACGAAGCCCGATGCCGTGATCGACTGCCTGAGATCAAGCTTTTGCCGAACCGATGTTGCCTGTGCCACTGCGCGCCCCCCACGTTGCTTTCAAACTGCCTTATGACAACCATGTGACGGCGCCAAGTGCGCGTGCCGTGCCCGCGGCGGCATTGACAAGTGTCAGTGCGCAGACGCATGGAAACATCATTCGATATGGTTGCAGCGATATGGAAGGAATGTTCACTTTGCGATTGATCCTTGCCCTGTTTTGCCTCGTCGTGGCCAGCAATGCCGCTTTTGCCGGAGATGCCGTCTTCACCTATCTGAAGACGGTGCCTGCAGCTGAACTCAACCGCATGCTGGATGCCGAGCGCACCACCTTCCTCGCCACCCAGAAGCCCGGCGACGGCTATGAGCTTCCGCCCGTCTCCACCGCCGCCAACGATATCGAACTCTACGCGGTGCGCTACGAGTCAAATGTTCCGGAAAAAGGCGGCAAACCCATCACTGCCACCGGCCTTCTCGCCCTGCCAGCGCTTGCCGACCGTTCGAAGCTGCCGCTCATCATCTATGAACACGGCACGGTCTACGGGAAGTATGAAGTGCCTTCCTATGCATTCCTGTCCGCCAACCCCTCCGACTATCCTCACTATGACGGTGCCTACGAGACCCGCTACATGGCCGGGCTGTTCGCCGGCAACGGTTATGCGCTGATCGCGCCGGACTATTTCGGCATGGGCGGCGATGCCGCAAGCCCGGAAGCCTATTTCGTCAAGGCCAGCACCCAGCAGGCCAGCGAGGACCTCTACCGTGCGGCGGCGGACTTCCTGAAGTCCAAGGGCATATTGCAGGATGAGTTGTTCATCGGCGGCTGGTCGCAGGGTGGCCTCAACGCCACCGGCCTGCAGGAGCGCTTCGAGGAGGACGGCATTCCCGTGACCGCCACCTTCACGGCATCGGCACCCGCCGATCCCTATGCGGCGCTGAACGGCCTGCTGTTCTATCCCCGCATCGGCGTCGACGCGCCATGGGTCAACACCATCATTGCGCTCTCCGTCTTCGCCTTGCAGAACTACCACGGCCCCGCCGATCTCGCGAAGCAGACGCTGGATCCGGCGGTCTTTGACGATATGAAGGCCATCTACGAGCGCTCCTACAAGGGGCAGGAGGGGCTGAAGGAGATCATGCTTCGCCTCGGCGACCGCCCGCTTGTCGAATACCTGCGCCCGGAGCTGCGTGACCCGGTGAGGTTCGCGGTATCGGATTATGGCCGCCTGCTGGCGCAGAGTGAAACCTACCGCCAGACCTTCAGGGCGCCGGTCCAGATGTATTTCGGCTCGCACGACGAGGTGGTGAAGCAGATGATTGGCGTGCTGATGGCCGCCTACCAGGCGGTGCTCATCGGCAACTGGTCCGACCAGTCCGAGAACACCGTTCATCCCATCAACGTCAAGGGCGGCACCCACCGCCTTACCTTCATCACCGCCGCCCCGGCGGCGAAGGCGTGGATGGACAGCCTGCGCAAACCCTAACGCCGCAGCGCGACGTCTTGCGCCACTCCCGCCTTGCCCTATGACCCCGAAAGCAAGGCGATGCGCGTCGGGGTCTGACGCGCTGGCCACCTTCAGCCGTCTGCCGTCTGGTCGCGAAGCCCGGTGGATGCGGCCAGGACGAGCACGCCGCCGAGTGCTGCGATCACCGCGAGTGCGATGAAGGCCAGGCTCGCGTCGCCGTGATTGGCGGTGCGGATCTGGCCGATCAGCATTGGGCCAATGTAGCCGCCGAGTGCTCCCATGCTGTTGATCAGCGCGATGCCGGCTGCCGCCGCGGTGCCGGCGAACAGGCTCTGCGGCATTGGCCAGAAGGTGACCACGGAACAACCGCATCCGGCGGTGACCAGTGACAGGCCGGTCAGCGCCAGCACCGGGCTCTGCGGCCAGAGAGCCAGCATGGCAAGGCCCATGGCCGCCATGGCATTGCCGGCACAGCTGTGCCAGCGACGCTCCCGCGTGCGGTCCGAGTGGCGCGCCCAGAGGACTTGCACGATGATCATCACCGTCCACGGGATCATGCTGAGCAGGCCGACGCGGAAGTAGTCGCCCGGTGGAATGCCGAGGCTCTGCACGATGGTCGGAATCCAGAAGCTGACGGCATAGATGGCGATGGTGCCGGTCATGTAGGACAGCGCGAAGATCCAGATCCGCAGGCTGGTGAAGGCATGGCCTGCGGACACCAGCGTGGCCTGCGCGCGCCGCCTGTCCTCGAGTTCGATGTCGGCGGTGACGGCGGCAGCCTCCGCCGGGCTCAGCCATTTTGCAGCCGTAGGCCGGTCCGGCAGCATGATGAGAAAGGCGATGCCGGTGAGTACCGAGGGCAGGCCCTCGAGGAGGAACAACCACTGCCAGCCGCGCAGCGAGAGCAGACCGTCGGCGAATTGCAGGATGGCACCCGACAGTGGCGCGCCGATGACGCTCGACACGCCAACCGCCGTCATGAACAGGGCGATGACGTTGGCTCGCCGGCTGGCGGGGAACCAGTAGGTCAGATAGAGGATGACGCCGGGATAGAAGCCGGCCTCCGCCGCGCCCAGCAGGAAGCGCAGAAGATAGAAGCCGAATTCGGAATCCGACAGGTGCAGCGCCTGGGCCATGCCGCCCCAGCGGAAATCGCCAAGGAACATGAAGAGGCAGGAGATTAAGCCCCAGGTGAGCATGATGCGCGCCATCCACAGCCGGGCGCCCACCCGCGCCAGCACCAGGTTGCTCGGCACCTCGAACAGGAAGTAGCCGATGAAGAAGACCCCGGCCCCGAAGCCATAGACCGCGTCGCTGAACGCCAGGTCGGAGGCCATCTGCAGCTTGGCGAAACCAACGTTCACCCGGTCGAGGAAGGACACGACATAGCCCAGGAACAGCAGCGGCACGATGTTCCGGATGATCTTGCGATAGACCGGTGCAGCCGCCGCCGGATGTGATGGTGTCATAAGCTTCGCTCCCCACGCGTATCCGCGAAGCGTTAGGGGCGCCGTTGCGCCCGGGCAAGCTTGAATCTTGCAGCCTCGGGCGAAGGCAGGCTGGCGGGCAGGCGCCGGATGCACTAGCCTTTCCCGGATCACGGTGTGGGACGGGGCATGGGGTCGAGCCTTCACGCGCAGCAGCTGGTGACCAGCCTCACCGCCGGGTTGATCGCCGGCATTCGCACCATTCTCGGTTCGGCCAGCATGGTGGTGCTGGTGATGCCCAATGGCCTGCCGGGTGGCATTGCCCCGGCCCTGGAACTGATCCTGACGGGCGGCGTGGTGGTGGGGGCGCTGGTGGCGCTGCTCAGCAGCTATCCGGGCGTCGTCGCACAGGTGCAGGATGGCCCCGCCGTCATCATCGGCGTGATGGCAACAGCACTTGCCGCCGCGATGGGCAGCAGCGTGCCGCCTGCTCTGGCGGTGCTGGTGGTTCTGGCCTCGGCCAATGTGGCGGCCTTCGCGGCGGGCGCGGTGTTCTTCGGCCTCGGCGCCTTCCGGCTGGGCGCGCTGATGCGCTTCATTCCCTTTCCGGTGGTCGGCGGCTTTCTGGCAGGCTCCGGCCTGTTGATCCTGCTGGGTGCGATCCCGGTCCTCACTGGCGTGGCGATTGGGAAGATTGATCTTCATATGCTGTCGGAACCGCTGCGCGCCGCGCGCTGGCTGCCCGGCCTCGCCTTCGGCCTGCTGCTGCTGGCCATGCTGCGGCGCTATCGCCACCCGCTAATAGTGCCGGGGCTGCTGCTCGCCGCCGTGGCGCTCTATCACCTCGGCCTGCAGCTGGCGGGCATGACGGTGGGCGAGGCGCAGGCGGCGGGCCTGCTGCTGGGGCCCTTTCCCGAATTCACCGGGCTCGAGGCACCGGCCTGGATGCGGCTGACGGCAGAGGGCTGGTCACGCGTCGCGGCGCAGGTTCCGACCTTCGCCTCGATCGTGCTGGTGAGCGTGGTGGCGCTGCTGCTCAATGCCAGCGGCCTTGAACTGGCAACCCGCAGCGATCTCGACATCAACCGCGAACTGCGCGCCGCCGGGCTTGCCAACATGGCGTCGGGGCTGATGGGTGGTGCTGTGGGCTTCCATGCGCTCTCGGCCTCGCTGCTCGGCTACCGCATGGGCGCCAACAGCCGGCTGATCGGCCTCGCCTCGGCGGCGCTGTGCCTTGCCGCCCTGCTGTTCGGCACCTCGCTTCTCGCCTACATGCCGCGCGCCGTGCTGGGCGGGCTGCTGTTCTCGATGGGGGCCAGCCTGCTGATCGAGTGGCTCTATGACGGCTGGCGCCGGCTGCCGCTGCAGGATTTCCTGATCGTCGCCGTCATCGTCACGGTGATCGGCGCGGTCAGCATCCCCGCCGGCGTGGCGGTGGGTGTCGCCGTCGCCATGGTGATCTTCGTCCTCAACTACAGCCGCGTGCGGGTGATCCGGCAGGAACTTTCGGGTGACGACTACCGCAGCAACGTCGATCGCAGCCCTGCGGCCCTCGCCCTGCTGAAGGCGCAGGGAAGCGCCATCAGGGTGATCAAGCTCGAGGGCTTCATCTTTTTTGGCACGGCCTATTCGGTGCTGACGCGGATCCAGCAGATGATGGCGGCGCCGGGGCCGCACAGGCTGCGCTTCCTGCTGCTCGATTTCCGTGATGTGCCGGCGAGCGACTCTTCCGCCATGCTGGCCTTCTCGAAGATCCGCACCCTGTGCGAGCGCAACGCCTGCGAGCTCCTCCTCACCCGCATGAACAAGCGGCTGCGCGCGCAGTTCCGCCAGTCCGGGATCGAGCCCGCGACTGGCACCGTGAGTTTCCATGACGATCTCGACGAGGCGCTGGAACACTGCGAGCAGGACCTGCTGCGCAATGCGGCAGGGGCAATGCCGTCGGGCGATGTCTCAGGCTGGGAGCGCATCCGCCGGGTGCTGCCGGAGGGGGCCAACCTCTCGGACTTCATGGCCTATCTGGAGCCACGGAGCTTCGCGGCCGGAGACTACCTGCTGCGGCAGGGCGGCCCCCCGGACGAGATCCTGTTCATCGAGAAGGGCCGCGTGACGGTGCGGCTCGCCCTTCCCGACGGCAGGTCGATGCGGCTCCGCTCGCTGACCGGCGGCACGATGATCGGCGAGATCGGCATGTACCTGAACCAGCCGCGCAATGCCTCCGCCATCGCCGACGAGGTGACTGAGGCCTATGTGCTGCATGCCGCCAAGCTGCGCGAGATGGAACAGCGCGACCCGCATCTCGCCAATGCCATGCACCAGGCCATTGCAACGCTGCTGGCGGAGCGCCTCACCACCACCAACGGTCTGCTGCAGCGGCTGATCGACTGAGCGGCACGGGGTGCCGTCAGGCGCGGCGCGGCGCGCGCTGGCCGGAGGCAGAACCGCTGCGGGCAGGAAGCCGCCGCCAGATTTCAGCGATGAGCACAACGGCGGCCGTGACCAGGAGAACTTGCACGGCCGGACGCAGGCCTTGCCCGGTATGGAGATTGGCGCCCAGCACGCGCCACGGATTGGCGCCGGTGGCGAGGCCGTACCAAGCGAATTCTGCGAGCGCCGTCGCCGCGGCCCCGGCAAGCGCCACGCCTGCCAGCACCACCGCGCCCATCGGCAGGCGGCACCAGATCGCCAGCCGGTAGATCATCAGTGTCAGAAACAATCCCGCCATCAGCGTCGCCTCGCTGGCATCGATCTTCGACTGCATGAAGAAATGCAGGATGGCCAGCGCGGCGATGACATAGACCACCCGGTGCAGGCGCTTCCACCAGGCACCCATGCGAGAGATCATGCCATCGGTCGAGGTCGCGGCGAGGAGTGCGAGACCCGTCAGCGCCGCGAAGCCGATGGCGAGGTAGTAGCGGCTGATGATCTCGCTCGCCACATGGGCAAGGTCGTAATTCTGGCTGGCCACATAGAGCAGCAGGTGGGCTGCGGCCCAGCAGAAGGCGCCGACGCCCAGCATGCGCCGGATAAGGGCAAGCTTCGGCCAGCGGAACAGGCGCTGCAGCGGCGTGAGCGCCAGGGCGACGAGCAGAAAGCGGACCGCCCATGTCCCGGTGACATGCAGCGCCTGCTTGATCGCCAGGGGCCCAAGGTCATGGTTCACCGCCCGCCAGCCGAGCCACAGGGCAGGTGCCAGCAGCAGGGCGAGGCAGCAGCTCTTGAGCAGGGAAAAGCGGCCGGACCGGTCGGAAATCAGGAACATCGCGGCATATTGCAGGTCCGGCCCGGGGATGTCGCCTCAAACCGCATCACGGTTTCGCGATTGCCGGATGATCCTGCTGACTTTCCCGCGCTTGGGTCCTATATGCGGGAAGCCATGTTTCGGGAGCAGACAATGAAAGACCATCGCACCGCCGCAGACTTTCCGTTCCAGAAAACAGATGCAGAGTGGCGCGCCATGCTGACGCCCGAGCAATATGCCGTGATGCGTGGCCATGCCACCGAGCGCCCCGGCAGCTGCGCGCTGCTGCGCGAAAAGCGCCCCGGCCGCTTCCTCTGTGCGGGCTGCCGCACCAGTTTGTTCGAAGGCCAGGAAAAATTCGAGAGTGGCACGGGCTGGCCCAGCTTCACCGTTCCGGTCGCGGGGGCCGTGGCGACCACCACCGACAGGAGCCACGGCATGGTGCGCACCGAGGTGCATTGCGCGACCTGCGGCAGCCACCTCGGGCATGTCTTCGAGGATGGCCCGCCACCCACCTTCATGCGCTACTGCATCAATGGCGTGGCTCTCGACTTCGAGCCCACTTCCTAGCTGCAGCCGCCATTCGCCGGGCGCCACGCCAGCCTGGCGATGCTGTGCCGCCTCGAGTGCTGTCATCCGGGGCCGCCGCTTTCGCGGCCGGACGCTTCATGTTATGCGACCGTCACAATCACGCGATCCAGAATTCTCCGCAACATGGCCACACCCAAGAAGTCCGCGCGCAAGCGCGCTGAACGCGAGGCGCCGGAACAACGCCGCAGCCTCATCCTGATCGCAGCCCGCACCTGCCTGAGTGAAAAGGGAATGCGCGGCTTCACGTTGAAGAATGTCGCTGCGGAAGCGAAGGTTTCAATCAGCCTGCTGTCGCATTACTTCGGCAGCGTGGATGGCCACCACAACAGACAGCTGCATCGTCACCTTCTCGGCGACTGCAAGTGCCGGCACGGGAACACTGGCGGATGCCTTCGTCATGGTGACCAACAAGACCACGACGGCGTTGCCCTATACGCAGGTCTTCTACACGACGGGCTACACTGCCGGCGCAAGCGTGACGTTCCAGTTGCTGTACAGGAGCACGAATACGTCGGCATGCAAGCTCAACAAGGCGACTCTGGTGGTGATGAGCCCCTAGTTTGCAGCCAGATCCACTCCGGCTCAGTGAGTACTTCAATCTTGGCCTCCGCCTCATCGGGCGGGGACCAGTTTCTTTTGGCTTGGCCATAGGCCAGCGCGCGAGCGCGTCAGCTCAGACATCGCCTCGGAGCCAGAAGACGAGGTAGGCGGTGATTTCCTTGAACGCATCGCTGGACTGCTGAAGGCCTTCCGCGTCAGGTAGCATGTCGAGGACGTCCACGGGACGCGACGCCACCCGTATGTCGGTTAGCACTGAGGTGACGGGCAAGGCTCGTCCAGTTGCGCGGGAGCGTCAACCGCGGCGGCTTGGGCAGGGTTCTATTTGCCAAGTAGCAATTTTAAATAGAATAATAAATCTATTTTACACCTTCTGACTGACGCGCCTCTGTCGTAAAGGGGCATGAGTAGATTTAAAGTCTAAATTATATCCGTTTATGTCCTTGCAATGATCCAGTCTGAGTGCCATTTATCTAGATATCTATCCAGATCGAGTATCTGCCATGTGGACACTGTACGAAGCCAAGAACAAGTTCAGCGCCGTCGTCGAGGCGGCTCTCGCGGGGCGGCCGCAGGGGATCTCGCGACGTGGCCAGCCCGCCGTCGTCGTCGTCTCGGCCGCGAGCTACGAGCAGCTTCTCGCCGAGGCGCGGCAGGTGCGTGGCTCCTTCGTCGATCACCTCCTCGCGATGCCATCGGAGGGAGTAGGCGAGCAGGGCGCCGGACGCGCCAAGGTGGCACCCCGCAACGTCAGCTTCTGATGCTGATCCTCGACACCAATGTCATCTCCGCACTGCGCCGGCCGGAGCGCCGGCCCGACGTCTCATCCTGGCTCAGGCGTCAGAGGGAGGAGGAGCTGTTCCTGAGTGTCGTTACCGTCGGCGAGA
>CANJMQ010000023.1 GCA_947475225.1 Bradyrhizobiaceae bacterium
CCAGCAGTCCTCCGCCGCACCCATGACGCCCCAGGCGATGCCGTAGCGCGCCTTGTTGAGGCAGCCGAAGGGGCCACCGAGGCCCTTGGCGTTGGGCAGCAGGTGGTCGTCGGTGACTTCCACATTATCGAGCACGATCTCGCCCGTCACCGAGGCGCGGAGCGAAATCTTGCCCTCGATGACGGGCGTCGAGAAGCCCTTCATGCCGCGCTCGACGATGAAGCCGCGGATCACGCCGTCTTCCGTCTTGCCCCACACCACCGCCACGTCGGCGATGGGCGAGTTTGAAATCCACATCTTTGCGCCGTTCAGCACATAGCCGCCGTCGACCTTCCTGGCGCGCGTCTTCATGCCGCCGGGGTCGGAGCCGGCATCGGGCTCGGTCAGGCCGAAGCAGCCCACCCACTCGCCGGTGGCGAGCTTGGGGAGATACTTCCTCTTCTGCGCCTCGGTGCCATAGGCCTCGATCGGGTGCATGACGAGCGAGTTCTGCACGCTCATGGCGGAGCGATAGCCTGAGTCCACCCGCTCCACCTCGCGCGCCACCAGGCCATAGGCGACGTAGCCGAGGCCTGAGCCGCCGAACTCGGTGGAGGTCATGACGCCGAGGAATCCCATCTCGCCCATCTCGTTCATGATCTCGCGGTCGAAGCGCTCGTCGCGGAAGGCGGATTTGACGCGCGGCTGAAGCTTGTCCTGCGCGAAGGCGCGGGCAGCATCGCGGATCATGCGCTCTTCGTCGGTGAGCTGAGATTCGAGGTCGAGCGGATCTTCCCAGTTGAATTCGGCAGCGGCCATAAGAAACTCCCTTGGATTGGGGCCTAATGAGCAATGCCGGGCCGAATTGTCAATTCGGCGAAGTGACGGACGTCTCTGCGCTCAGCGCACAAGTGCCGAAAACGCCTTGAATTCCGCCGTACCGGCCTTGCCCAGCAGCTCGAATATGATCATTTCGGTATTGACCACCGCCACGCCGTTCTGGCGCATGCGCTCCAGCGCAAGCGCGTGGGAGGCGGGCGCGCGGGACGCCATGGCATCGGCCACCGCGAAGACGCCGAAGCCCGCCGCGGAGAGGTCTGCCGCCGTCTGCATGACGCAGACGTGGGATTCGATCCCCGCAAGGATGACCAAGGGCCGGCCCGCCTCGTGGTGGACGATCATATGCTCCCTCAGCCCCTCATCCTTCCAGCAGGAGAAGGCGGTCTTCTCGAACACCGGGGCATTGCCGATCTCGGCGGCAAGGCCGGGCACCGTGTGGCCCAGCCCCTTGGGATATTGCTCGGAGACGGTGACCGGCACCGCCAGCGCCTTCGCCGCCTTGAGCAAAATGACGCAGCGGGATTCCGCCTCAGCACCTCCCGTCATGGCGGGCAGCAGCCGCTCCTGCATGTCGACGAGCAGGAGCGTGGCCTTGGTGGCATCAACCAGCATCGGCCAGCTCCGCCACCTTGAGCCCGAAGGCATAGACGAAGGCCACTTCCTTCAACCGGTCAAAGCGGCCCGAGGCGCCGCCGTGGCCGGCACCCATGTTGGTCTTGAACAGCAGCAGGTTATCGTCGGTCTTCAGTTCACGGAGTTTCGCCACCCACTTGGCGGGCTCCCAATAGGTGACGCGCGGGTCGGTGAGGCCGCCCACCGCGAGGATGTTGGGATAGGCCTTGGCCTCCACCCGGTCATAGGGCGAATAGGCCAAGATGTTTTCATAGGCTTCTTTGCTTTCGATGGGGTTGCCCCATTCGGGCCATTCGGGCGGCGTCAGCGGCAGCGTGTCATCGAGCATGGTGGTAAGCACGTCGACGAAGGGTACTTCCGCCACGACGCCATGGAACAGGTCGGGCGCCATGTTGGTGATCGCCCCCATCAGCATGCCGCCGGCAGAGCCGCCCTGCGCCACGATGTTGCCTTTGCGCGTGTAGCCCTTGTCGATCAGGAACTGCGCGGTCGAGATGAAGTCGCGGAAGCTGTTCTGCTTCTTGGCCATCTTGCCGTCGGTATACCAGTGGCGGCCTTTCTCCTGGCCCCCGCGGATATGCGCGATGGCGTAGATGAAGCCACGGTTCACCAGCGACAGGATGTTGGTGTTGAAGCCGGCTGGCATCGAGATGCCGTAGGCACCATAGCCGTAAAGCCACAGGGGAGCCTGGCCGTCGAGCTTCGCGTCCTGCCTGTAGAGCAGGGTGACCGGGATCAGCTCGCCGTCATGGGCGGGTGCCATCAGGCGGCGCGTCACGTAGTGCGATGGGTCGTGGCCGCTCGGCACAGCCTGCGTTTTCCGCAGCACGCGGGTGCGGGTTCGCATGTCATAGTCATAGACCTGCGCGGGCGTGGTGGGCGAGGAATAGGTGAAGCGCAGCGTGTCGGTGTCGAACTCGCGCATTTCGCCGAAGCCCAGCGAATAGGCCTCCTCGTCAAAGGCGATGGCGTGTTCTTCACCACTCGTCAAGTTGCGCACCACGATGCGCGGCAGCGCGTTCTCGCGCTCCATGCGGATCAGCCAGTCCTTCATCACGATATAGGAGACGATGAAGATGCCGGGCCGGTGCGGGATCAGGTCCGTCCAGTTTTCCTTGCGCGGGTCGGAGACGGGGGCGGTGACGAGCTTGTAGTCCTCGGCACCTCCTTCGTTGGTGCGGATGATGAACTGGTCGGCGTGGTGCTCGATGTCATACTCGATGCCCGCGACGCGCGGTGCCACGAGGCGCGGCTTCATGTCCGGCTCTTCGGTGTCGATCAGCCAGATCTCCGAGGTGTCATGGTCGTGGATGCTGATGGTGATCCACTTGTCGGAGCTCGTCTTGCCCACGCCGGTGAACTTGCCCGTGTCCTTCTCCTCGTAGACCAGCACATCGGCCGATTGCTCCGTGCCGAGAACATGACGAAAGGTTCTCAGCGGGCGGTGGTTATCGTCCTGCAGGGTGTAGAAGAAGCTCTTGCCGTCCGCCGTCCATGTGGCCTCGCCCGCGGTGTTTGCCAGCACGTCCGCGTGCTCGGTGCCGGTGGCGGCATCGCGCAGGCGGAGTTCATAGAACTCCGAGCCGTTGCCGTCGAAGGACCAGGCAAGCAGGGTCTGGTCGGGTGACAGGTCAATGCCGCCGAACTGGAAATATTCGCGGCCCTTGGCGAGTTCGTTGCCGTCAAGCAGCAGCTGCTCCGGGCCGTCCTTGCCACGGGGCTTGCGGCAGTAGCGCGGGTGCTGCCCGCCAGTGACGTAGCTCGTATAATAATCATAGGCCACGTCCGGGGCGGGCACCGAGGAGTCGTCCTCCTTGATGCGGCCCTTCAGCTCGGCGAAGAGCTTGACCTGCAGCGCCTCTGTGTCGGCCATGATGGCCTGGTGATAGGCGTTCTCGCCCTCGAGGAAGGCGCGGATTTCCGGAGGGAGAACGGAGGGATCATGCATGACCTCCTGCCAGTTCTCGGCTTTCAGCCAATGATAGTCGTCGCGCTTCTCATGGCCGTGCCAGGTTTCGGCGCGCGGGCGCTTTTCCGCCCGCGGCGGCTTGGGGGTGTTCGTCATGCTCAGGCTTTCGTGATCCGCTTTCGCCGTCCAATGTGGGGGATCGGCCGTGAAATGTGAAGCGCGGGACGGCACTTCGCGATTTGGGGAAAGGTTTGGTTAACCATCTTTGAAGAGTGACTGTAACGGGGCATTTCAAAACCTCAAGTTTTAATAAAATCCTCAAGTCTCGGGTGCTGATTGCGAGCAAGAGGACCTGATGCCGCTCGATGCGCCCATGACAGCCGCTGAGCCTGCTCCGCCACCTGGCACGGTGGACTCCTTTCGGCTGCTCACCGCCCGGTTGAGGCGCGCCGTCCCGCCGGAGCCGCGCTGCGCGCTGGCGGACGCGCCGCCTGTTCCACTGCCCGATCCCATGCTGCCGCCTGACCCGGGAGCGGCTGCTGCCGCTTTGCTCAACATCATCTGGGGCGCCCTCGACCTGCCGCCGCAGGAGCGCGGCATGGCGGGAGATACGCTGCTGCTGCTGCTGCCCCGGCTCTCCGTGAAGGACCTGGGCATGATCGCCGAGCGCATTTCCGCGATGGACGCGCCGCCACCGCTGCTGGTTTCGCGCCTCGTGCGGGACCCGCGTGCGGAAGTCGGCGGCGTGGTGCTTGAGCGCAGCGCGCACCTGGATGCCACCGATCTGCTTGCCGCCTGCGAGAGTGCCGACCCGGAGCGCCTGCTCCTGCTGGCGCGTCGCCGCCGTGTGCCGCAGGACATCGGCGATCACCTCGTGCGCGCGGGTGACCTGCTGAGCCTGCTGGCGCTGCTGCGCAATCCCGGCGCGGAGATTTCCTTCCAGTCCTTCCTCCGCCTTTCGCAGCTGGCGGGCGAGCACCCGGGACTTCAGGCCCCGCTGGCGCTGCGCACTGACCTGCCGCTCGCCGTGGCACTCGACCTCCTCTGGCGGCTGCCGCCGGATCTGCGCCGGGTGATCATCGCGCGGTTCCTCTCTGACTCCGTCACGCTCAGCCGCATCCTGTCGATCGCGCTCGCCTCAGGCGAGCGGTCTTTGGTCGAAGCGGCGAGACCAGCTGAGATTGATGCGGCGTTGGCGCCGCTGTTCTTCGGGCGGCGCGAGGAGGCGGCCGGCCGCCTTGCCCGGCTGGCGGGCATCATGGACATGACGGCAGAGCGCATTTTGGCGGACGCTGAGGGCGAGGCGGTGGTGGTGCTGCTCAAGGCGCTGGGCCTCGGCCGTTCGTGCTTCGACGATGCGCTGGACCGGCTGCGCGCCGCCGGCGGGCTGATCAGGGAAGACCGGCCGGCGGAGGAGCTGAAGGTCGTTTTCGACGCCCTGTCCTTCACCAAGGCGCGGGTTCTGCTGACTTACTGGGACTGGTTCACCAGCCAGTCCGGGCCATACGCACCCCCGGCGGAGCCGGGCCTTGTTGAACACGCCACGGTCGCCTAAACAGGGGCGTCCCCGAGTCAGGAAAGGCCTGCTGCACATGGACAACAAGCCGTCGCTCATCGAACTGGCTGCCCAGATCGTGGCCGCCTATGTGGGGCGCAACACCGTCGAGCAGGTGGACCTGCCGAAGCTCATCACCGAAGTGCACAAGGCGCTGGAACGGGTGACCGGCACGCCCGCCCTCAAGGACGATGGCAACGAGCCGAAGCCCGCCGTGAACGTGAAGAAGTCGATCACGCCGGACTATCTGATCTGCCTCGAGGACGGCAAGAAGTTCAAGTCGCTGAAGCGCCACTTGCGCACCCACTTCAACCTCACCCCCGATCAGTATCGCGAGAAATGGAACCTTTCGGCGGACTACCCGATGGTGGCCCCGAACTATGCCAATTCGCGCTCCAATCTCGCCAAGAACATGGGGCTGGGTCAGCGCAAGGCGCGCTGAGAGTCCCTCTCAAGGATTTTTATCCGTCTGACTCTTGCGGATCAGTCGTTCACGATTCATAAACGAGTTGTTGGGCACGAGATCGATTCGCGAGGGGCAGCGTTGGCTATGGGTTCAGTCAACATAGCGTTCAGGGCACAGCTGGTGGTGCCGGAGCAGCGGCAGCTATATGACTACTGGCTGTCGCGGGCAGGGCAGGGGTCGCTACCGACCCGCGCCGATATCAACCCTGCCGATATTCCGCGCCTGCTTCCCTTCATCAGCCTGATCGACGTGGACGACTCCCTCGAAGTCTCCCGCGTGCGGCTGGCGGGCACCAGGCTGCGCGACGTCTTCGACCGGGAGATCACCGGGCTGAAGATCGACGACCTCGACCTGGGCCCCAAGCGCGACTACTGGATGACCGCCTACCGCCATACGGCCGTTGATGGAAAGCCGACGCAAGGCATCGTGCGCGGCCCCAGGCTGAACAAGGAACACCTGGTGCAATACTGGATCCGCCTGCCGCTCGCCGCTTCCGTGGGCTCGGGCATCCGCATGATCCTCGGGCTCGACTACTTCCTGTCCGGCTTCGAGGACGAGCAGCGCCAGGCCAGCGCAGGATAGGGCATCGCAGGGCGTTCCCATAGCAGGAAATAAATCAAAACGAGGTATTGATTCCTGTTTTGTTCTCACCTATGTTGCAGCCTCTGTCAGGAGGAAAGCCCCATGTGTGAGATGTCCGCCAAGTCCGCCACCACCCCGCTGTTCAATGAGGCCGAAAGCCCGCTCACCTGGCTCCGGGCGCGCCGTGGCAAGGATGGCAAACCGCTGATTTCGGAGGCGCAATACCTCGCCGGAGAACGGCTGCGCATGGATTTCGAGCGCGCCATGCTGGCCCGACGTACCACCCTCAACTGGGAGCTTGCGGGCACCGGCTCGCGCTCCGCCGGCGCCTCTGCCGAAATGAGTGACGGGGCGATTGCCGCCCGCCAGCGCTACCATGCTGCACTCGACAGCGTGGGGCCCGAACTGGGCTCGATCCTCGCCCAGGTGTGCTGCCTTTCTGCCGGGATCGAACAGGCCGAGCGGGTGCTGGAACTGCCGGCGCGCAGCGGCCGCGCGGTGCTGGGCCTCGCGCTGACGGCGTTGGCGCGGCATTATGGGCTGGGTGACGCGAAGCGCCACGGCGCCATCACGGGCTGGGGAGTTGCCGGATACCGCCCGGCGCTCGACACGGTGGAGGGTTAGCCGTGAAGTGCGGCCTGGGCATCCGACTTGATGCGCTGGATCATCGAGGCGAAGCCGTTGGAGCGCTGCTGGGTGAGATGACCCGCAAGCCCCAGCCTGCCAAGCACCTCGCCCGCATCGGTGGCGAGGACCTGGCGCGCCGTCTTGCCGGAATAGATCATGAAGGCGATGGCGATGAGGCCCTTGACGATCAGCGCATCGCTGTCACCCAGGAAGGTGAGGACCGGGTCGTCCGTGCCGCCGCTCGTTGCGGAGGTGATCCACACCTGGCTGGCGCAGCCCTTCACCTTGTTCGCGGCCGTGTGGTCGGCCTCGGGCAGTGGGGCAAGCTCGCGGCCCAGTTCGATCACATGGCGGTAGCGGTCCTCCCAGTCATCGAGGACTTCGAAATCGGCAAGGAGATCGTCGATGGCGGTCACGGCGCGGGCTTTCCGGTAGTGTGCGTCTCAGATAGGCCGCACCGCGCGCAAGCTCAACCTTCTTTCGACGGGCCCCGCCACGCCGGCACGAGGTCGTCGAGGCCAAGGGTCGACTGGCCCTTGGGATCATCCGTCGCGGGCGGCGGAACGTCGCCGTCCACGGTGATCTCCGCAAAGGGGCCCTGAGGTTGCGGCTTGCCGTTCCAGGCCAAGCCCCACAGCAGCGAGGCGGAATAGAGCGCCTTGGATTCGAGGCGGCCTGCCAGGTAGCCCGCCAGGCCGCACACCTCTGGCTGGCGGCTGCAGAAGGACCAGGCATCCGAGGCCGCCGAACCGGCCGACGACAGCATGTCGATGGTCGAGGGCGAATCGGGATCGGAACCGCTCTTCAGGTCCTCCGGCGGCGAGGGCAGCAACAGCCCCGCAGCCCCCAGCAAGATGATTGTTCGGATCAGACGCATCCCTGCCTTGTTCTCCAGTCTTTGCGATGGCTTACCATCCGACTGTTGACCGCGGGGTGAAGAGTTTGGGCTTATTTTGCGTTAAGCACTGTTCCTCCGCGCGGGAAGCGGAAAGGCCGCGTTAACCTCGATGGGTGCAAGTTCGCAGCTGGCGGAAACCAGCGGGATGAAAGTGAAGTCGGGTCGGCGACATGCGTGAACAGGTGGAGAAGCAGGGCCGCAGGGTCAGAGTTGTGCCGCTCGCCGCCTGGACTCTGACTGCCGTCATGTCCGCCGCCATCGCCGGCAATGCCTTGTTCGGGCAGAGCGCCACGAACCGCATTGCCCAGGCCGCCACCGATCCCGCCAGCGAAATTCCAGGTGACCTTGCGCCCGCCGGCGCGCGCACCATCCAGCTGAAATTTAATCCTGTCGTCGAGGCCGTGCAGCGCGAACTGCTGTCGGCCGGCTATTACAAGGGACCGGTCGACGGCGTGAACGGCCGCAGGACGCGCCAAGCCGTTGCCGCCTACCAGCAGGCCATGGGCCTCGAAGCCGACGGACAGCCGACGCCTGACCTTGCCGAGCACATCCGCTTCACCCGCGAGGTTTCGGAAGCCTCGCTGTTCACCGGCACGGTGGCCGCAGCCCCCGATGCCGAGCAGCGCGCCGCCATCCGCCGCGTGCAGACGGGCCTTGCCGACCTCGCCTACAGCCCCGGCGAGATCAACGGCGAACTGACAGGTGAAACGCATGACGCGATCATCGCCTTCCAGCGTGACCACAAGCTGCCCGAGACCGGCGAGGTGAGCGATGGCCTGATCGCCGAACTCGCCAAGGTCAGCGGCCAGTCCGACGCCGACGCTGCCGACGGCACCGGCACGGCCACGCAGTAAGGCCAGTGCGCCTCAAATCCGCAATCTGGGTGTCCGCCTTCCTTCGCCGCTGCATGGTGGAAGGGATCTTCGGCGCCGTGGTGCGCAAGGGCTCGGAAGAGGCGGGTGCGGTGCATGTCATCGTCAATCACCTGGACGGCACCTGCCACCTCTTCGCGCCTGCACCCGGCGAGGCTCATGACGAGATGGGCGAGCGGCGCTGGATCGCCGAGATCTCGCCACCCCAGACACCCGCCGATGCCATGGCCCTGCTGGAGCGCCGCCTGCGCTTTGATCCCGACCTGTGGATTGTCGAGGTCGAGGACCGCAAGGGCATGGCGGGACTCAGCGCAACCGCTTAAGGGCTTGTTAACCATGATGCGCAAGTTTGGGGTCATGGAGTAATCCGCAACCTGAAGGCAGTGTCATGCAAGCCCGTTGGACAAACGCCGTCATTGAATTCCCGCTGGACCGGGTGCGCCCGTCGAGTGGCGAGAGAAATGGTCAAGGCGGCGAGGTGCTGATCTTCACCGGTGTGCGCATCGAGCGCATGTATGACCTGGCCGAGCGGCTGCCGCCGGCGCGGACGGGCCATGTGTCCAACGCCCGGATGGACATCGACTTCTGGTGACGGCGCGATGGCGTGATCAGGAATGATCGCGCAGCAATCCAGCCGGATGCAGTAGGGATTTTCCGCCTACGGAGCAATCAGCCTTCGCCTGCCGGGCCGGCCGTGCAGCGTGAGCGCGCCACCTGTTCGGCGGCGAGGCTGCGGAGCCCGATCTCGGGCGTCGGATACCACACGACTGCAAGCCCCCTGGGTTCTGGCGAGGTGACGGTCCAGCCCGAATCGATCTCGTCAATCGCTTCCTTCTCGGTGGACTTCAGCAATTGCTCGATGAGGCCCGGCGCGCGCGACAGGCTGACCGTGAAGCTGTTGGCGCCAGACTGGCGGTTGTTCACGGAATAGATGGCATCGGCCTTGTCGGTGTAGATGGTGGTGATCCAGAAACCGTCCGGCAGGTCGGCTGCAAAGGTCACGTCGCCATTGGCCACGTCAAAGACGCAGACGCCAGTGACACCGAAGCGTGGAAGTCCGGGAAACAGCTTGGCCTGTTCCTCCGGCGTCATGATGAAGAAGTTGTTCTTGCCGTGGTCGTTCGCAAGCTGCCGCACCTCGCGCGCGAACCACCAGGCGGGAACGAAGAGCGCGAAGGCCGTGTGGGCCACGATGCCCGCCACCACCGCCACCAGCAGCCAGAACAGGTGCCTCCTCATGAGCAGGCTCCGCGCTTGATGGCGAAGGGAGGTTCCAGCGCCCTGGGGCTCGAGGACAGGGCCGAATAGATGAGCGTGAAGCTGCGCTGGTTCGGCGCCTTAAGCCAGTTGCCGGGCTGAGGCCCGGTGGCGGCTGCGATTTTCACGCTGCCATCGGCCTCATGCACGGTGGTGTCGCTGTCGGCTGTGGTCTGCAGCGCGGCCTTGGCCGTGGCACCTTCGATGATGCCGAGGCTCCACCAGCGCGGCAGCGGCCCGGTCGAGGAGATGAGGTAGCTGCAGGAGCCCGTCAGCGGCCGACCGTCACTGTCCGTCTCGGCGGTGGCCTCGCCCAGCTGGCTGGGGGCGGGGGGCAGGCGTCCCTCGAGCAGATAATGCGAGCGCACGTAAAAGGCATTGGGCCCTGCCAGGGCGGCGGACCGGCTCTGCCACGGCACACCCGCAGCAACGGGTTTCACGCCCGCCTGCTGGATCAGCACGAAGGCACTGAAGCATCCGGCGGCAACGCCAACCGCGACATAGACTGTGGCCCAGATGAATCGCCGCATGGTTCAGAAGATACTGTCGAAGAGAGTCTTTTTCTTCTTCTTCTTTTTCTTCTTGGGCTCGTTGGCCGGGGTTGGGTCCCCGCCGCCGCCAAAGAGATCCTGTAAGAAGCTCTTTTTCCTGCGCGGCGAGACCTGCTGGTCGACGTTGGCCTTGGGCAGAACGAGGGCCTCCCGTTTGGGTGCGGCGGGCTTGGCGGCCGCGGCAGCAGCCGCCGCTGCGGCAGCGGCAGGCGGCGTGGTCTCGAACAGGTCGAACATGCCGTTCAGCACGCCGTTCACGTCGCCCGTCCCGGCATCGGCTTGCTGTGTGTCGGTATCGGCGCCGCGCGCCTGGTCGGTTTCATCGGTGACGGTTTCCGGCGCAATGGGCTGCGGCAGCTGGGCGGCCGCCACCGCATAGGTCTCGTCATATGGCACCCCCGCGAAGCCCACCGGCGTGAGCCCGCGCTCGGCCTCGGTCATGATGCGCTTCCAGATGGGGGCGGGCAGAAGGCCGCCCGTCACTTCCTTCATCGGTGTGAAGTCATCGTTGCCGAGCCAGACGCCCGCAACGTTGTTGCCGGTGAAGCCGATGAACCAGGCATCGCGATAGCCCTGGTTGGTGCCGGTCTTGCCGGCGGTGGGCTCGAAGGCGAGGTCGGCGCGCTTGCCGGTACCCTGCTTCACCACGGCGTTGAGCATGGTGTTGAGTTCCGCCACCGTCTCCTCCGGGAAGACGCGCTTGGGCGCAACATTCGGGTCCTTGTCGCGTTCATAGAGCACGTCGCCGTTGGAGCGACGGATTTCCAGCACGGTATAGGGCTGCGTGGCGAGGCCGCCCGAGGCAAACGAGATATAGCCCGTCGTCAGGTCGAGCAGGGACAGCGCGCTGGTGCCCAGCACCATGGGCGCCCAGGTTTCGAGAGCGCCCTTGATGCCGGCGAGATGTGCCGTCTCGATGATGGAGGGCCTGCCGATGTCCAGCATCAGTTTCACCGGCACGGAATTGTAGGAATGCGCGATGGCGTTCAGCAGCGTGGTGCGCCCGGCATATTTGTTCGTGTAGTTGCGTGGCGCCCAGTTGCCCACTGCCACCGGCCCGTCGACGATGGTGTCGCTCGGCTTGTAGCCCTTGAGGAGCGCTGCCATGTAGACGAAAGGCTTGAACGATGAACCCGACTGCCGCAGCGCATCGGTGGCGCGGCTGAACTGGCTCGCTTCGTAGTCGACGCCACCGACGATGGCGCGCACCGCGCCGTCATGCGCCATCACCACGGCGGCGCCCTGGGTGATGTGATACTGGTCGTGGTTGGTCGCCACCTCTTCGTTGATGATGCTCTGCGCGGCTGTCTGGAGCGGCAGGTTGACGGTGGTTTTCACTTCAAGCACGAAGTCGCCCGTCAGGCCCTTCTGGTCGATCAGCGTCATGGTATCGCGGTAGGCCTGGTCGAGGAACCAGTTGGGGCTGTCGGAAATTTTCTGCTGGATGGGCGTGGCCGGCTCGCGCCTGGCCTGCAGCAGCTCGCCCTGCGTGATGAAGCCCGCATCGAGCATGCGGTAGAGCACGGTGTTGGCACGGGTGCGGGCAAGCTCGAGGTTCTGGTGGGGCGCGTATTTGGTGGGCGCCTTGAAAAGGCCGGCCAGCATGGCTGCCTCGGGCAGCGTGATGTCGCGCACCGACTTGCCGAAATAGAACTGCGAGGCAGCCTCGATGCCATAGTTGCCGCCGCCCAGGTAGGAGCGGTCGAGATAGAGCTTGAGGATTTCCTGCTTGGAAAGCCTGGCCTCGAGCCACAGCGACAGGAAGGCCTCATGCACCTTGCGGCGAATCGTGCGCTCAGGGCTGAGGAACAGGTTCTTCGCCACCTGCTGGGTGAGGGAAGAGCCACCCTGCACCACGTTGTTGGCCCGCGCGTTCTGGATGATGGCGCGCAGCGTGCCGATCACGTCGACGCCGAAATGGTCGAAGAAGCGCGCGTCCTCGGTGGCCAGCACCGCCTTGATCATCTGCGGCGGAATGTCGGCAAGCGGGATGGCATCATCCTGGCGGATGCCGCGCCGCCCGATGATCTCGCCATTGGCATCGGTGAAGGTCACGGCATATTCGCGGCCGCGGTTCCACACGTCGCCGGTGCCGGAGAAGGGCGGCAGCGCATAGGCCAGCAGCAGGAAGCAGAACATCACCCCGAAGGTGAGGCCGTCGTCGAGGAGGTCGATGACGACGCGCTTCAGGCCCCGGATGCGGAAGCGCTCCAGGAAGCTGCGATAGGCCGAATGCGAGCGCTTGATGTAATCCCACGATTCGAACACGGCGGTGCTGACGATGCCGTCAGCCCGCCAGAGTCTACCGAACAGGGATTCACGCGATGGAAGTTTCGACACGCTTCAGACCGACCTCGAGGCTTGCCGCCATTAGGGAGCGATTGTGACGAAAACGCGCCGCACCAACCACACCTGGTGGAAAGCTACCAAGCGGGCCGCCTTCTTGCCAGCACAAGGTTGACTTTCGCCGTGGGTTCCACTCCAAAGGCGCCATGACCGACAGCGTACCGTTCTGGAAGACCAAGCCCCTCGCCGAGATGAGCCGCACGGAGTGGGAATCGCTGTGCGATGGCTGCGGGCGCTGCTGCCTCAACAAGCTGGAGGACGAGGATACCGGCCGGTTCCTCTACACGCGGGCCGCGTGCAAGCTGCTTGATCTCGGCACCTGCCGCTGCACGGATTACCCCAACCGCCAGGCCAAGGTGCCCGACTGCGTGCAGCTGACGCCGGACAACGTGGGGAGCCTCGGCTGGCTTCCCGCCACCTGCGCCTACCGCC
Source organism: Bradyrhizobiaceae bacterium (assembly GCA_947475225.1). Taxonomy (GTDB): domain Bacteria; phylum Pseudomonadota; class Alphaproteobacteria; order Rhizobiales; family Aestuariivirgaceae; genus Aestuariivirga. Next base: position 12,948 of record CANJMQ010000023.1, read on the forward strand.
TGCTGGATGAAGGCGGCAAGCTGCCGTGGTGGCACCCGCTGGTGTCTGGCACGCAAGCCACGGTCACGGAGGCGGGGATCTCTGTGGCGGGCGAGGTCTACTCGGAAGACGGTATCACGGTGGAGGAGCTGGTGGACCACCTGTGGCGGCTGCCGAAGGCGAAGCGGAGGGTTCCTCGCTGAAGTCATCCCGGTTTTTGCCGGGATCACGGCCTTGATGTCACGCCGCTGCCGGCTTCGGCTTCTTGATCAGGCCTGCGGCCTTGACGATTGTCGGGTCCAGGCCTTCGCCGCCCGTGTCGAGGTGGGCGAGCAGCATGGTGCGCATGCGCGGGTCCCAGAACTTGCTGATGTGCTCAGCAGCGTCCTTCACCGCGGCCTCGGGGCCGGAGCCGTTGAAGAAAGAGGCGATCTGGTTCGCCATCCGGAGCATGTCCTGGTGCTGCATGTTCAGTCCCTGTCGAAAATCATGACGCCGCGGCTGGCGAGCGCGGCAAGTTTGAGACGCGCCCGCCGAGCCAGCGAAAGCGCAAGTGCTGTGGGGGCGGAAACGGTGGCCAGTGCGCCGATTCCGGCGATGGCGCATTTCTGGACGAGTTCGAAGCTGCAGCGGCTGGACATCAGCACGAAGCCCTGCGTCAGGTCATGGCCATTCCGCGCCAGCGCGCCGATCAGCTTGTCCAGCGCATTGTGGCGGCCAACGTCCTCGCGGGAGAGCAGGATGTCTCCGTCCACGGAGCACCAGGCGGCGGCGTGCACCGTGCGGTTCACCCGGCTCATGGGCTGGTGGGCAGGGAGTTGCTCATAGGCATGTGCCACGGCCTGCGGGCGAAGCTCCACGGCGGGCAGGCTGGATGAAGGCATGCGGATCGCATCCTGCATGTCCTCGATGCCGCACAGGCCGCAGCCGGTGCGGCCTTCGAGGCTGCGCCGGGCCATGCGGTCGCGGTTGATCTTCTCTTCCGGAAGCGAGAGGTCGATGGCGTAGCCCTGCTCGGTGGGCAGCACCAGCACGGCAGTGACGTCAGAGGCCCTGGCGATGATCCCCTCGGCAATGGCGAAGCCAATCGCGAAATCCTCGAAGTCGGCGGGCGTGCCCATCATCACGGCGTAGTTCTGCGAATTGAACTGCAGGGCCAGCGGCACTTCCTCCGGCACCTGCCACACCGTCTGCTCGTCACCCGCCAGCGTGTGGAGGATGCCATGGGCGGGGATCGACGTCTCAGCCCCCAACCTCTCCCGCAGGGCGGGAGAGGACGCCCGCAACGCGGGCCGGTGAGGGGCTTTCAGGAGCACGCCCATCACACCCCCTCACCTGATCCTTGCTGCGCAAAGAACTTTCCCTCCCGCCTTGCGGGAGAGGTTATGAGGGGGAGTTGGCTCATTCAGCGGCAACCATCGGGGCGACGCGCTTGTTCTCTTCCTCGCGCTCCTCCCACTCCTTCTGCCACTCGGATGGCTGGTTGGAGAGGTTCACCTGCACGGCCGTCACCTTGTATTCGGGGCAGTTGGTCGCCCAGTCGGAATTCTCGGTGGTGATCACGTTGGCGCCCGACACCGGGTGGTGGAAGGTCGTGTAGACCACGCCCTGCGGCATGCGCTCGGAGATCCGTGCACGGAGCGTTGTGGCGCCGATGCGGCTCGATATCGACACCATGGTGCCGTCCTTGATGCCGCGCACCTCCGCGTCATGCGGGTGGATGTCGAGAAGGTCCTCCTTGTGCCATGCCACATTGTCAGTGCGCCTGGTCTGGGCGCCGACATTGTACTGCGACAGGATGCGTCCCGTGGTGAGGATGAGCGGGAAGGACCGGTTGGTGCGTTCGGTGGTGGGCACGAACTCGGTGACCACGAAGCGACCCTTGCCACGGACGAAGCCGCCGACATGCATCAGGGGAGTTCCCTCCGGCGCCTTGTCGTTGCACGGCCACTGGACGGAGCCCAGCGTGTCGAGCTTGGCGAAGGAGACGCCGGCGAAGGTCGGCGTCAGGCGGGCGATCTCGTCCATGATCTCGGAGGCATTGTCGTAATGCATCGGATAGCCCATGGCGGTGGCGAGTTCGCTGACCACCTGCCATTCGTGCTTGCCCTGCAGCGGCGCCTTGACCATGCGCACGCGGTTGATGCGGCGCTCGGCATTGGTGAAGGTGCCGTCCTTCTCGAGGAAGGAGGTGCCGGGCAGGAAGACGTGGGCGAAGGCGGCCGTCTCGTTCAGGAACAGGTCCTGCACGACGACGCACTCCATCGATTCCAGCGCGTGGTTCACGTGCTTGGTATTGGGGTCCGACTGGGCAATGTCCTCGCCCTGCACGAAGATACCCTTGTAGGTGCCCTCGACGGCGGCATCGAACATGTTGGGAATGCGCAGGCCCGGCTCGTTGTCGAGTGCGGTGTGCCACACGGTCTCGAACATCTGGCGCACCGTGTCGTCGCCGACATGCCGGTAGCCCGGGAACTCATGCGGGAAGGAACCCATGTCGCAGGAGCCCTGCACATTGTTCTGCCCACGGAGCGGATTCACACCCACACCGTTGCGTCCCACGTTGCCCGTCAGCATGGCGAGGTTGGCCATGCCCATGACCATGGTGGAACCCTGGCTGTGCTCGGTGACGCCGAGACCGTAGTAGATGGCGCCATTGCCGCCAGTGGCGAACAGGCGGGCCGCGGCGCGGACTTCCGATGCGGGAACACCGGTGGTCTGCTCCAGCGCTTCCGGAGAGTTGCGCTCCTCACGGATGAAGGCTTCCCAGCGGGCGAACTCGATCGCGTCGCAGCGCTCGGTGATGTAGTCGCGCTTCTCCAGGCCCTCGGTGAGGATGACGTGGGCGAGCGCATTGATCACGGCCACGTTGGTGCCGGGGCGAAGCTGCAGGTGGTGCGAGGCCTTGACGTGGGCGGTCTCGACGAGGTCGATGCGGCGCGGGTCGGCGACGATGAGCCTGGCGCCCTCGCGGATACGCCGCTTCATGCGCGAGCCGAACACCGGGTGGGCATCCGTCGGGTTGGCGCCGATCAGCAGCAGCACGTCCGACTCGTCGACCGACTTGAAGTCCTGCGTGCCGGCCGAGGTGCCGAAGGTGCGCGACAGGCCATAACCGGTGGGCGAATGGCAGACGCGCGCGCAGGTATCGACGTTGTTGTTCCTGAAACCGGCGCGGATCATCTTCTGCACCGCGAAGACTTCTTCATTGGTGCAGCGTGAGGAGGTGATGCCGCCGATCGAGGTGCGGCCGTACTTCTCCTGGATCGCCTTGAAGCGCTTGGCGGTGTAGCCGATCGCCTCGTCCCACGACACGACCTTCCACGGATCGGTGATCTTGTCGCGGATCATCGGGGTGGTGATGCGGTCCTTGTGGGTGGTGTAGCCCCAGGCGAAGCGGCCCTTCACGCAGGAGTGGCCCTCGTTTGCGCCGCCGTCCTTGTAGGGCACCATGCGGACGACTTCGTCGCCCTTCATCTCGGCCTTGAAGGAGCAGCCCACGCCGCAATAGGCGCAGGTTGTGATGACCGAGTGCTCGGGCTGGCCCATCTCGATCACCGACTTCTCGGAGAGCGTGGCGGTGGGGCAGGCCTGCACGCAGGCGCCGCAGGAGACGCATTCGGAGTCAAGGAAGCCTTCGTCCATGCCGGCGGAGACGTGGCTGTCGAAGCCGCGGCCGTCAATCGTCAGCGCGAAGGTGCCCTGCACCTCTTCGCACGCCCGCACGCAGCGCGAGCAGACGATGCACTTCGCCGGGTCGAAGGTGAAATAGGGGTTCGAGTCGTCCTTGGGCTGGAAGCGGATGTTCTGTGAACCATCCGCGCGCTTCTTGAAGACGTGGTTGTCGCCTTCGTATCCATAGCGCACGTCGCGCAGGCCCACTGCGCCGGCCATGTCCTGCAATTCGCAGTCGCCGTTCGCCGCACAGGTGAGGCAGTCCAGTGGGTGGTCGGAGATGTAGAGCTCCATCACGCCCTTGCGCAGATTGGCGAGGCGCGGCGTCTGCGTCTTGACCTTGATGCCGGGAGCGACGGGGGTGGTGCAGGAGGCAGGCGTGCCCTTGCGGCCCTCGATTTCCACGAGGCAGAGGCGGCAGGAGCCGAAGGCGTCCAGCATGTCGGTGGCGCAGAGCTTGGGGATCTTGGTGCCAAGCTCCATGGCGGCGCGCATGATCGAGGTGCCTTCCGGCACGGTGACCTGCTGGCCGTCGATTTCCAGCGTCACCAGCTTTTCAGCGGTAACCTCGGGCGTGCCGTAGTCGGTTTCCTTGATGAGAGTCATTTGTGGTGGCTCCTTATTCGGCGGCAAGCCGCGCGGGCTTGTCAAAATCTTCGGGGAAATGCCTGATGGCGCTCATGACCGGCATGGGCGTGAGGCCGCCCATGGCGCAGAGCGAACCATCCGTCATGGTCTGGCAGAGGTCGGACAGCAGCTCGAGGTTGGCGTCACGGTCCTCGCCGGCGACGATCTTGTCGATCACCTCGACGCCGCGCGTCGAGCCGATGCGGCAGGGCGTGCACTTGCCGCAGGATTCGATCGCGCAGAACTCCATGGCGAAGCGCGCCTGTGCCGCCATGTCGACGGTCTCGTCGAACACCACGATGCCGCCGTGGCCGACCATGGCCCCTGCTGCGGCGAAGGTCTCGTAGTCCATGGCAAGGTCGAGCTGCGAGGCCGGAACGTAGGCGCCCAAGGGGCCGCCGACCTGGATGGCGCGGAGCGGCTTGCCGGTAAAAGTGCCGCCGCCGAATGTTTCGACCAGCTCACGCAGCGTGACGCCGAAGGCCTTCTCGACCAGTCCGCCCTGCTTGATATTCCCGGCGAGCTGGAAGGGCAGCGTGCCGCGCGAGCGGCCCAAGCCGTAATTCTTGTAAGCAGCCCCGCCCTCGGCGAGGATGAAGGGCACCGCGGCGAAGCTCAGCACGTTGTTGATGACGGTGGGCTTGCCGAACAGGCCTTCGAGCGCCGGGATCGGCGGCTTGGGGCGCACCGTTCCACGCTTGCCCTCGAGAGATTCGAGCATGGCGGTCTCTTCACCGCAGATGTAGGCGCCCGCACCGCGGCGGACCTCGAGATGGAAGCTTTTGTCCGTACCCTGAATATTCGCACCCAGCCACTTTGCGGCGATGGCAGCCGAGACCGCCTCCCTCATGGTTACGATGGCATCAGGGTATTCCGAACGGATATAGACATAGCCCTTGGTGGCGCCCACCGCGATGGCGGCAATCGTCATGCCCTCGATCAGCATGAGGGGGTCACCCTCCATCACCATGCGGTCGGCAAAAGTGCCCGAGTCGCCCTCGTCGGCGTTGCAGCAGATATACTTCTGGTCAGCCCGCGCATCGTGCACGGTCTTCCACTTGATGCCGGTGGGGAAGCCCGCGCCGCCACGGCCGCGCAGGCCCGACTCGGTGACTTCAGCCACGATGGCACTGCCTGCAAGGCCCAGTGCCTTCTTCAGGCCGGCGAAGCCGCCGTGCTTCACATAGTCGGCGACCGACACCGGGTCGGTGATGCCGCAGCGCGCAAAGGTGAGGCGCTCCTGATTCTTCAGATAGGGGTGGTCCTCGATGTTGCCGAGCCGCAGCGTGTGGGCACCTGCGGTGGCAAGGGGGAGCGAGGCGACGTCCTCGACGCTGACCGGGCCATAGGCGATGCGGCCGTCCTTGGTTTCCACCTCGACGAGGGGCTCGAGGAACAGCAGGCCGCGCGAGCCGTTGCGGATGACCTCATGGCCGAGCTTCGCGAGGGCGGCGGCCACTTCGTCAGCGCCGACCGAGCGGGCGGCGGAATCACGGGGAACGAAGACCTTGCTCATGAGCGGCACTCCGCGACGATCTTTTCGAATTTCTTGGCGTCCACCCGGCCGACCAGCCTGTCGTCCACCATCACGGCAGGGGACAGCGCGCAATTGCCGAGGCAATAGGCGGCCTCGACCGTGATCGCGCCATCAGCGGTGGTCTGGCCCAGCTTCACCTTGAGGAAGCGCTCGATCATGGAGACGAGTTCATTCGCCCCCATCGACTGGCAGGCTTCGGCGCGGCACACCTTGATGACATGGCGGCCTGCCGGCTCGCGCCGGTAGTCATGATAGAAGGTGACAACCCCGTGCACCTCGGCGCGTGACAGGTTCAGCGCCTTTGCCAGGGCGGGCAAGGCGGCCTCGGGGACAAACCCCAAGTGCTCCTGCAGGTCGTGCAGGATTTCCAGCAGCGCGTCAGCGCGGTTGCCGTAGCGGAGGGCGATCTCCCGGGCGGCCGTCGCTTCGCGCGGGGTGAGATCGAGCAGGGTGTGTTTTCCAGACATGTCACCTTCATGGCGCATGCTGCGTGTAAATTCCAATTGACGGATGCTATGGGGTCATAGGGAGGGGCGATGAGGGGGGCTGGTCCTCTCCCGCTGAAGCAGCGGGAGAAGAGGCTTCACAAAGCGTTAACCCGCGATCTTCCCCACCACCTGGCTGAGTCCCGCCGCCATCATGTCCAGCGCGCGGCTGAAGCGGGGGCGGCCCAGTTCCTTTTCCAGCGGGCAGGTGGCGTCGGTGCAGTGATGATCGTCGCGGCAGTGGCCCTCGGTCTGGCTCAGGGAGACATAGCAATCATGGGTTGCGCAGTGGGCGTGGGTGCCATCGGGGGATGTTTTCATGGGTTCTGCTCCTGTTGGGAGCAAACTGGCCGAGGCGGCCTCGTCCGTCCTTGACCCGGATCAAGCCTTGAGGCTGCGGGCGGCGGCGAAGAGGGCGGACACCAGCGGCGAGAGCGGCTCGCGCGGCAGGCCGACGAGGCCGACCTTGTGCTCCAGCTTGGGATTGACCAGCGGGATCGCCCGGACTCCCTCGAGCTTGCCCAGCACGTGGATGAAATAATCCGGCATGATGGAGGACAGGCCCATCGACTTGACGGACGCCAGCAGGTTCATGATCGAGTTGGTCTCGAGGCGGGGCGAGGGGTGGGCGTTGGCCACCGCGAAGGCCCGGTCGATGATGCGGCGGTTCTGCATGTTGGGCGTCAAGAGGCACAGCGGCTCCTGCGCGGCTTCCGTCCAGGTGACGGTGGATCTGTCCGCATACGGAGAAGATTCGCCGACGAAGAGACAGTAGTGCTCGTCGTAGAGCGCATGCTGCATCAGGCCTTCGACCGGCTCGTTGTCGAGATAGGTGATGCCGACGTCGATTGCGTGCTCGTGCAGGTTCCTCAGAATTTCCTCCGAGGACTGTGAGAGCACGGTGAACTCGACGCGCGGGTGCTCGCGCTCCATGGCGCGGGTGAGGAGAGACACCTTGGGCAGTGCCGAGGGGATGACGCCGAGCACGAGGCGGCCGACGAGCTCGCCATTCTTCGAGCGGATGTTGCCCAGCTCCTGGGTGAGGGACTGCCAGTTGTCGAGAATGAGATGCGCCCATTTCAGCACGCGCTCGCCCTCAGGCGTCAGTCCGATGTAGCGCTGGTCGCGCTCGACGATGGGAACGCCCAGCTCCTGCTCAAGCTGGCGAATGCGGCCCGACAGCGTGGGCTGGGTGACGTTGCAGGCCTGTGCCGCACGGGTGAAGTGCTTTTCACGCGCGAGCGCTGCGAGATACTGGAGCTGGCGGATGTCCATTGCTGAGGAATAGCCCGGGATGGTGACGGTTCAAGGACAAAAGAAAATTCCTCTTTATGGAATTTAGTCCTTGACAGCGCGCGCTCGCTGGGGTACAAAGGCGCATACTCCACAAATGGGTGAGGACATGAGCAGCGACGGTGAACAACCGGCGCCCGCTGCCGTTTGGGCACGGGTGCGGGAACGATACGAGACTGGCATCGAAGCGGTGACAAGCATCGCGCAGGATGCGGGGATCACGCGGCAGGCGCTGACGGCGCGGGCCCGGATCGAGGGATGGCGGCTCCGCGGCATGCCGGGCGGCAGTGCCCGGAAGGCGCAAGGCACGCGGGCGACACTCGCCCGCTTCAAGGCGCTGCTGCAGCAGCGGCTCACCGAATTCGAGGCCCAGATCGGAACGCTCTCGGCGGAGGCCAGCGCGGCCACCAGCGAGCGCGACATCCGTGCAATGAACACACTGGTCAGAACGCTGGAGAAGGTTCTTGAACTCGAACGCAAGGAACGCGCCCGGCGCATCGCCAAGCGCAAGCACGACAAGCGCTTCGATGACGCCGAGCGTGAAGCGCTTGCGGAGAAGCTTATGGGACTGCAGCGGGAAATTCTCGCCGAGCGAGTTCGAACGGATGCTGCGAATAATGACGCAGCGGGAGATGGAGGGGATCAACCGCGACTGGCGGATGTGGGGGCGACTGGGAAAGCAGCTTCCTCCTGAACAACACGACTGGCGCAGCTGGCTGATCCTCGGCGGGCGCGGTGCGGGCAAGACCCGCGCCGGGGCCGAATGGGTGAAGGCGCAGGCGCTGGGCGATTGGACGCATGGCGAGCGAACGGCACGGCGCATCGCCATCGTCGGACCGACCCTCGAACAGGCGCGCAGCGTGATGATCGAGGGAAAGTCCGGGCTGCTCTCTGTCCACATGGAAGCGGAGCGGCCTCTCTATGAGCCGTCGAAGCGGCTGGTGACGTGGCACAATGGCGCCATTGCCCAGATCTTCTCGGCGGATGAGCCGGAGAGCTTGCGCGGGCCGCAGTTCGACGCGGCCTGGTGCGATGAGCTGGCGAAATGGCGGCTGGGCGAACAGGCCTGGGACATGCTGGCCTTTGCGCTGCGGCTTGGCGAGGCCCCGCGTGCGGTGATCACCACGACGCCGCGGCCCGTGCCGCTGGTGAAAAGGTTGCTCGGCGACCCCGCCACGGCGGTGACGCGCACGGCCACCTTCGACAATGCCACCAACCTGGCGAAGAGCTTCATCGCCGACGTGACCGAGCGTTACGGCGGAACGAGGCTCGGCCGGCAGGAACTGAACGGAGAGCTGATTGATGACGACCCGGACGCGCTGTTCCGCCGCGCCATCATCGAAGGAGGCCGGGTGAAGGCGGCGCCTGAGTTGACGCGCGTGGTGGTGGCGGTGGACCCGCCGGCGAGCCACGGAAAGAAGGCAAATGCCTGCGGCATCGTCTGCGTGGGGTTGGGCATTGATGGTGTTGCCTACGTGCTGGACGATCATTCGCTGGAACGGGCCAAGCCCATCCAGTGGGCCGAGCGCGCGGTCGCCTTGTATCACGCGCGCAAAGCCAGCCGCGTGGTGGCGGAGGTGAACCAGGGTGGCGCCATGGTCGAAGCGGTGATGCGCGAGGTGGACGGGACACTCTCCTTCCGCGCCGTGCATGCAACGCGTGGGAAACATGCAAGGGCGGAGCCGGTGGCGGCTTTGTATGAACAGGGCCGGGTGCGGCACGTGGGTGCGTTTCCGGAACTCGAAGACGAGATGTGCAGCGCGCTGGGCGAGGGGATGAAGAGTCCCGACCGGCTCGATGCGCTGGTGTGGGCGGTGAGCGAGCTGATGCTGCGGCGACGGGCGGAGCCAAGAGTGAGGACGCTCTAATGTCTTTCCCATGGTGGCGTCACCCCGGCGAAGGCCGGGGTCCCGCTTTGGGCGCCTGCGATGTCGAAGGACAGTGGGATCCCGGCCTTCTCCGGGATGACGTCAATTTATCGAGGGTTTGTCATGTTTGAGACAGTAAGACGCTTCTTCGTGGGCCAAACCAAGCGCTCCGCCACCGCGCCCCTGATTGCGCTGCATCAGGCCGGGCGGCCGCAGTGGACGCCGCGCAATTATGCGGCCCTGGCGCGGGAGGGGTTTGCCTCCAATGCCATCGGCTATCGCGCCGTCCGGATGATCGCGGAGGCGGCGGGCTCACTGCCCTGGCTGCTCTATGACGGTGACCGCGAGATCGACGCGCATCCGCTGCTGGCGTTGTTGAAGAAGCCCAACCCGGGGCAGCCGGGGCGCGAGTTCGGCGAGCAGCTCTATGGCTTCCTGCTGGTGGCGGGCAATGCCTATGTGGAAAAAGTGGAGATCGACGGGCGCCCGCGTGAGCTGCATGCGCTCAGGCCCGATCGGGTGAAGGCAGTGGCCTCCGGCAACGGTTGGGCGGAGGCCTATGATTATTCCGTCAACGGACAATCGGTGCGGATGCCGCGCGACAATGTTCTGCAGCTCCGCCTGTTCAACCCGCTGAACGACCACTACGGCATGTCGCCGCTGGAAGCCGCGCAGCGTGCCATCGACACGCACAATGCAGCAAGCGGATGGAACAAGGCGATGCTGGATAATTCGGCACGGCCCTCGGGCGCGCTGGTCTATGCGGCGGCGGATGGGCATCTGACCACTGAGCAGTTCGAGCGGCTGAAGAATGAGCTGGAGGAGAGCTACCAGGGCTCGGCCAATGCCGGTCGGCCGATGGTGCTGGAAGGCGGGCTCGACTGGAAGGAGATGGGCTACAGCCCCAAGGACATGGAATACAGCGCGGCCAAGGATGGCGCGGCGCGCGAGATCGCGCTGGCCTTCGGCGTGCCGCCGATGCTGCTGGGCATTCCCGGCGACAACACGTTTGCCAATTTCATGGAGGCAAACCGCAGCTTCTGGCGGCAGACGGTGCTGCCCATGGCCAGCCGCATGGCCGAGGCGATGACGGGGTTTCTCTGTGAGGGACGTTTGCGACTGGCACATGACCTCGACCAGGTGGAGGCGCTGGCCGCCGACCGCGAGGCACTGTGGGCACGGGTGGGCACGGCGGCATTTTTGACTGACGACGAGAAGCGGGCGGCGGTGGGGTATGGGGCGATGCCCGCCCAATAGTTCCTCATCCCTTTCGTTCCGTCATCCCGGCGAAAGCCGGGACCCCGCTTTCCGCGGGGTTGATGCCCAAAGCTCGGCCCCGGCTTTCGCCGGGGTGACGGCAGAAAAGTGAATTTGGAGAAATCAAAATGCAAACCCGCCGGGAGATGAGCCGGCTGGGGCGGCCGTTGTGTGCCTGCTCCGGCTCGGGCGTGTTCGTGGGCTATGCGAGCCTGTTCGGCGAGCGGGACCAGTCGGGCGACGTGGTGATGCCCGGCGCCTTCGCGGCCTCGCTGAAAAAGCGCCGCGCTGGCGATGTGCGCATGCTGTTCCAGCATGACGCCGCCGAACCGGTGGGCACCTGGGTGGACCTGCACGAGACGCCGAAGGGCCTGCATGTGACGGGCAGGCTGGACCGCAACGTGCAGCGCGGGCGCGAGCTGTTCTCGCTCTTGGAATGCAGGGGGCTCGACGGGCTGTCCATCGGTTTCAGGACGGTGCGGGCGCGGCGTGACAGGGCGAGCGCGTCACGGCTTTTGACCGAGATCGACCTCTGGGAAATTTCGCTGGTGACCTTCCCGATGCTCGCAGGAGCACGGGTGACCGGCATCACGTGTGTTGCAAACAGAAAGGGCAAGTGAATGGAGACGGGACTTGAGACCAAGGTCGCCTTTGGCGACATGATGCAGGCCTTCGAGGCCTTCAGGGAGGCAAATGACGAGCGCCTCGCTGAGATCGAGAAGCGCATGTCAACGGATGTGGTGACCGCCGAGAAGGTGGACCGCATCAACCGCGCGGTGGATGAGGCCAAGGCCAGGCTCGACGAGCTGACGCTGAAATCGCGCCGCCCGCAGCTGTCGGGTGAGACGGCGGAGGCGCCGTCGCTGCGCGAGCACAAGGCGGCCTTCGACGCCTACGTGAGGAAGGGTGAAGCGCATGGTCTTTCGGCGCTGGAAGCCAAGGCCATGTCGGTGGGCTCGGGCCCCGATGGCGGCTATCTGGTGCCGCCGGAAGTGGAAGCGGAGATCGGGCGGAGGCTCTATGCCATTTCGCCGCTGCGCTCCATCGGCTCGATCCGCCAGATCTCTGCCGCACTCTACAAGAAGCCGTTCTCGACCAACGGGCTGGCGAACGGCTGGGTGGGCGAGACGCAAGCCCGCCCCGAGACGGGTTCGATCACGCTGGCTGAGCTGCAGTTTCCGGCGATGGAGCTCTATGCCATGCCGTCGGCCACCCAGACGCTGCTCGATGACTCGGTCGTCAACATCGACCAGTGGCTGGCGGAGGAGGTGCAGCTGGTCTTCGCCGAGCAGGAGGGCATCGCCTTCGTCAATGGTGACGGTGTGAACAAGCCCAAGGGTTTCCTGAGCTACACCAAGGTGGCGGACCAAGGCTGGAGCTGGGGCAATGTCGGCTATCTCGCCACCGGTGTGGCTGGTGGCTTTGCGGCCACCAACCCGTCTGACCGGTTGATCGACCTGATCTATGCGCTGAAGATCGGCTATCGCCAGAACGCCAGCTGGGTGATGAACCGCCGTACCCAGAGCCTGATCCGCAAGTTCCGCGACGTGAACGGCAACTACCTGTGGGAGCCGGCGGCCCGGCCCGATGGCAAGGCGACGCTGATGAACTTCCCCATCACCGAATGCGAGCCGATGCCGGACGTGGCAACGGATTCCTTCGCGCTCGGCTTCGGCGACTTTGCCTCCGGCTACCTCATCGTCGACCGGGTGGGCGTGCGGGTGCTGCGCGATCCCTATTCCGCCAAGCCCTATGTGCTGTTCTACACCACGAAGCGGGTGGGCGGCGGCATCCAGAACTTCGAGGCGATCAAGCTCATGAAGTTCGGTCTCACGTAAATGGCGGCCATCATGGTGCAGGCCCCGGCGAGCGAGCCCGTCTCGCTCGCCGGGGCAAAGGCGCAGCTGCGCATCGTTCACGGTGATGACGACCAGCTGATCGCCGCGCTCATCACCGCCGCAAGGCGGGTGGTGGAGGCGCGGACGGGACTCTGCCTCATCGCGCAGGACTGGCTGTGCCTGCGCGATGGCTGGCCGGAGGAGGGCGTGATCGAGCTCCCCATGGCGCCGCTGCTGGGCGTCGAGGAGATCGGTGTCTTCGGGGATGATGACCAGAAGGCGGTGATCGACCCGGCGCATTACATCGTGGATGCCGCATCGCGGCCGCCGCGCGTGATGCTGCGCGGCTCGCGCCTCTGGCCACGGCCCGGGCGCGCGGTGAATGGCATCGGCATACGCGTGACGGCGGGCTTCGGGCCGTTGCCTGCCGATGTGCCGCAGCCACTGCGCCAGGCGATCGAGCTGCTGGTTGTGCATTTCTATGCGCAGCGCGGCGACGAGACGGGGGGCGGACTGCCGATCAGCCTTCCGGCACTGCTCGATCCCTATCGCATGGTGCGGCTGTGAGCAGTGCGGGACTGGCGCTGCAGGAGGCGATGCGCGAAGCGCTGATCGCCGACGATGCCGTGAAGGCGGCGCTGGGCGGGGCTTACGTCTTCGACGAGGTGCCGCGCGGTGCGCCGCCCGCCTATGTGGAGTTCACCACCCTCGATACGCGCGACTGGAGCAGTTCTGGCGAACGCGGCTTCGAGCATTTCGTGTCGCTCGCGGTGCGATCGAACAGCCGCAGCCGCCGCCAGGCGCAGGAGATTTCAGCCGCCGTGCAGGCCGCCTTCGACGGTGCGGCGCTGGCGATCAGGGGCCACCGGCTGGTGAATCTGTCGCTGGTGTTCTGGAGCGTGATGAAGACCGGGCAGAGTTACGGCGCGAGCCTGCGGTTCCGCGCCGCCACAGAACCTTTCTAGGAGAAACATCATGGGTGCACAGAAAGGCCGTGACCTGCTGCTGAAGCTGGATGCGGGCGGCACGGGAAGCTTTGCCTCCGTTGCAGGACTTCGCAGCAATGCGATCAGCTTCAACGCTGGCGCGGTGGACGTGACGCATCAGGAATCCGCCGGCCAGTGGCGCGAGCTGCTGGCTGGCGCGGGGATCAGGTCGGCGTCGATCAGGGGCTCCGGCATCTTCAGGGATGCGGCGTCGGACGCGGCGATCAGGGCGATCTTCTTTGGAGGTTCGATCCGTGACTGGCAGGTGGTGGTGCCGGACTTCGGCACGCTCACCGGGCGGTTCCAGATCGCCAGCCTCGAACTCGCCGGACGCCACGACGGCGAGGTGACATTTGATCTCGCGCTGGAATCGGCGGGCGAGATTTCCTTCGTGGCGGTGTGACATGGCGAATGCACACAGGGGCGAGATCGAGGCCGAGCTTTCGGGGCAGCGCTACGTGCTGTGCCTGACGCTGGGGGCTCTCGCCGAACTCGAACATGCCTATGGCGGGGAGGACCTGATCACCATCGCCCAGCGCTTCGAGGCGGGGAAGATCGGAGCCAGTGATGCGATCCGCGTCATCGGCGCGGGGCTGCGCGGCGGCGGCAACACGGTTACCGACGACGAGGTGGCGACGATGACGGCGGCGGGCGGGGCGCAGGGATTCCTGACCATCTTCGTGCGGCTGCTGCGCGCCACCTTCGCGGGTGAACCATGAGGTTTCCATGGGCGGAGCTGATGGCAACGGGGTTTGGCACGCTGCGCCTCAGCCCCCGCGACTTCTGGGCGGCAACGCCGCGCGAGATCGCGGCGGCCTTTCACAGACCAAACGGCGCGGCGCTGCCGCGCGGCGCGCTCGACCAATTGCTTGAACGGTTTCCGGATGCGACATGACTGACAAACTCGACCAGATGAGCGGCCAGGCCGATGTGCTGAAGGGCCAGCTGCAGGACCTCGACCACCTTGCCGAAGGCGTCGGCAGCCGCATGGTGACGGCTTTTGCCAGTGCCGCCACGCAGGGCAGGAACCTTTCCGACGTGCTGAAGAGCCTCGCATTGTCATTGGCCCGCATGGCGCTGTCGGCGGCGCTGAAGCCGCTGGGTACCATGCTTGGCGGGCTGGCTGGCGGGCTCTTCAAGAATGCCACGGGCAATGCGTTCTCAGGCGGGCAGGTGATGCCTTTCGCGGAGGGCGGCATCGTCAATTCGCCCACGCTGTTCGCAATGCGCGGCGGCACCGGGCTGATGGGCGAGGCGGGGCCCGAGGCCATCATGCCGTTGGCACGCGGTGCTGACGGCAAGCTGGGTGTGCGTGGCGGAGGCGGCGTGAACGTCACGGTGAACATCTCCACACCCGATGCGCAGGGCTTCCAGCGCTCGCAGTCCCAGGTCTCCGCGGCGATCGCCCGGGCGGTGGCACGCGGCCAGAGGAATTTGTGACATGAGTTTCGATGATGTGCGCTTTTCGCCGCAGATCTCGCGCGGCAGTTCGGGCGGGCCTGAGCGCCGCACCGAGATTGTGGTGACGGGCTCCGGGGCGGAAGAGCGCAACAGCCGATGGGCACACTCGCGGCGGCGCTACAACGCGGGCTTCGGGGTGAAGTCACTCGATGACATTCATGCTGTGGTGGCTTTCTTCGAGGAGCGGCGCGGACGGCTGCATGGCTTCCGCTGGAAGGACCATCTCGACTTCAAGTCCTGTGCGCCGGGCGCGGCGGTGAGCCCGCGCGACCAGGTGATCGGCACCGGCGATGGCGTTGCCACGCGCTTCCAGCTGGTGAAGCGCTATGGCTCCGGCTTACGCGACTACAGCCGCAGCATCACCAAGCCGGTGGCGGGCAGCCTGCGCGTGGCGGTGGCGGGCCAGGAGGTGACGGGCTTCACCCTCGACACGCTCACCGGCATGGTGACGCTGGCGGCAGCACCCGGGGCGGGTACGTTGGTGACGGCGGGCTTCTGCTTCGACGTGCCGGTGCGCTTCGATACGGATGAGTTGAGGATCAACCTGACGCAGTTCGCGGGTGGCGACATCCCTGACATTCCAGTCGTGGAGATCCGCGCATGAGGGCGCTTCCCGAGGGGCTGGCCGGGCACCTGGCCAGCGGCGCCACCACGCTTTGCCATTGCTGGCGCATGGTGCTGAAGAGCGGCGAGGTGATGGGCTTCACCGACCATGACCGCTCACTCGACATCGACGGCACGCTCTATGAAGCCGACGCCGGATTTGCAGCGACCGAAATCGACTCCTCGCTGGGGCTTTCGGTGGACAATCTCGAAGCCTCCGGCGCGCTGTCATCGGCGCGCCTCAGCGAGGCGCGGCTGAAGGCGGGCGATTTCGACAATGCCGCCGTCGAGCTGTGGCGCGTCAACTGGCAGGACGTCTCGCAGCGGGTGCTGCTGAAGCATGGCGCGGTGGGCGAGGTGACGCGCGGGCGCGGCTTCTTTACCGCCGAACTGCGCGGGCTTTCGCATGCGCTGAACCAGCCGCGCGGCCGGTTGTTCCAATATGGCTGCGACGCGCTGCTGGGCGACGAGCGCTGCGGGGTGGACCTCGACAGCCCGGATTTCAGCGTGACGGTGCAGGTGAGCCGCTGCACTGCGCAGCGGCTGCTCGAGGTGAGCGGTGCCGCAGGTTTCGCGGCGGGCTTCTTCGCGCATGGCACCTGCAGCTTCACCAGTGGCGCCAATGCCGGGCGCAGCGCGCAGATCAAGTTTCACCGGGTGACCGGTGCTTCGGTGAGCATCGAGCTGTGGCAGCCGCTGCCGGCGGCGGTGCAGGGCGGCGACAGGCTGGTGCTGCGCGCCGGATGCGACAAGCAGTTCGCGACCTGCCGCAGCAAGTTCCACAACGCCGTGCGGTTCCGCGGCTTTCCGCACATGCCGGGGGATGATTTCGTGATGGGCTATGCGGTGAAGCAGAAGAAGACGAAGGGCAAGGGCTGATGGCCAGGGCAGAGGCAGTCATTGCCGCGGCGCGCGGCTGGATCGGCACGCCCTATCTGCACCAGGCGAGCCTCAAGGGCGTGGGCACCGACTGCCTGGGCCTGGTGCGCGGCGTGTGGCGCGAGGTGATGGGAGCAGAGCCCGAGGCGCCGCCCCCCTATGCGCCCGGCTGGGCCGAGATGGGTGGTGGCGAAGCCATGGCGGAGGCGGCGCGGCGGCACCTGATTGAAGTTCCGTGCACGGCGTATCGCGCAGGCGACATGCTGCTGTTTCGCTGGCGGGCGCAGCTGCCGGCCAAGCATGCCGGCATCGCCGTGTCGCGCGATGCGATGGTGCATGCCCAGGAAGAGGCCGCGGTGACCGAGGTGGCGCTGTCGCCGTGGTGGCTGAGGCACCTCGCCTTCGTGTTCCGTTTTCCGGGAGATCTGTGATGGCGACTGTCGTTCTGCAGGCGGTGGGCACCGGGCTTGGCACGCTGCTGGGTGGCCCGCTGGGCGGGCTGATCGGCCGGACGCTGGGAGCGGTGGCTGGAAGCTTCATCGACCAGAAGCTGTTCGGCGGCGGCAAGACCGTGCAGGGCGCACGCCTCAGCGACCTGCACGTGATGGCCTCCTCCGAGGGCGCACCCATTCCGCGGGTGTGGGGCCGCATGCGGGTGGCGGGGCAGGTGATCTGGGCCACCGACTTCATCGAGAAGAAGAAGACGCAGAGCGGCGGCGGCAAGGGCGGTGGTGGCGGCAAGGTGAAGACCTACAGCTATTACGCCAATTTTGCCGTGGCGCTCTGCGAGGGCGAGATCGACCGCATCGGCCGGGTGTGGGCGGACGGTCGCGAATTCGACCTGCGCGGCGTGACCGCGCGCCTCTACAAGGGCAGCGAGACGCAAGCGCCCGACAGCCTGATCTCCGCCATCGCCGGGCGGGACATGGCGCCGGCCTATCGCGGCGTCGCCTATGTGGTGTTTGAACACCTCCCGCTCGCCAATTTCGGCAACCGCCTGCCGCAGCTGTCCTTCGAGGTGCTGAAGGGAGCGGGCGGGCTCGAGAGCCACGTGAAGGCGGTGAGCATCATCCCCGGCTCGACCGAATTCGGCTATGACACCGAGATCGTGACGCGCACCGTCGATGAGGGCGTGACGCTGGCCGAGAATGCCCATGCCTCGGCCGAGGAGAGCGACTTCAGCGTGTCGCTTGAGCACCTGACGGCAAGCTGCCGCAATGTGGCGTGGGCCTCGCTGGTGGTGGCGTGGTTCGGCAATGACCTGCGCTGCGGCGCCTGCGCGCTGAAGCCCGGCGTCGAGAGTGTTGTGAAGCAGACGGTGCCCGAGGCGTGGAGCGTCAGCGGCATCGGGCGCGAGGCCGCGCATGTGGTGAGCAGCCATGACGGCGGCCCGGCCTATGGCGGAACACCCTCCGATGCCTCGGTGATCCGCGCCATCCGGGAGCTGAAGGCGCGCAACCTGAGTGTCATGTTCCATCCCTTCGTGCTGATCGACGTGCCGCCCGGCAACGGCCGGCCCGATCCCTATGGCGGGCTTGAGCAATCAGCCTATCCGTGGCGCGGCCGCCTGACCTGTTCGGTGGCGCCGGGGCGTGCGGGTTCGCCCGACCGGACGGCGGCCCTGGCACCCGAGGTCGCCCGCTTCGTGGGCAGTGCTGCCCCGCGCGACTTTGCGGCAAAGGACATGGCAGTTGGCTATGCCGGCCCCGCCGAGTGGAGTTTCCGCCGCATGATCCTGCATTATGCGAAGCTTTGCGCGCTGGCCGGTGGCGTTGATGCCTTCCTGATCGGCAGCGAGCTTGTTGGGCTTTCAACGCTGCGGCGCGAGGGCAACGGGTTTCCGTTCGTTGCCGCGCTGCAGGCACTGGCGCAGCAGGTGGCGGCGATATTGCCCGAGGCGCGCATTTCCTATGGCGCCGACTGGACGGAGTATTCCGGCCACCAGCCCCAGGATGGAACCGGCGACGTGTTCTTCCACCTCGATCCTTTGTGGGCCATGCCCGAGGTGGGCTTCGTCGGCATCGACAACTACATGCCGCTGGCCGACTGGCGGGACGGCGCGCAGCATGCCGACTGGCTGGCCGGGTGGCGCTCGATCCATGACACGACCTATCTCAAGGCCAACATCGCCGGTGGCGAGAGCTTCGACTGGTACTACCGCAGTGCCGAGGACCGCGCGGCGCAAAGGCGCACGCCGATCAGTGACGGCGCCCATGGCAAGCCCTGGGTGTTCCGCCGCAAGGACCTGCGGGGCTGGTGGTCGAACCTGCACCATGACCGGCCGGGGGGTGTCGAGAATTCAGCGCCGACGGCGTGGCGGCCGCAGTCCAAGCCGTTCTGGTTCACGGAGGCTGGATGCGCGGCGGTGGACAAGGGCGCCAACGAGCCCAACGCCTTCATCGATGCCAAGTCGATCGAATCTCGCCTGCCGCCGTTTTCGAGCGGGGCGCGCGATGACCTGATGCAGGCGCGCCTTGTGACGGCGCTCGATGAATATTGGTTGGCGAAGGCCAACAACCCGGCCTCGGTGGTCGATGGGCAGCGCATGGTCAATGCCGGGCGCATGTTCCTGTGGGCGTGGGATGCGCGGCCCTTTCCGCAGTTTCCGGCACGTGACGACGTGTGGTCGGATGCCGTGAACTATGCGCGCGGCCACTGGCTGAACGGCCGAGCGGGCATGCTGCCGCTGTCACGCCTCGTGGCCGAGGTGATGCAGGGCTTCGGGCTTGACGCGGTGGATGTCACGGCGGTCGAGGGCCTTGTCGCGGGCTTCGTGGTCGATCGCGTGATGACCGGCCGCGAGGCGCTGGAAGGGCTGATGATGGCAATGGGCCTCGACGCGGTGGAGAGCGGCGGGCAGTTGCGCGTCTTCATGCGGAAGTCCGCCACGGTGACGGCGCTGGCGCGGGACGGGCTTGCCGAGGTTTCGGCGGAGGCGCCGCTCTATCGCATCACCCGCGCGCAGGAATCGGAGCTACCCGCCGCCATCAAGCTGTCCTACCTCGAGGCGGGGCTCGACTATCGCCTGGCCGTGGTGGAGGCCAGGCAGGAGGGTGGCGCGGCAAGGGCGGATGGCCTGATCGAGCTTCCCGCCGCGGTGGCGCAGGAGCATGCCCAGAAGCGCGCACAGGTGGTGCTGCAGGAAGCTTGGGCCGGGCGCGAGACCATTGAGCTGGCACTGCCGCCCTCGCAACTGGCGCTGGAACCGGGCGATGCGCTGGCGCTTGAACTCGATGACGGAACTTACCTGCTGCGCATCGAGGAGGTGACCGACGGAACGGCGCGGAAGATCCGTGGACGGAGCTTCGACGTCAGCGTGCAGGAACCCGCCGATGCCCCGGCACGCGGCGAGGCGGCGGGCACCGCCATCATCTATGGCGCGCCTGCGGTGCAGGTGCTGGACTTGCCGCTGGCCGAGGACACGGTGACGGCCCATGCGCCGTGGATCGCAGCGGCCGCCTCGCCATGGCCCGGGGCGCTGTCGCTTTACCGGCAGACAGGGGCGGCGTCCTTCAGCTTCAACAGCGAGATCGACACGCCGGCCACCATGGGGTTGCTGGTGACACCGCTGTGCGGCGGGCCGCTCGACTGCCTCGACCGTGGCACGGCGGTGACGGTGCGGCTTGTGTCGGGTGCTGTCTTCTCCAGGGGCCTCGACGAGCTGCTGCAGGGTGGCAACCTTGCGGCTGTCGGATCGATGGCGACCGGCTGGGAGATCCTGCAGTTCGCCACTGCGGAGCTGCTGGAGGCGCAGACCTGGCGGCTGTCGCTGCTGCTGCGCGGGCAGTTCGGCTCAGGCCCCGAGATGCGCAGCCAGCGGCCGGTGGGCGAGCGCTTCGTGCTGCTCGACGAGGCGGTGGTGCAGCCGTCCTTGAGCCTCGCGCAGGCAGGACTTGAACAGACCTGGCGGCTGGAACCCTCGGACGGCTTCGGCCGGGCCCAAGCAAGCGTGACGCTGCGCGCAGGCCTGCTGGGCCTGAGGCCGCTGTCGCCGGTGCGGCTGCGTGGCGTCCGGCAGGGCGGCGACGTGCTGTTCAGCTGGATCCGCCGCACGCGCATGGGCGGCGACAGCTGGGAGGCAAGCGACGTGCCGCTCGGCGAAGAGCGCGAGTCCTATCGCGTGGAGGTTTTTTCCGGCGCCCGGCTGCGGCGCAGCGTGACGGTGGGCGAGAGCCAGTGGCTCTACCGGGCGGCTGACATCGCGGCGGAGCTTGGCGCGGGGACCAGCAGTTTCACGCTGCGCGTGGCGCAGCTTTCAGGCTCATTCGGCGCAGGCGCCGCATTGCAGGAGACCATTCATGTCTGACACTCCGTTGCTGGGGCTGCCGCTGCTGGCGGCCTCCCAGGCGCAGAAGCACGTGACGCACAACGAGGCGCTGCTGAAGCTCGATGCGCTGATCCACCTCGCGGTGATGTCGCGCGGGCTTGCAAGCCCGCCCGTCGCAGCCGATGGTGACCGCTACCTCGTCGCCGCTTCACCGACAGGCGCATGGGCCGGCCAGCAGGGCATGCTGGCGCTGGCACAGGGCGGCGGCTGGGTGTTCATCACCCCGCGAAGGGGCTGGCGGCTGTGGGTGGAGAACGAAGGCAGGCTTTTGGCCTTCGACGGCGCGCAGTGGCGCGAGCCCTTCACCATTACCGAGCTTTCCAACCTTGCGAAGCTGGGCGTCAATGCCACGGCGGATGACACCAACCGGCTTGCTGTCTCATCGCCCGCAACGCTGTTCAACCACGCGGGCGGCGATCACCGCCTCAAGCTCAACAAGAACGCGGCCGGTGACACCGCCTCGCTTGTCTACCAGACGAACTGGTCCGGCCGTGCCGAGATGGGGCTGACGGGCAGCGACGACTTCCGCATCAATGTGAGCAGCGATGGTGCGGCCTGGAAATCCGCGCTGGTGATCGATCGTGCGTCGGGCGCGGTGAGCCTGCCCAACACGCCGCAGCCGGTGGTTCCGGCGAGCGTGGTCTATGCGCAGTCGCTGGCGGCGCAGGGGCCGGGCTTCGCGGCGGACAGCTATCTCGCGGGCTCGGGTATCGCCATTCCGCCGGGCCGCCTGAAACCGGGCACGCGCTATGTGCTGGCCTTCGACGTGGCGAAGACGGCGGCGGGCGTGGCTGCACCCGTGATCACGCTGCGCTTTGGCGCCGGCGGGTCTCTCGCGGATGCTGCACTGGGGATGATGAGCTTTCCGGTGCAGACGGCGGTTGCGGATGACGGGTGCTTCAGCCTCGAGGTGACGTTCCGCGGTGTGGGTACAACGGCGGTGGTGCAGGTGCTGTCGGTACTGACGCATACGCTGGCCTCCGCCGGGCTTGCCACTGTGCAGGCGCCGGTGCGGCGCGCCACGTCTGCCGCCTTCGATGCGACGGGGGTGAATGCGGTGATCGGCGTCTCGGTGAATGGCGGTGCGGCGGCGGCGTGGACGGTGTCGCTGGTGCAGGCGCGGCTGGAAAATCTCGCATGACGAACATCGAACGCGACGTGGGTGCGCTGGAGGCGCGCATGCAGACGGTGGAACAGGAAATTCACGCCATGCGCCAGGACGTGCGCGAGATCCGCGACGCGCTGGTGACGGCGCGCGGCGGCTGGAAGACGCTGACGCTGGTGATCGGCTTCTCGATCACCTTCGGGGCGCTGCTGTCACGCGTGGTGCATGTGCTGCTGATCGACAAATTCTGAAGGAGACGGATATGCAGATGACGGAAGACGGGATGGCGCTGATCAGGCGCTTCGAGGGGTTCAGGGCCAATGCCTATCGCTGCCCGGCGGGGGTGTGGACCATCGGCTATGGCCACACCTCGCAGGCGGGCCCGCCGGCGGTGACGCCCGGCATGGTGGTGGGTGAGGAGGAGGCCAACCGCATCCTGGCAGCCGACGTGCAGCGTTTTGCCGACGCGGTGGGGCCCTTGCTGGCGCGCGCGGTGAGCCCGGCGCAGTTCTCGGCGCTGGTGAGCTTCGCCTACAATGTCGGCATTCCGGCGTTCCGTGCATCCTCGGTGCTGAAGGCGGTGAATGCCGGGCGCTTCACACAGGTTCCCGCGCGGCTGAGGCTGTGGGTGAAGGGCGGCGGCAAGGTGCTGCCGGGGCTCGAGCGGCGGCGCGCGGCGGAGGCCGAGCTGTTCATGTCCGAGACGCCGCCGCAGGCGGGTCGCGACATGACGGGCGTGCCGAAGAGCATCGAGAGGGACCGGCGGATTGGCCATGCAGGTGCCGTGGTGGGCGGTGCCGCCGTGGCCGCGAGCCTCGCAAGCGCGCTGCCCGGCTGGGTGTTCGTGACGTTGATCGTGGTGGTGCTGCTGGCGGTGGCGGGTATTGCGTCCTGCCGCTGGCGCAGGCCGGCGGCCGGGAAGGTGGCGTGATGCTCCCGGTCGCCATGGCCGCGCAGCTGGCGCTGGGGCTCGTGCAGGGGCCGCTCGCCAAGATCCTCGATGCCTATGTTTCCGACCTGGAGCTGAAGCGCAAGCTTGCCGCCGAGATCGAGCAGCAGACGCTGGGATATTTCACTCGCAGCGCCGAGTTCGGCGCCGAGGTGGTGCTGGCCGAGACCAACTCGGAGCACTGGCTGAGCCGCAGCTGGCGACCGCTGCTGATGCTGGTCCTCATGGGGTTCCTGCTGCTCGTGGGGCTGGTGCTGCCGCTGGCGGACCTGATCGCCGGGCACCGCATTGCCTTCGAGCCGCGCTGGCAGTCGTTGCCCGATGGCTTCTGGCAATTCCTTACCGTGGGTGCTGGCGGCTACATTGGCGGGCGGACGCTGGAGAAGGTGGCCGGCACCGCGACGCCGCGCGCCCATGCGGGATTTCCATTCATGCGCGGTTCAGATAGGAAGGGCTAGGACGCCTGACATGAAGACTGACCAGACCATGCGCACGCCACAGATCATTGCGGGAGCCCTGCTTGCCGTCGTCCTGTGGGCGGCTCCGGCGGGCGCCCAGCAGGTGCCGCCGTCGGATGCGGTCAAGCTGGCGCTGCAGGCCGTGCCAGGGGCGGAACCTTTGGGCGTGAAGCTCAAGGGCGACCATTACGTGGTGCGCCTGAAGCAGGGTGGTTCGGTGATCCAGGTGCTGGTCGACGCCGCGACCGGTGCCGTGTCGCAGTAGCGGGGAAGAACATGCGCCTTCTCGTCGTCGAGGATGATCCTGATCTCCGTCGCCAGATCACAGCGGCGCTGGCGGATGCGGGCTATGCGGTGGATGCCGCGAAGGACGGCGAGGAGGGTCACTTCCTCGGCGACACCGAGCCCTATGACGCGGTGGTGCTGGACTTGGGCCTGCCCGTCATCGACGGCGTGAGCGTGCTGGAGAAATGGCGGCGCGCCGGGCGCAAGATGCCTGTCCTCATTCTTACGGCGCGCGACCGCTGGTCCGACAAGGTGGCGGGCTTCGATGCCGGTGCTGATGATTATGTCGCCAAGCCATTCCACATGGAGGAAGTGCTCGCCCGCATTCGCGCGCTGCTGCGCCGCGCTGCGGGGCATGCATCGAGCGAGATGACGGTGGGCCCGGTGGTGCTCGACACCAAGAGCGCCAGGGTGAGTGTCGACGGCATGCCGGTGAAGCTCACCTCGCTGGAGTTCCGGCTGCTCTCCTACCTGATGCACCACAAGGGCAAGGTGGTGTCGCGCACCGAGCTTGTCGAGCATCTCTATGACCAGGACTTCGACCGCGATTCCAACACCGTCGAGGTGTTCGTGGGGCGGCTTCGCAAGAAGCTGGGCGTCGACGTGCTGCACACCATTCGCGGCATGGGCTACACCCTTTCAGAGCCGGATGATGCGGCCTAGCTCGCTGTCGGGCCGGCTGATCCTGTCATCACTGCTGGTGAGCATCGTGCTGCTCGCAGCCACGGGCCTGCTGCTCGCCAGTCTGTTCACTGCGGCGCTGGAGCGCAATTTCGACCAGCGGCTGCGCTCCGTGCTCGACGGGCTTCTCGCCAACATCGACGTGACGGCGGACGGCGCGCCGAGGCTTTCGAGCGCCATCGTCGATCCGCGCTTCGGGCTGCCGCTGTCGGGCTGGTACTGGCAGGTGGTGCCGGTGGACAAGGCCAGGGGCGTGACCGATCTTGCGTCAGGTTCGCTCCTTGAGCAGCGTCTCACCGTGCCACAGGAGTTTGCCGGCAGAGAGGGTGCGCAGGCCTTCTATCTCAAGGATACGATGGGCGTTACCCTCAGGGCCATCGCGCAGGTGTTCAGGCTGCCTGGCAGTTCACGTGCCTATTCGGTGCTGGTGGCCGGGAACTACGATGAACTGAGCGGCGAGGTGCGAAGCTTCAACCGCGCGCTGATTGCGAGCCTCGTGCTGCTGGCGCTGGGACTGGCGCTTGGTGTCTTCGTGCAGGTGCGCTTCGGCCTGAAACCGCTGCGCGCCATGCAGGCCAATCTTCTGGCCATCCGCCAGGGTGAGGCGGAGCAGCTGAAGGGCGAATACCCCGCGGAGATCAGGCCTGTGGCCGAAGAACTGAACCTGCTCATCCAGTCCAATGCCGAGATCGTGGAGCGGGCCCGCACGCAGGTCGGCAACCTTGCCCATGCGCTGAAGACGCCGCTGAGCGTGCTGACCAACGAGGCGGCGGGGCAGGGCTCAGCCCTTGCCGCCAAGGTCGCCGAGCAGACGGGGCTGATGCGCGACCAGGTGAACCTCTATCTCGACCGCGCGCGGCGTGCGGCACGGGCGCAGGGCCTGGGTACCGTGACGGAGGTGAAGCCGGTGCTGGAAGGACTGGCCCGCACGCTGGAACGCATCAACCGCGACAAGGGCATCAGTGTCAGCGTCGATTGTCCGGACGGGCTGAAATTCCGCGGTGAGCGGCAAGACCTCGAGGAGATGGTGGGCAACCTGCTGGACAACGCGTGCAAATGGGCTGCGGCCCGCGCCGGCGTTTCGGCGAGGCTGGCGCCCGCCACGGCGGGGCGCAACCTGCTGGCGATCAGCGTCGAGGACGACGGGCCGGGACTGGCGCCGGACAAGCGGGATGCCGCCCTGCGACGCGGCGAACGGCTGGACGAGACCAAGCCCGGCTCCGGCCTCGGCCTCGCCATCGTCCGGGAGACCGCCGCCATGTACAACGGAACCCTGCGGCTGGAGGATGCCGCCCTCGGCGGCCTGCGAGCCTGCCTCGATCTTCCCGCGGCAGCCTGAGATTGCAGAATTTCAAAATTGAATGATTGTTCAGCAACTGGAATTTGCAGTGCTTGCAAGTTTCAGTCTTTTGCGCCACAATAACGTTTATATGTTGCTTCTAACACTACCACTGCAGGACGAGTTGGTGTAAACGTTTAGTTGTTGAATGAATCGTGTCTTCGTCAATATCCCCCCGGTCACGAAGACACCTCAGAGGGGCGGGCCCACAAGGGTCCGCCCTTCATTTTTGCAATCCTTTTCGGGTTGCGACTCAGGCGCTTTCCGCGCCCTCGATCACCGGGATGCCGCGCTCGCGATAGGGCGTACGGCCATAGAAAGCGCGGTAGCATTTCGAGAAATGTGACGGGGACGAGAAGCCGCAGGCCAGCGCCACGTTGATCACCGACATGTCTGTCTGCAGCAGCAGCGAGCGCGCTTTCTTGAGGCGGAGTTCGAGATAGTAGCGCTTCGGGCTGCGGTCGAGGTAGCGGCGGAACAGCCGCTCGAGCTGGCGTGTCGACAGGCCCGCCTGCTTGGCCAGGATCGACGGCGAGAGGGGCTCCTCGAGATTCTTTTCCATCTCCTCGATGATGCCGACCAGCTTGGGGTGGCGCGCCCCGATTCGGGCGGGCAGCGACATGCGCTGATGCTCGGAATGATGGCGAATCGGCGAGTGCAGGATGCCTTCGGCCACGGCGGAGGCAAGCTCAGGCCCATGCTGGCTGGCGATCAGCGTCAGCATCATGTCGAGCGCAGTGGTGCCGCCGGCAGAGGTGAAACGGTCACGGTCGATCTCGAACAACCCGCCGGTGGCATCAAGCTCCGGGAAGGCCTCGGTAAAGCCCGGCATGTTCTCCCAGTGGATGGTGCACTTGTAACCGTCGAGGAGGCCCGCTTCGGCGAGGATGTGGGCGCCGGTACAGACCGCGCCGATCGAGGTGCCCCGGCGCGCCACCTTGCGCAACCAGGCGATGAGCCGCTTGTCGGTGTGGCGCTGCACGTTGAGCCCGGCGCAGATCAGGATGGTGGCGTCCTCGGGGATGGCCGAGAGGTCGCCGTCGACCATGGCGAGTATGCCATTGGAGGCGGCCACCGGCTGGCCGTCCAGCGAATGCATGGTCCACTTGTAAAGTGCCTTCTCGGACATGCGGTTGGCAATCCGCAACGGCTCGATTGCCGAGGTCACCGGCATCATGGTGAATTCCGGCACCACCACCACGGCCATGTGCTGGGGCAATTGCTTCGGGGGATCGCCGAACATCGGGCGGAAACTCCTGTTTGGACTGTTTTTGCCCAAGTCCGAGGCATTGTCCACCAGCGTCATGACGCAGGTGGAAAACGACACGGGCTCCGTGGCCCGGTCGCATTCGTTATGGCGGGGTCGCAAACATCCGGGCGAGGCCCGAGCGGCGGGCGCAATGTCCGGGCACCTCAACGGAGCCAGAATTCGATGAATGCCCCGATTACCGCTGCCGGATCCTCCACCGCCTCTTTCCTGCGCCTCTCTTCCATCGAGATCACGCCGAAGCAGGTGGAGAAGCTTCCGCTGCTGAAGGACAGGCTGGTTCCTGGCTGCCGCGTCTTCGTGGCGCTGATCGACGCGGGCGACCTCACTGGCCAGATCGAAGCGGTGAAGCAGTTGAAAGCCGCTGGCTTCCAGCCGGTGCCGCATGTGCCCGCCCGCTTCGTGAAAGACGAGGCGGACCTGCGCACCCGCATCAAGGCGCTGGCGGAAGCCGGGTCCGACACCATGCTGGTGCTGGGCGGCGGCGCGCCCGAGCCCATCGGCCAATATGACGCAGCGATCCAGCTGATGCAGACCGGCGTGTTCCAGGCCAATGGCGTGACGAGGCTGGGCATCGCCGGGCACCCCGAGGGCAACCCGGACATCACCAAGGTGCACGGCGAGGCGGTGCTGCTGACGGCGCTGAAGGAGAAGCAGGCCTACATCAAGGCCCATGGCCTCGACGGCTTCATCGCCACGCAGTTCCTGTTCGAGGCCGGCCCCGTCACCGAATGGGCCAAGGCGCTGCGCGCCGAAGGCATCGACCTGCCGATCTATGTGGGCATTCCCGGCCCCGCCACCATCAAGACGCTGGTGAAATATGCCGCCATGTGCGGCGTGGGCAACTCCGCCCGCTTCATCCGCAAGCAGGCGCTGAACATCACCAAGCTGCTCAGCGTGAACACGCCGGATGATTTCGTGGCGGGCCTGGCACAGGTGCATTACGGCCAGCCGCAGCTGGGGATTGCCGGTCCGCACCTCTATCCGTTTGGCGGGTTCGACAAGCTGTTCGACTGGCTGGCGACGGTGAAGTAGGGGGTTCGGCGGCTCCATCCTCTCGTTTCCGTCACCCCGGCGAAAGCCGGGGCCCAGCTTTGGTTCAGCTTGTGGGGACGCAAAGCGGGGTCCCGGCTTTCGCCGGGATGACGGAGTATTCGTGCTCAATCTCCGACGAGTGTCGCAAGCACATCGATCTCGTCACGTAGCTCGCGCCAATCCGGATTCATCTTCTCGATCAACGCGATCTTCCACTGACGCTTCCATTCCTTGATCCGCTTCTCGCGGCGAATGGCATCTTCCATCGTTTGCCAGTGCTCGTACCAGACGAGCGTGTGGACGCCGTAGTCTGAGGTGAAGCCAGGCGTCGTTCCGTTCTTGTGGGCGCAGACGCGGTCGTAGAGCCCACTTGTCACGCCAACATACAGCGTGCCGCGATAGCGGCTCGCCATGATGTAAACGGCTGGATACTTCTCCATGCCGCATGGTAGCGCGCCTGTTTCGGTCGAGAAAAGCTGGGTCGAAAAGGAATATCGATTACGTTGGTCGGCCCGGATGAAAATCAACCTTATGTCGTCACCCCGGCGAAGGCCGGGGCCCCGCTTCATGGTTCAGCATGCAGTGATGCAAAGCGGGGTCCCGGCTTTCGCCGGGATGACGGCCATAGGGGTAGTGATCAGCTGCCTTACGCCGGAACCTCTTGCGCGCCAAACAGCTTCAGCTTCGCCGGCGCCTTGGCCGTGGCGCAGAGGAAGTTCCAGGTGTAGTGCGCGAAGCTGCGGAAGACGTAGATGTCAAAGACGTTGTCTTCCACCACGTCGAGCAGTGCCGCGATCTCGGCGTAGCGCATGCGGCGGCAGCAGCCCTGCACGTATTCGGGGTCGAGCAGGTCGAGCGATGTGCCCTTCATGATCACTTCGCGGCAGCCATCGCCTTCGAGGCGGATGATGGCGCGCATGTCGGAAACATCGACCGCCAGCGAGTGGTAGCCCTGCAGCGCATCGCGAAGCTGGGAGAGAAGCTCATGCGCTCGTGCCCGTGAACTGAGGATCAGCCACTGGTCGGTGGAGAGCCACAGCACCTTGACGTCACCCCATGAGGCGGAGGTGCGTGGCTTCACCGGAAGGCCGACGCCGATTACGCCCTTCACGGCTGCCATGAAGCCGGCATCCGAGGTGAGGCCGCGCAGGTCGATCATGCCGCGCTCGTCGATCTCGCGGATGGAGATCGAGAGGCCCTGCGGCTCGGCAACGCCGGCGAGCGGCGATTGATACGAGAGCTCAGACATTCAGCTTGGCCCCTTCCTTGTCATAGAACACGGTGTCGGTGATCCTGGCGCGCACCACCTTGCCGCCCGGAAGCGGGAAGGAGATGGTCTCGCCCATGCGATTGCGCCCGTTCTCGATCAGCGCCATGGCGATGGAGCGGCCCAGTGTGGGCGAGCGGTAGGAGGAAGTGACCTGGCCGATCATTTCCATCGGTGGCTTGTCCTTGACCTGTCGCACCGCATAGGCGCCGTCGGGCAGCACGTCGTTCGGGTCTTCGGTGAGAAGGCCGACCAGCTGCTTGCGGTTGGGAGCCTTGAGGTGTTCCTGTTCCAGCGACCGCTTGCCGAGGAAGTCCGCCTTCTTCTTGGAGACGAGGCCGTCGAGGCCGACGTCGATGGGCGTCGTGGTGCCGTCGGTTTCGTCGCCGACCACGATATAGCCCTTCTCGGCGCGCAGCACGTGGAGTGCTTCGGTGCCATAGGGCTCGATGCCGAATTCCGCACCCGCCGCGACAATGTCCGTCCACAACCCGAGGCCATAATTGGCAGGTGTCGCCACTTCGTAGGACAGCTCGCCCGAGAAGGAGATGCGGTAGACGCGCACCGGATAGGCGCCGAGCCTGCCTTCGACAAAGGACATGTGCGGCAGTGCTGCGTTGGAGATGTCGAAGGTGGGATCAAGCTTCTGCAGCACCTCACGTGCCTTGGGGCCCGCAATGGCGAACTGCGACCAGTTCTCGGTGACGTTGGTCACGAACACCCTGTACTGCGTCCACTCCGTCTGCAGCCACTCTTCCAGCCACGCCGAGATGCGATCCGCACCGCCCGAGGTGGTGTGCATCAGGAAGTGGTCGTCGGAGAGGCGCACCGTCACGCCGTCGTCGCTGAGGAAGCCCAGTTCGTTCATCATCAGGCCGTAGCGGCATTTGGCCGTTTTCAGCGTCGAGAACATGTTGGTGTACATGCGGTCGAGGAACTCGGCCGCATCAGGGCCCTTGATCTCGATCTTGCCCAGCGTCGAGGCATCGAGCAGGCCCACTGCGTTGCGCACGGCGAGGATCTCGCGGTCGATCGACTGGTGGTTGGTCTCGCCATTGCGCGGATAGGTGTAGGCGCGGCGCCACTGGCCCACCGGCTCGAACACCGCGCCATGGTCCACATGCCATTGGTAGATGGCGGTGCGGCGGATCGGCAGGAACAGGTCCTTGGTGAGCACGCCGGCCACGGAGCCGAAGGAGAACGGCGTGTAGGGCGGGCGGAAGGTGGTGATGCCGACTTCCGGAATGGTCTTGCCGCTGGCTTCGGCAATCACGCCAAGGCCGTTGATGTTCGATGTCTTGCCCTGGTCGGTGGCCATGCCGAAGGTGGTGTAGCGCTTGGTGTGCTCCACCGACTCGTAGCCTTCGCGCTGGGCGAGTTCGAGGTCGGCCGCCGTCACGTCGTTCTGGTAGTCGATGAAGTGCTTGTTGCCTTCATTGTACTTGGCCGTCGCCGGCGCGAACCAGATGGGCTCCAGCGGGCGCTCATCGGCCTGAACGGCGGCAGGAACGGGGTGCACCTTGCCGGAGCCTGCAAGCTTCGAGCCCGCGTGAATGGCCTCGGTCAAAATCTGCGACAGGCCAAATGTGCCGTTCGCCGCACCGATGGCCACGATCCTGTCGTGGTGCTCCTTGGGGCGGAAGGCCTGCAGCTTGTCGTCGAAGTGGATCCTGCCGCCATTGTGGCACCAGAGATGCAGTGCCGGGTTCCAGCCGCCGGACATGGCGACAAAATCGGCCTCGGCCTTCGTCTCCTTGATCACCCGGCCCTGGCCCCTGCGGTAGGAGGCGATCTTGACGTCGGTGATGTTGAGGCCGCCCCAGCTGGTGTTCACCGCCGAGATGACGGAGCCCGTGTCGACCTGGATGCCTATTTCGCGCGCCTTGTTGGGGAGCGCGCCTTCGGCACGGCCGCGCGAGTCGACGACGCGGACGCCGATCCCTGCATCCTTCAGCACGAGTGCCGTCTGGTAGGCGTCATCGTTATTCGTGAAGACCACGCCGTTGGAGCCTGGCGCCACGCCATAGCGCTCGACCATGCCGCGCGCGGCGCTCGCGAGCATGACGCCCGGACGGTCGTTGTTGGCGAATGCGATGGGCCGCTCGATGGAGCCCGTTGCGAGGATCACCTGATGCGCGCGTACCTTCCACAAGCGGTGGCGCGGCACGCCCTGCGAGAGCAGGGCTGGATCATGGTCCGCCACGCGCTCGAACAGCATGACGAAGTTGTGGTGCCAGTGGCCGACCACGGTGGTGCGGTTCAGCACATGCACGTTTTCGGCGGCGTAGAGCTTGGCGCCAGTGGCCGCGGACCAGTCGGGCAGCGACTGGCCGTCAATGGCGCCGCCCGAGATGTCGGCAAGGCCGCCCAGATGCGGGTTCTCGTCCGCGATGATGACCTTGGCGCCATTGGCCGCGGCGGCTTCCGCAGCGGCGAGGCCGGCGACACCGCCGCCGATCACCAGCACGTCGCAATGAACGTGGATCTGCTCATAGGTGTCGGGGTCGCGGCCTTCCGGCGCCTTGCCGAGGCCCGCCGCACGCCGGATGAAGGGCTCATAGACGTGCTTCCAGAACGACTGCGGCCACATGAATGTCTTGTAGTAGAAGCCGCCGGGCAGAAAGCGCGAGAACGCGTTGTTGACGGCGCCGATGTCGAAGGTCAGTGACGGCCAGCGGTTCTGCGAGACGGCCGCCATGCCATTGAAGATCTCGATCTGGGTTGCACGCAGGTTCGGCTCATGCCGCGCACCGAGGCCGACGCCGATGAGCGCGTTCATTTCTTCGGAGCCCAGGCCCACCACACCGCGCGGGCGGTGATACTTGAAGCTGCGGCCGAAGACGCGCTGGCCCGACGCCAGCACGGCGGAGGCGACGGTGTCGCCCTGGAAACCGGTGACGGTCTTGCCATCGAAGGTGAAGGAGACCTTCTTCGCGCGGTCGACGAAGCGCCCGCCGGTCGAGAGACGATATGGCTTGCTCATGCCTTGCTCTCCGACGTCAGGCGATTGGCGAAGTATTCGGCCCACTGGCCCTTGGCCTGGGCGATGACATCGGCGGGCGGCAGTTCGGTGACGCCGTAGAAGGCCTTGAATTCCATGGTCACAGTGTCACGCGCGGCGTGGAACCACTTGCCGCAGCCGCGGTCGCAGCGCCAGCGCTCGAAATGCAGGCCCTTGGGGTTGATGCGGATGAAGAGGTAGTTGCGCTGCTCCTCGTCCGTCACATGTGCCGGGTCATGGGTGGCGGGGCGGCGGATATGGGCCTGGCCACCGGCGTGGAAATCCGTCTCGTCACCTTCGGCGCCGCAGACGGGGCATTTGACGGCTAGCATCGGCGATACTCCTAGTGGGCGACCGCGGCGGCGACGGATTCGTCGATCAGGCGGCCTTCCTGGAAGCGGTTGAGGCCGAAGGGCTCGGCGATGGGGTGGGGCCGGTCATTGGCGATGGTGTCGGCGAAGACCCAGCCCGAGCCCGGAATGGCCTTGAAGCCGCCCGTACCCCAGCCGCAGTTGACGAAGAGCCCGTCCACCGGCGTCTTGGAGATGATCGGCGAGCGGTCACCCGTCATGTCGACGATGCCGCCCCACATGCGGAGCATGCGCAGGCGCGAGATGATCGGGAAGGTTTCGACCAGCGCCGCCACCGTGTGCTCGAGTGCGGGGAAGGAGCCGCGCTGCGAATAGTTGTTGTAGGGGTCGGTGCCGCCGCCGATCACGAGTTCACCCTTGTCGGACTGGCTCATGTAGCCATGCACCGTGTTGGCCATGACCACGCAATCGATGACCGGCTTGATGGGCTCGGAGACCAGTGCCTGCAGGCACTGGCTCTCGATCGGCATGCGCACGCCCGCCATGTCCATGACGGTGGAGACGTTGCCGGCGGTAACGACGCCGATCTTCTTTGTCCTGATCACGCCGCGCGTGGTTTCGAGGCCCACGACCTGGCCGCCATCGCGCTGGATGCCGGTCACTTCGCAGTTCTGGATGATGTCGACGCCCATGGCGTCAGCACCACGGGCATAGCCCCAGGCCACCGCGTCATGGCGGCCGGTGCCGCCTCGCGGCTGGTAGTATGCGCCAAGGATCGGGTAGCGGCAGTTCGGATCGTCGTTGATGATCGGGACGATCTCCTTCACCTCCTGCGGCGTCACCATGCGGCAGTCCAGCCCGGCGAGGCGGTTGGCATGCGCGGTACGCTGGAAGGCGCGGAACTCGTGCTGCGTCTGGCACAGCATCAAGACGCCGCGAGGAGAGAACATGACGTTGTAGTTCAGGTCCTGCGACAGGTCCTCGTAGAGCGAGCGGGCGAGCTCATAGATGGCGATCGATGGGTCCTGGAGGTAGTTGGAGCGGATGATCGTCGTGTTGCGCCCGGTGTTGCCGCCGCCCAGCCAGCCCTTCTCGACCACCGCGATGTTGGTCATCTTGTGGTTCTTGGCGAGGTAATAGGCGGTGGCCAGCCCATGGCCGCCGGCGCCGACGATGACGGCGTCATATTCCGGCTTCGGAGTGGGCGAGCGCCAGGCCCGTTCCCAGTCCTTGTGGTAATTCATCGCGTTTCGCGCGAGGGAAAAGACGGAATAGCGCGGCTTCATGGGTGAATTCCTTGCAACTGGGGCGTTTTCTAACGCAACCCCTGTGGCCGAACAAAGGCTTTTCCGACGCCAGGGGGCCGTCGTGCGACAATGCGACCGGTAATTGCCCCAAGGAGATGAATTGCTTTAATAGGCCTTAAGGGAATATCTCATGGATCAACATGATCTGGATCGTCTTTGCGGCCATGACCGCCGCCGTGCTCGGCGCGCTTCTCTGGCCTGTTGTCAGAACCAAGCCTGCGGAGAGTGTCGCGGAGCGTGCGGCCTATGACCAGGCGGTGTTCCGTGACCAGCTGGCGGAGCTCGACCGTGACGTTGCGCGCGGGACTATCGGCCAGGCCGAGGCCGATGCGGCGCGCAATGAAATCTCCCGCCGCCTGATCGCCGCGGCGCAGGAGCCCGGGCGACGACGCGTTTCGGGCTTGGCCTGGGCGGCGATTGCCGCCACGCTGATCGTGCCCGCCGTGGCGCTGCCGCTCTATCTCAAGGCCGGCAATCCGCAGCTTGCCGATGTGCCGCATGCCTGGCGCATGGAGAATGCCGAGAAGAACGGCGACATGGAAGCGCTGATCGCCAAGGTGGAACAGCACCTCCAGACCAATTCGGATGACCTGCAGGGCTGGCAGATCCTTGCCCCCGCCTATCGCCGCGCCATGCGCTGGGACGACGCGGTGGAGGCATACCGCAACATCGTAAGGCTCTCGCCGCCTGATGCCGCGAACATCTCGGACTATGCGGAGGCGAAGGTGATGGCCAACCAGGGCATGGTGCCCGCCCCGGTGCATGAGCTGTTCAGACAGGCCCTCGCCATCGACCCCAAGCTCCCCAAGGCGCGCTTCTATGATGCGCTGGCGCTGAAGCAGGAGGGCAAGACGGATGAGGCCAAGGCGGCCTTCGACGCCTTCCTCAAGGACACGCCCGCCGATGCGGCGTGGCGGCCGATGCTGCTGGCCGAGATGCAGGACATGAGCGCCAAGCCCCCTGCACTCGACCAGCAGACCATGGCGAACGCTTCCAGCATGAGTGCGGATGACCAGCAGGCGATGATCCGCTCGATGGTCGACGGCCTCGACCAGAAACTCGCCGCAAACCCGGATAATCTTGATGGCTGGCTGCGGCTGATCCGCG
Source organism: Bradyrhizobiaceae bacterium (assembly GCA_947475225.1). Taxonomy (GTDB): domain Bacteria; phylum Pseudomonadota; class Alphaproteobacteria; order Rhizobiales; family Aestuariivirgaceae; genus Aestuariivirga. The sequence continues at coordinate 47,875 of CANJMQ010000023.1, forward strand.
CCCGCAGCGTGCTGGGTGACACGGACAAGGCCAAGGCTGCGTACAAGAAGGCGCTGGAGCAGTTCAACGGCAACCAGGACGCGCTGGCGCAGATTTCGGCGCTCGGCAAGGAAATGAGCATCGAATGACACGGAAGCAGAAGCGCCTGTCCCTGATCCTCGGCGGCCTTGCCGTGCTGGGCCTCGCCACCGGCCTCGTGCTCTATGCGCTGTCCGGCACCATCACATTCTTCCATACGCCGAGCGACCTCGCCGACACTCATGTGCAGGTGGGCCAGCGCATCCGCCTCGGCGGCATGGTGGAAAAGGGCAGCGTCAAGAAAGGCCCTGGCACGCTGACGAGCTTCGGCGTGACCGACACGCTCAAGACCGTGACGGTGAGTTATGACGGCATTCTGCCGGACCTGTTCCGCGAGGGGCAGGGCGTGGTGACGGAGGGCAGGCTGCAGCCCGATGGCAGCTTCGTGGCCGACACGGTGCTGGCCAAGCATGACGAAAACTACATGCCGCGCGAACTCGCCGAAAGCCTGAAGGCCAAGGGTGTAAAGCTCGGCAAGGGAGCAGGGCAATGATCAGCGTCTCAGAAATAGGCCATTTCGCATTGATCCTCGCCCTGGGCGTGGCGCTTTTCCAGTTCGTGGTGCCGCTGTGGGGCGCACAGAGGGGCGACGTGGCGGCGATGCGGTCCGGAATTTCGGCGGCCGTGCTGCAACTGATCCTCATCGCCATCGCCTTCGGCGCGCTGATGCATGCCTATATCGTGTCGGACTTCTCGGTGCTGAACGTCGTCGAGAACTCGCATTCGGCCAAGCCCTTGCTCTACAAGATCAGCGGCGTGTGGGGGAACCATGAAGGCTCCATGCTGCTGTGGGTGCTGATTCTCGCTCTCTATGGCGCGGCGGTGGCGCTGTTCGGGCAGAACCTGCCGCTGGAACTGCGCGCCCGCGTGCTGGCCATTCAAGGGTCCATCGGGCTCGCCTTCCTGCTCTTCATCGTGCTGACGTCGAACCCCTTCACGCGTGTTGATCCGCCGCCGATCGAGGGCAACGGGCTCAACCCGATCCTGCAGGACCCGGCCCTGGCCTTCCATCCGCCCTTCCTCTATTCGGGCTATGTCGGCCTCTCCATCGCCTTCGCCTTCGCGGTGGCCGCCCTGATCGAGGGCCGCGTGGACGCCGCCTGGGCGCGCTGGGTCAGGCCGTGGACGCTGGTCGCGTGGATGTTCCTCACGGTGGGCATCGCCATGGGCTCGTGGTGGTCGTATTATGAACTCGGCTGGGGCGGCTACTGGTTCTGGGACCCGGTGGAGAACGCCAGCCTCATGCCGTGGCTGGTCGCCACGGCGCTGATCCATTCTGCCGTCGTTGTCGAGAAGCGCAATGCGCTGAAGATCTGGACGGTGCTGCTGTCGATCCTCGCCTTCTCGCTCTCCCTCGTCGGCACCTTCCTGGTGCGCTCCGGCGTGCTGACGTCAGTTCATGCCTTCGCGGTGGATCCGCAGCGCGGCGCCTTCATCCTGATGATCCTCTGCGTGTTCATCGGCGGCTCGCTCTCGCTGTTCGCGTGGCGTGCGCCGCAACTGAAGGCAGGTGGCCTCTTCGCACCGGTGAGCCGCGAGGGGAGCCTCGTCCTCAACAACCTGCTGCTCTGCGTGGCCAGCCTCGCGGTGTTCGTGGGCACTCTCTATCCGCTGGCGCTGGAAACGCTGACGGGCGACAAGATCTCGGTCGGCCCACCCTATTTCGATCTCACGTTCGGGCCGATCATCCTGCCGCTGCTGCTGCTCGTGCCGCTTGGCGCCTTCCTCGCCTGGAAGCGCGGCGACGCCGGGCTCGCGGTCAGGCGGCTTTGGCTCGCCCTCGTTCTTGCCCTTCTGGTTGGTGTGATCGTCTTCGCGCTCAATGTGCGGGGGCCTTGGCTCGCCCCTGTCGGCATGGCCGTTGCGGCCTGGCTGGTGTTTGGCGCCATCGCCGATGTTGCCGCCAAGGTGGCTCTGTTCAAGGTGCCGCTGGCCACCAGCTGGCACCGGCTCGTGGGCCTGCCGCGCTCGGCCATTGGCACGGCTGTGGCGCATGCGGGCGTGGGCATCCTGGTGGCCGGCGTCATCGCCATTTCGCTGTGGCGCGTCGAGGTGATCGTGGCGCTGAAGCCGGGCGAGTCGACACCTGTCGGCAAATACGCCGTGACTTTCCAGGGTGAAGGGCCGCTGACCGGGCCCAACTACTCCGGCCGCGTGGGCACCTTCCTTCTCAAGGAGGGTGACCGCGAGCTGGCGACGCTGCATTCCGAGAAGCGCATCTTCAGGCCATCCGGCATGCCCACCACCGAGGTGGGACTGTACCAGACCTGGCACGGTGACGTGTATGTGGTGATGGGCGATGAGACGACGGGCGGGGCGCGCGCCATGCGCATGTATTACAACCCCTTCGTCAACTTCATCTGGCTGGGTGCGGCGGTGATGTTCGCGGGCGGGTTGCTGTCGATCTCCGACCGGCGTTACAGGGTCGGGGCGCCGAAACGCGCGGCCAGCCTGCAGGCGGTGCCGGCGGAATGAGGAAGCTGCTCGCCATCATGGCCTTCGTCATGGCCGTGTCGCCTGCCTTTGCGCTCACCCCTGATGAGCAGCTGAAGGACCCGGCGCTCGAAGGGCGGGCACGCGCGATCTCCGCCCAGCTGCGCTGCCTCGTCTGCCAGAACCAGTCGATCGATGATTCGGAAGCGCCGCTCGCCAAGGACCTGAGAACCCTGGTGCGCGAGCAGCTGACGGCGGGCAAGTCGGATGCGCAGGTGCTGGACTATGTCGTCGCGCGCTACGGCCAGTTCGTGCTGCTGAAGCCGCGCTTCGAGCCGGAGACGCTGATTCTCTGGGGCACGCCTTTCGCCGTGTTGCTGATCGCCGGAGCGGCGATGATCCTGCGCCGGAAGCGGGCCAGCGTGGGCCCCGAGACGCCGCTTTCCGAGGATGAGAAGCGCGCCCTTGAACGGGCCATGCAATAGCCTCTGGCTTGCCGCAAGACTTACCGAAGTTTCATGTTACGGACAGGTGGCCGTAAGGAGCGGCACCCTAGCTTGGGCTCATCGAACAACAACACTCGATGGAGACCAAGGAAATGTCCTCGCCCAAGACCAAGACGCTCGGTGCCTTCGCCGCCGGACTGATGGCCGCCACGGCCCTCGTGGCCACCGTGTCGGTTCTTCCCTCGACCCCTGCCGTCGCGCAGAACCAGCTGCATGCCGCTGCCATCGACCCGTCCAAGGGCTTTGCCGACCTCGTCGACCAGGTCATGCCTGCCGTCGTCAGCGTGCAGGTGAAGTATGCCAATGTCGCCGCCACCGAAGGTGATCAGGCGCAGGGCAAGCAGATGCCGGGCGGCATGGAAGACTTCTTCAAGCAGTTCCCGCAGTTCAAGAACATGCCGGGCTTCGGCCAGGGCCAGGGCCAGGGCGACCAGGGCGGTGACGGCGAGGATTCGCACCCGAACGGCGGCATGGCGATGGGCTCCGGCTTCATCATCTCGGCTGACGGCTATGCGGTGACCAACAACCACGTCGTCAAGGACGCCGACCAGGTGTCGGTGACCATGAAGGACGGCACCGAATACAAGGCCGAAGTCATCGGTACCGATCCCAAGACGGATCTGGCGCTGATCAAGATCGACGCCAAGGACAAGAAGTTCGACTACGTCGCCTTCACCAAGGATGAGCCGCGCGTCGGCGACTGGGTGATGGCGGTGGGCAATCCCTTCGGCCTCGGCGGTACGGTCACGACCGGCATCGTCTCGGCACTCGGCCGTGACATCGGCTCGGGCCCCTATGACAACTTCATGCAGATCGACGCCGCCATCAACCGCGGCAACTCGGGCGGCCCGGCCTTCAACCTCGAGGGCGAAGTCGTCGGCATCAACACCGCGATCTTCTCTCCCTCGGGTGGTTCCGTCGGCATCGGCTTCGCCATCCCGGCGTCCACCGCCGAGAACGTCATCGAGAGCCTGAAGGAGAACGGCAAGGTCACCCGCGGCTGGCTGGGCGTGCAGATCCAGCCGGTGACGGAAGACATCGCC
>CANJMQ010000024.1 GCA_947475225.1 Bradyrhizobiaceae bacterium
CGAGGCAAGGAGAGTTGGCCATGAACATTCAATACCGGCCAGAAGGTCTTCCGGAGGCGCATGGTCTTTATGACCCGCGCAACGAGCATGATGCCTGCGGCATCGGCCTCATCGCCAATATCCAGAATGTGAAGAGCCACCGCATGGTGGCCGATGGCCTGTCCATCCTGAAGAACCTCGAGCATCGCGGTGCGGTGGGTGCCGACCCCAAGGCAGGCGACGGTGCGGGGCTGATGCTGCAGATCCCGCATGGCTTCTTCGCCGAGGAGGCCAGGCGCCTGGGCTTCGAGCTGCCCGCCGCAGGCCATTATGGCGTGGCCCAGCTGTTCATGCCGCGCGAGCCCGTCTACCGCCAGGACGTGGAGCGCATCTGGTGGGAAACGACCCGCGAGGAGGGCCTGAAGGTTCTCGGCTGGCGCGACGTACCGGTCGATTCCACCGTGCTCGGATATTCGGTGAAGGGCACCGAGCCCTTCCACCGCCAGCTGTTCATCGGCCGCGGCCCCACGATCCGCGACGAGGCGCATTTCGAGCGCAAGCTCTTCGTCTGCCGCAAGGTCGTCTCCAACCGCGTGCTGGAAGTGCTGGGCGCCAAGGCCCGAACCTATTATCCGGTCTCAGTCTCGGCCCGCACGCTGGTCTACAAGGGCCTGGTGCTCGGCAAGGACCTGGGCGCCTATTATCGCGACCTCGAGGACGAGCGCCTCGAAAGCGCTTTTGCGATGGTGCACCAGCGCTTCTCGACCAATACCTTCCCTTCCTGGCCGCTGGCGCACCCCTATCGCTTCGTCTGCCACAATGGCGAAATCAACACGGTGCGCGGCAACTACAACTGGATGGCCGCGCGCCAGGCCAACATGCGCTCCGACATTCTGGGCGAGGACCTCTCCAAGCTCTGGCCGATCTCCTATGAGGGCCAGTCGGACACGGCGTGCTTCGACAACGCGCTCGAATTCCTGACCATGGGGGGGTACTCTCTTCCCCACGCAATGATGATGCTGATCCCCGAGGCCTGGGCGGGCAATCCGCTGATGGACGAGGACCGCCGCGCCTTCTACGAATATCACGCCGCCCTCATGGAGCCGTGGGACGGCCCCGCCGCCATGGTGTTCACCGACGGCAAGATGATTGGCGCCACGCTGGATCGCAACGGCCTGCGCCCGTCGCGCTACATGACGAGCGATGACGGGCACATCCTGCTCGCCTCCGAAATGGGCTGCCTGCAGTTTGCCGAAGAGCACATCACCCACAAGTGGCGCCTGCAGCCGGGCAAGATGCTGCTCATCGACCTCGAACAGAAGCGCATCATCGCGGATGAGGAGTTGAAGAAGCAGCTCTCCACCGCCCACCCCTACAAGGAGTGGCTGAAGCGCACGCAGATTGTTCTGAAGGACCTGCCCGCGTCCAAGACGCGCCGCGCGCATTCCACCGTGCCGCTGCTCGACCGGCAGCAGGCCTTCGGCTACACGCAGGAGGACCTCAGGATCCTGATGGCGCCGATGGCACAGACGGGACAGGAGGCCGTGGGCTCCATGGGCAATGACGCGCCGATCTCGGCGCTCAGCGACCGGCCCAAGATGCTCGACACCTATTTCAAGCAGAACTTTGCGCAGGTTACGAACCCGCCCATCGACCCGATCCGCGAGGAACTGGTGATGTCGCTCGTCTCCTTCATCGGGCCGCGCCCAAACCTGCTGGACCTGAAGGGCACCTCGACGCACATGCGCCTCGAAGTGGCCCAGCCGATCCTGACGAACGAGGACCTCGAGCGCATCCGCACCATCGGTGCGGTGGCCGACAACCCGTTCCGCACCGCGACCATCGACATCACCTATGACGTGGCCAACGGCCACAACTACATGGAAGCGGCCCTCGACTCCGTCTGTGCTCTCGCCGAGCGGGCGGTGAAGGATGGCTACAACATCATCATCCTGTCCGACCGTGCGGTTTCCGCCGAGCGCGTGCCGATCCCGGCCCTGCTGGCGACGTCGGCCACGCATCACCACCTGATCCGCAAGGGACTGCGCACGCAAGTGGGCCTCGTGGTCGAGACCGGCGAGGCGCGCGAGGTGCACCAGTTCTGTGCGCTCGCGGGCTATGGCGCGGAAGCCATCAATCCCTATCTTGCCTTCGAGACGCTGGAGGACATGCTCCCCACGCTCGAGGAGAAGATCACGGCCTATGAAGCGGTGAAGCGCTACATCAAGGCAGTCGACAAGGGCATCCTGAAGGTCATGTCCAAGATGGGCATCTCGACCTACCAGTCCTATTGCGGTGCGCAGATCTTCGATGCGGTGGGCCTCTCCACCGACTTCGTAAGGAAGTACTTCACCGGCACGGCAACGCAGATCGAGGGCGTGGGCCTGCTCGAAATCGCCGAGGAAGCCTTCCGCCGCCACGAGAATGCCTTTGGCGAGAACCCGGTGTTCCGTGCGGCCTTGGATGTTGGCGGCGATTATGCCCAGCGCATGCGCGGCGAGGCGCATGTGTGGAATTCCGACACCATCTCCAACCTGCAGCACGCAGTGCGCGGCAATGCCAAGGACAAGTATGTCGCTTTCGCCAAGGCGGTGAACGAGCAGTCCGAGCGGCTGAAGACCATGCGCGGGCTGTTCCGCATCCGCACCGCCGAGGAGATGGGGCGCAAGGCGATCGACATCGCGGAGGTCGAATCCGCCGCGAGCATCGTCAAGCGCTTCTCGACGGGGGCCATGTCCTATGGCTCGATCCGCCGCGAGGCGCACACGACGCTGGCCATTGCCATGAACCGCATCGGCGGCAAGTCGAACACCGGCGAAGGTGGCGAAGAATCCGACCGCTACACGCCGCTGGCCAATGGCGACTCGATGCGCTCGGCGATCAAGCAGGTGGCCTCCGGCCGCTTCGGTGTCACGACGGAATATCTCGTCAACTCCGACATGATGCAGATCAAGATGGCGCAGGGTGCCAAGCCCGGCGAGGGCGGCCCGCTGCCCGGCCACAAGGTGGATGCCACCATCGCCAAGGTGCGCCACTCGACACCGGGCGTCGGCCTCATCTCGCCGCCGCCGCACCATGACATCTATTCGATCGAGGACCTGGCCCAGCTGATCTTCGACTTGAAGAACGTGAACCCGGCGGGGCAAGTCTCCGTCAAGCTCGTGTCAGAGGTTGGCGTGGGCACCGTGGCCGCGGGCGTCTCCAAGGCGCATGCCGACCATGTGACGATCTCGGGCTATGAGGGCGGCACGGGCGCATCGCCGCTGACGTCCATCAAGCATGCGGGCCTGCCGTGGGAGATCGGCCTTGCTGAAACCCAGCAGACGCTGGTGGCCAACGATCTCCGTGGCCGCATCGCCGTGCAGGCAGATGGCGGCATCCGCACCGGGCGCGATGTGCTGATCGCGGCACTGCTGGGTGCCGACGAATTCGGCTTCGCCACCGCGCCGCTGATTGCCGCGGGCTGCATCATGATGCGGAAGTGCCATCTCAACACCTGCCCCGTGGGTGTTGCCACGCAGGACCCGGAGCTGCGCAAGCGCTTCAAGGGCCAGCCCGAGCACGTCATCAACTACTTCTTCTTCGTCGCCGAGGAACTGCGCGAGCTGATGGCGGCGATGGGGGTGAAAAACTTCGACGAACTCGTTGGCGAAACCTCCTGGCTCGACCAGACCACGGCGATTGCCCACTGGAAGGCGCGCGGCCTCGACTTCGCGAAGATCTTCGCCAGGCCCGACGTCGTGGCTCCTGTCGCCACCAGGAAGGTGAGCGCGCAGGACCATGGCATCGACAAGATCCTCGATCGCAAGCTGATCGCCGAGGCGATGCCCGCGCTCGAGAACGGCACGCCGGTGGTGATCAACGCCGAGATCCACAACTATGACCGCACGGCGGGTGCCATGCTGTCAGGCGAGGTCGCCAAGCGCTACGGCCATGCCGGGCTGCCGGAAGACACCATCACGGTGAAATTCAATGGCATCGCGGGCCAGAGCTTCGGCGCCTGGGCGGCGAAGGGCGTGACGCTCGAACTGACCGGCGAAGGCAATGACTATGTCGGCAAGGGGTTGTCGGGTGGCAAGCTGATCGTCCGCCCGAGGGACAAGATCGGCTTCGTGCCGGAGAAGTCCATCATCGTCGGCAACACAGTGCTCTATGGCGCGATCACCGGCGAATGCTATCTGCGCGGCGTTGCGGGCGAGCGCTTCGCGGTGCGGAACTCCGGCGCCATTGCGGTGGTCGAGGGCGTCGGCGACCACGGCTGCGAATACATGACGGGTGGCGTGGTGCTGGTCATCGGCGAGACGGGCCGCAACTTCGCCGCGGGCATGTCGGGCGGTGTGGCCTATGTGCTCGACGAGGCGGGTGACTTCGCCAAGCGCTGCAACCTCTCCATGGTCGACCTGCAGCCGGTTCCGGCGGAGGAGAAGACCACCGAGAAGCTGCTGCATGCAACAGGCGACCTGATCAGCCACGGGCTTGTTGACGTTACCTCGCACATGGACCGGCATGATGCCGAACGGGTGCGCGAGCTGCTGAGCCGCCACGTGAAATACACGGGCTCGACGCGGGCCAGGGACATTCTCGACAACTGGGCCACCTTCCTGCCGAGGTTCGTGAAGGTGATGCCGGTGGAATATGCCCGCGCGCTCAAGGAACTCGAAACCGCACAGAAGACCAGCGACGGCATGACGATCGGCGTGAAGAGGAGCGCATAAGATGGGAAAGATTACAGGTTTCCTCGAGATCGAGCGGCAGGACCGCAAGTATACGCCAGCCGCCGACCGGGTGCGCAACTACAGCGAGTTTGTTATTCCGCTGTCGGCGGAAGCGGTCAAGAACCAGGCGGCGCGCTGCATGAACTGCGGCATTCCGTTCTGTCACACCGGCTGCCCGGTGAACAACCAGATCCCCGACTGGAATGACCTTGTCTATCTGGGCAACTGGGAAGAGGCCTCGCGCAATCTGCACTCCACCAACAACTTCCCCGAGTTCACCGGCCGCGTCTGCCCTGCTCCTTGCGAGGCCTCCTGCACGCTGAACCTCGAGGATACGCCGGTCACCATCAAGACCATCGAATGCGCCATCGTCGACCGTGCCTGGGAGAACGGCTGGATCAAGCCGGAATCCTATGGCGACAATACGGGAAGGAAGGTGGCCGTCATCGGTTCCGGCCCGGCGGGCCTTGCCGCCGCGCAGCAACTCGCCCGCGCCGGGCACACGGTGCATGTGTTCGAGAAGAACGCCAGGGCCGGTGGCCTTCTGCGCTATGGCATCCCCGACTTCAAGATGGAGAAGCACCTCATTGACCGCCGCGTGGCGCAAATGGAGGCGGAAGGCGTGATATTCCACTATGGCGCGCACATCGGCGTGACGCAGGATGCCCGGCAGCTGATCGACAGCTTCGATGCCGTGGTCCTCTCGGGTGGCTCCGAGAAGCCGCGCGATCTGCCCATTCCGGGCCGCGACCTTGCGGGCGTGCATTTCGCCATGGAATTCCTGCCGCAGCAGAACCGCCGCGTGGGCAAGGAAGCACCGCACGACAACCGGCCGATCCTCGCGGATGGCAAGCATGTCGTGGTGATCGGCGGTGGTGACACGGGCTCCGACTGCATCGGCACCTCGGTGCGCCAGGGCGCACTCTCGGTCGAGCAACTCGAAGTGATGCCGAAGCCGCCGGAGAAGGAGAACAAGCTGCTCACCTGGCCGAACTGGCCCTTGAAGCTGCGTACCTCTTCGTCCCACATGGAAGGCGCCGACCGCGAGTTCTCGGTGCTCACCAAGTCGTTCTCCGGCGAGAACGGCCAGGTGACGAAGCTCCACTGCGTGCGCGTCGATCAGGCGATGAAGGAAATCCCCGGCTCCGAGTTCGAACTCAAGGCTGACCTGGTGCTGCTTGCCATGGGCTTCGTCTCGCCCGTGCACGAGGGGCTGCTGAAGGCGCTGGACGTCAAGACCGACGGGCGCGGCAATGTCGAAGCCAACGTCGCAAACTACAAGACGTCGGTGCCGAAAGTGTTCTCGGCCGGTGACATGAGGCGCGGCCAGTCGCTCGTCGTCTGGGCCATCCGCGAAGGCCGCCAGGCGGCGCGCGCGGTGGACGAATACCTGATGGGATCGACCACGCTGCCGCGGTGAGGCGCACAATCTTTTCCGCCATTCCCAAGATTCACTTTCGCCGGGCTTGACCCGGCGATCCTTTTTGCAGCCACGAGAAAGGATGCCCCTGTCCAGACGGGGCAAGATGAACGTCACCAGGGGTGATCAGGGCGCAGGCGCAGCGAAGTCATCCGCCCTGCCTGCCGGCGCTGCCGCGGGGCTGCCGAGCTTGAACAGGCGTTCGGCACCGCTCCCCGTTGGGGCGATGTCGCGCAGTGTCTTGAGGGCGGCCTCCGGGCCCATGTCGCCCGCTGCCAGAAGGATGGCATTGGCGGTGACGCCCTCCGGTTGCACGGTATAGGGCGCACCGTCCATCACGGCCTGGCCGAACAGCGGCACGGCATCGGGCTTGGCTTCGGAATCGGACTTGTTGGCCTCGGGACTGTCCAGACGCGACGTCTTCTCGGCAGCCGGGCTGTCGGAGGTGTCGTCAGCGACAGGGGGCTCGACCACCTCGATGGCGGCGAGCACCTTCTGGCCCATCAGGTTGTTGCCTGCCTTGAAGAAGGAGCTGCCGTTACGCCCGCGCAGCTTGATGATGTTCGCGGCGCCGTCTGTCGTCGAGTCGGTATAGCTGCCGTCCGGGTTCGTGAACTGCGGGCGCAGGTCGAGGAAGGTCATGCCGCGCTTTTCGACGAGGCTCTTCTGCAGCGCGGCGATGGTCTTCATCGCGGCATCATAGTCCGGGTCGCGCATCGGCGGCGGCGCCACCCAGATGACGCGGGCCTTGGCGGCGGCGAGCTGATCGAGAAGCAGGTTGGCCTGCCTGGTGTAGGCGTCCGTCCATTGGGGCGTGCCGAACTCGTAGCGCATGTCACCGTCGCGGATCATCTGCCGGTCATTGGCGCCGAGCATGACGACGATCACATCATAGGCGTTGCCCTCGAGGATCTTCGGCACCGTGGCCACCCAGTCATAGACCTCGGGGCGGGCAAGCCCTGATTCCTCATTGAAGCGGATCGATATGTCGTAGTTGCCGCTGGCCTCGGTGACGCGGGCAAGGCCGGCGCCGAGCCCGCCCCCAAGCGCATCGCCGATCGTCAGGATCTCGACAATGTGATGATCGTCCGTGGGGGGCGGCTGGTCGGCGGGTGCGGGCTGGTCCGGCTGGTCCGCCGGCGGGGGTGGGTCCGCCACCGCTGGCTGGTCTGCCGTATCACTCGCCGATGAGCCCATGACCGGCGTAGCCGCTGTCTGCGCGAAGGCCGGAGCAGCGCATAGCAGAAGGGCGGCGAGAATGGCAGCGACCAGCCTCATCAGCCGCTGTTCTCGATCGACTGCAGGAGCTTGACCGAGGGCACGCCATCGAGCGGCAGGCCGTTCTTCTTCTGGTAGGCGATGATCGCCTCATAGGTGCGCGCGCCGAAGCGGCCGTCATTGCCGCCCGTTTCAAAGCCCAGCGCGTTGAGGCGGTTCTGCAACTCGACGCGCTGCTTGAAGCTGAGGTCGTAGTTGACCTCCGGCCATGAAGCCACGAATTCACCCTTGCCACGGATGCGGTCCGCAAGGTGGCCAACCGCCAGCGCATAGGAATGCGACAGGTTGTAATCCATGATGGCGAGAAAATTCTTCGTGACGAGGAAGCGTGGACCGTTGACGCCCTGCGGCACCATGACGAAGGCATCGGCATTCAGCGAGCCAAACTTGGCACCATCAGCGCGCTTCAGCCCCAACTTCTCCCATTCTGCCACGGTCTTCCAGTGCGAGCGGCCGATGAGCGCCACGTTGAAGCCCTTGGGCAGCGTCACCTCCCAGCCCCAGGGCCGGTCCATCTTCCAGCCGGCCTTGGCGAGGTAATTGGCGGTGGAGGCGAGAGCGTCCTGATAGGTGTTCCAGATGTCCTTCTTGCCGTCACCGGTCCAGTCAACCGCGTAGGAGACGTAAGACGACGGTATGAACTGCGTGTGGCCCATGGCAGCGGCCCAGGAGCCATCGAAGTTTTCCGGCGTCACGATGCCTGACTTCAGGATCTTGAAGGCGGCGACCATCTGCTCATAGGCATATTTCCTGCGGCTGCCGGAATAGGCGAGTGTGGCCAGCGAGCGCATGACGCTCATCGAGCCCTTCAGCTTGCCGAAGTTCGACTCCATGCCCCAGATGCCGAGCACGATGTAGCGGTCCACACCATACTTGGCCTCGATGGCGGCGAGCAGTTTCTCCTCGTCATGCGCCTTGGTCTTGCCGGTGTCGATACGGATCGGCGTGACCGCCTTTTCGAGATAGGCAGACGTCGTGGAGGTGAATTCGGGTTGATTATCGGCGAGCTTCAGTACCGCCGGATCGGGCTCGGTGATGCCGGCGAAAGCCGAATCGAAGAGTTGCTTCGACACGCCCGCCTTCTTCATGCGCGGCCAGATCGTGTTCTGGATGAAGGTCACGAATTTGGGGTCATCGGCAAGGGCGGGCCGCGCCAGAAACGGCGCCAGCACGAGAAGCGAGGTGAAGATCCGCCGGTCCATGATGTCCCCACGATTCGAGCGCGCCCGGCCCGGACGCGCCAATACTCTACAGGCAAGCGTTTCAGCCTCCAAATGCGGCCTCAATCGGGCGTTCGTCAGCCAGTGGTGTTCCGCTGCGCCAGTTTGCGCTCCCAGTTGAGCGCCGTTTCCACGATGAAATCGAGATCTTCATATTTCGGTTGCCAGCCCAGCACCTCGCGTACGCGGTTTGCACCCGCCACGATGGCCGCCGGATCGCCCGCCCGGCGGGGCCCATATGTGACGGGAAGGGCGGCACCATTGACCCGTTCCACCGCCTTGATGACCTCCAGCACGGAGTAGCCCTTGCCATAGCCGCAGTTGAAGATGCCGCTGTCTCCGCCCCTGCGGAGATGTTCCAGCGCATCGACATGCGCAGCGATGAGGTCGCTCACGTGGATGTAGTCACGCAGGCACGTGCCGTCCGGCGTGTCATAGTCGGTGCCGAAGACCTCGAGCCGGTCGCGCTGGCCAAGTGCGGTCTGGCAGGCGACCTTGATGAGGTGCGTGGCGCGCGGCGTGGACTGGCCGATGCGGCCCTTCGGATCGCCGCCCGCCACGTTGAAATAGCGCAGCGCCACGTATTTCAGGCCATAGGCCACCGCCGAATCCTTCAGCATCTGTTCGGTCATCAGCTTGGAGAAGCCATAGGGCGAGACGGGGGCGGGCGGCCGGTCCTCGAACACCGGCTCGGCGGGCACGTTGCCATAGACGGCGGCGGTGGAAGAGAAGATGAAGCGTGGAATGTGGGCCTTCACCGCGCAGGCCATGAGCATGCGCGATTTCACCGTGTTGTTGAGATAATAGCCCAGCGGGTCCCTGACCGAATCCGGCACCACGATCGAGCCCGCGAAGTGCACCACGGCATCGAACCTGTACTGCGCCATGACACGGTCGAGCAGCGCCTCATCGCCGATATCGCCCTCGACCAGCTTGGCTTCCGGCAGGATGGCCCACCACATGCCGGTCGACAGATTGTCGAGAACGACAACCTCCTCGCCCCGTTCGACCAGTGCCAGCACCATGTGGCTGCCGATGTATCCCGCACCGCCCGTAACAAGAATGGCCATTGAAATCTCCTGCGGCTAGAGTGTAGCGAAGTTTCCGGGGCTGCCCAAAGCAAACCTTGTTCGGGGTGCAGGGCGGCTTTCGAGGTCATCACGAGGTTATTCATGGTCCGTCCGATCAAGACTGCTGTTTTCCCGGTCGCGGGACTCGGCACCCGCTTCCTGCCTGCCACCAAGGCCATGCCGAAGGAAATGCTCACCGTGGTCGACCGCCCGGTGGTCCAGCTGGCCGTCGACGAGGCACGAGAAGCGGGGATCGAACACTTCGTGTTCGTGACAGGGCGCGGCAAGGCCGTGATCGAGGATCACTTCGACAAGGCCTTCGAACTCGATACCACGCTGGCCGCGCGCGGCAGGAAGGCGGACCTCGATGCCTTGGCCCGTGACCTGCCCAAGGCCGGACAGGCGAGCTTCACCCGCCAGCAGGAGCCGCTGGGGCTGGGCCATGCCGTGTGGTGCGCACGCCAGATCGTCAAGGACGAGCCCTTCGCGCTGCTGCTTCCCGACATGGTGATGCATGCAAGCCCCGGTTGCCTGAAGCAGATGATCGACGTCTACCAGTCCCACGGCGGTGGAAACGTGGTGGCCGTCGAGGAGGTTCCCTGGGAACAGGTGAGCCGCTACGGCGTGGTGGGGGCCAAGGACTGGACGGACAATGCCTTCACCATCACCGGCATGGTGGAGAAGCCGAAGACGCGCGCCGATGCGCCCTCGAACCTCATCATCTCCGGCCGCTATATCCTTCAACCTGAAATATTCGGCGAGATCGAGAAACAGGAACCCGGCGCCGGCGGCGAGATCCAGCTCACCGACGCAATGATCCGGCTGATGCAGCGCGAGCGCTTCTACGGCCTCAAGTATCGCGGTACGACCTATGACTGCGGCGACAAGGTGGGCTTCCTCGCCGCGAACGTGGCCTTCGCGCTGGACCGGTCGGACGTGGGGCCGGGGTTCCGCGAGGCGCTGAAGAAGATCCTGGCGGAGAAGGGCGGGGTTTAGGGGAAAGAGCCCTCCCCAGCATGCACGACCACTCACCTTCGCCCGGCCAAGCCGGGGCAAAGTGAAATCTGGGGTATGGGGTGGCGTAACTCCAGTCGGCAAGAGCCCTTGCAGCGCCTTTGCACCGCTTGGCCAAAAGGTCTAGAACCCCGGCCATGCCGAACCGACATCTCAATCCCGTCCCGCTCAGGGCCCAGTGGCGTGAATCCGCCAGGCGGGCGCTCCTCACCGAAACCGAAGGCATGCAGCAGCTGATCGCCGCCCTCGACGGGCCCTTGGGCGATGGGCTGACGCAGTCCGTCGAAGTGATCCGCAAGGCCAAGGGCCGCGTGGTGATGACCGGCATGGGCAAGAGCGGCCACATCGCGCGCAAGATCGCCGCCACGCTCGCGTCCACCGGCACGCCGGCGAGCTTCGTGCACCCGGCGGAAGCAAGCCACGGCGACCTTGGCATGATCACGCCGGACGACGTGGTGATCATGATCTCCAATTCGGGCGAATCGCCGGAGCTGCGCGATATCCTCACCTATGCCAAGCGCTTCGCGGTGCCGCTGATCGCCATCACCTCGGCGCCGGACTCGACGCTTGGCAAGGAAGCAGACATCGTGCTGCCGTTGCCGCGCGCCAAGGAAGCCTGCCCCAATGGGCTGGCGCCAACAACATCGACGCTGCTGCAGCTGGCATTGGGCGATGCGCTGGCCATTGCGCTGCTGGAGGACAAGGGCTTCAGCGCGCATGACTTCCGCAAGTTCCACCCCGGCGGCAAGCTGGGCGCGCAGCTGAAGCATGTGCGCGACATCATGCACGCCAGGGAAGAATTGCCCCTCGGGCCTGAATCGATGGCCATGGCCGATGTGCTGATCGTGATGACCACGCGCAGCTATGGCTGCTTTGGCGTGACGGACGCAGAGGGGCGGCTGATGGGCATCGTCACCGACGGCGACCTCCGCCGCAGCATGTCACCCGACCTCTTGAAGCGCACGGCGGGTGCAGTGATGACCAAGGCACCCAAGACGATCGAGCCCGACGCACTGGCGTCCGAAGCGCTGGAGCAGCTGAATTCGCGCAAGATCACCAGCCTGTTCGTGATCGACGCGGAGAACAAGCCGGTAGGACTGGTGCACATCCACGATCTGCTGCGGATCGGGTTGGTTTAGGGCAACGACAGGGGCCCTCATCCTTCTATCCCGCCGCCACCACAAGCGTCATGTCATTGACCGCCGTCACCCTGATGCGCGTGCCCGCCTCAAGTTCCGGTCCCTCGATCTCCCACACCGTGTCCTCGATCGTCAGCTTGCCGCGGCCGTTCACGATGGGCTGTTTAAGCGTGAAGCTGCGGCCGACGTAGCCCAGCTGGCGGCGGTTGAGAAAGGGGTTGTCGGCGGGTTCCATCGCCGGGCCGTTGTAGAAGCGGCGGCCGCTGATGACCGACACGACGGCGAGCACGGCGAACAGGGCCAACTCGCCCTGCCACGGCAGGTTCTGGATATTGTCGGCGATGCCGGTCAGCGCAGCGGCGACGCCGAGCCAGATGAAGAAGACGCCGGGCGAGAGCAGCTCGAGCAGCAGGAAGATTCCGGCTGCCACGAACCACACCCAGTTGCCGAGGAAGGGGAAGAGTTGTTCCATGGCGCGCTATCTCACTTCGCGGAGCCGGTGGGCGGCACGCTGCCGCGATTGCGCTGCGGCTGGTTCGGTGGCGTGCCGCCGAAAGCCTCCTTGGCGATTTCGGCAATGCCGGAGAGCGAACTGATGAAGGACGACGCCTCGATCGGCATCATCAGCACCTTCTGGTTCGGGGCGGAGGCAAGGCTCTCCAGCGCCTTGATGTAGTTGTTGGCGACGAAATAATTGATGGCCTGGGAACCGCCCGCAGCGATCGACTGTGACACAACCTCGGTGGCCCTGGCCTCGGCCTCGGCAGAACGCTCGCGCGCCTCGGCGTCACGGAAGGCCGCTTCCTTGCGGCCCTCGGCCTCGAGCACCACCGACTGCTTTTCACCTTCGGCCTTGAGGATGGCGGCCTGACGCAGGCCCTCCGCCTCGAGGATCGCGGCGCGCTTGTCACGCTCGGCTTTCATCTGGCGGGCCATCGAGTCGATCAGGTCGCGCGGGGGTGCGATGTCCTTGATCTCGATGCGGTTCATCTTGATGCCCCAGGGCTGGGTGGCCTGGTCGACGACGTTGAGCAGGCGATGGTTGATCTCGTCGCGCTGCGACAACAGATTGTCGAGGTCGAGCGAGCCCATGACGGTGCGGATGTTGGTCATCACCAGGTTGATGACGGCATTCTCCAGATTGCGCACCTCGTAGGCGGCGCGCGCTGCATCGACACACTGGTAAAAAGTGACGCCGTCGACCTTCACCATGGCATTGTCCTTGGTGATGACCTCCTGCGAGGGAATGTCCAGCACCTGCTCCATCATGTTCTGCCTGGCGCCGATGCGGTCGATGAAGGGGACGATGATCCCCAGGCCCGGTTGCAGCGTGGCGATGTACTTGCCGAAGCGCTCGACGGTGTAGTTGTAGCCTTGCGGCACCATGCGGATGGCGCGCAGCAGATAGAAGATCACCACCGCCAGGAACACCAGGACGAAAATGCTCAGGCCTTGATACATCGCGTGTCCCCCGAAGCCGCCTTGCGCGGAGAACGAAAGATGGCGTCAAAGACAGGCGACTTCAAGGGGCTAGAGCCAGCCCTTCAATTCATTGCGGACGATGCTTTCCAGCATGGTGATGGAGGGATCGGAATCATTGAGGCAGGGGACGACCGAAAATTTCTCGCCGCCGGCTTCCTCGAAGGTCTCCTTGAGGCCGATGGCCACCTCTTCCAGCGTCTCCACGCAATCACTTGCGAAGCCCGGGCACATCATGACCAGTTTCTTGACGCCCTTCGACGGGAGGTCCTCCACCGTCTGCTGCGCATAGGGCTGCAGCCACTCGGCCTTGCCAAAGCGCGACTGGAACACGACCTGCAGCTTCTCGCGCGGCAGTTTCAGCCGCTCGCCCAGAAGCCTGGCCGTCTTCATGCAGTGACAGTGATAGGGATCACCCGCCATGAAGTAGTCCTTCGGCAGGCCATGGAAGGAAGCCAGGATGAGGTCCGGCTCCCAGTCCAGCGTCTTGAGATGCGCCTCGAGCGACAGCGCCAGTGCCTCGATGTGGGCGGGGTTGTCGAAATAGGGCGGCACGGTGCGGATGGCGGGCTGCCAGCGCGTGGTCTTGAGTGCGTCATAGGCCTTGTCGAGCGCGGTGGCGGTGGTGGAGGCCGAATATTGCGGATAGAGCGGGAACAGCAGGATGCGGTCACAGCCCTGGTCCTTGAGTGCCTGTATCCGCTCGGCGGTGGGCGGCAGGCCATATCGCATGCCCCAGTCGACGATGACGTTGGAAAGGTCCGAAAGCCTGGCTGCCAGCTTCTCCGCCTGGGAACGGGTGATGGTCTTCAAGGGCGACTCGTTCCTCTCGCGGTTCCAAATCTGCTCGTAGGCATGGCCGGACTTCTTGGGGCGGGTCGACAGGATGATTCCGTTCAGCAGAACCCACCAGAGAACCGGATTCACCTCGATCACCCGGCGGTCGGAGAGAAATTCCTTAAGGTAACGGCGCATCGGCCAATAGGACGTGCCCTCGGGCGTGCCGAGATTGATCAGCAACACGCCGAGCTTGCCCACCTTGAATGGAGGGTGGCCCTGGGGAAGTACGTTCATGGAAATCTCGAAACCCGTCCTGTTGGCCGAAACCTGCCGTCGGGCAGTGACTACCCCGCCGTTAACGGCTTGAAAATGCCAAAACATCATATTGGGCCAGAATTTGCCTTTTGGCAGGGATATGATGTCCGATGCGCCTGTTGCCTGGGATTGATCCGGGAAAATTGCCCGTTCTGGCGGCACTGGCCGCCGCCGGGGGGTTCACCCTGCTGCTGGCGGGGGCGGTGGCGGTCTATGCCGCCGTCGACGTTCTGGGCGCCCTGCTGATCGCCATCTTCCTGCTGGCCAGCCTTGGGCTGGCCGCCTCGGGCTGGTACATGCACTGGCGTTCGCTGGCGACCCGCTCTCCCGCGCATCCGATGGTGGAACGCCGCTCGCCTCTCCGGAACGCCGGGCAGGATTCACCCGCCCACCGGCTGCTGGAAGCGGTGGCCGACGAGGTCAGGACCTCGGCCACCACCCTCAAGGGCTTCGCCGAGGTCCTGCCCCCCATGGCCGATGACGAGGCGCGCCGCCACATCCTCGATGGCAGCCGCAGCCTTCTCACCTTCGCCAGCCAACTCCATGACTACATCCGCTTCGAACGCGGCCGGTTGCGGCTCACCGAGCAGCAGGTGGACGCTGGGGAACTGCTGAAGGCCGCGCTTGCCTTCTGCTTCCTGCCAGCCGAGGAGGCGGGCACAACCATCGCCGTGTCGATCCCGGCGGGGATCGAACTGTTCTGCGATGCCGAGCGCATCCGCCAGGCGGTGGGAAGCCTCGTGATGTGGGCGGTACGCTCATCCACGCCCGGCGGCATCGTGGACGTGAAGCTGGTCCGGTTGCCGGACCGGGCGCTGGCCATCGACATCGTCAGCCGATCGCCAGCAACAGGCGGCTTGCAGCCGCGCGACAAGCTGTTCGAGCCGCAACTCTCCATCACGGGCTTGCGCGGCTTTGCCCTTCCCATTGCCAGGCGCGTGGCACTTCTCCATTCTGGCGAGGTGACGGCGGCATCGAGCCCCGGTGAGGGCACCAAGGCCCGCCTCATGCTTCCGGCCGCGCGCGTGGCCTGGCCGGACCAGCAACGCCGCGCCCGCGCCGCCTGAAGGATTTGAAGACCGTCGATCATGACCGCTCCCACCGCTACTCCGCCCTTCATGGGCGCCATCCGCGCCGCGAGCCCCAAGGGCTTTGATGCCGCCGTGTTCGGTGCGCCGCATGGCACGCCCTACCCCGAGATCGACAACTCCATTCACCGCGGCGCACCGGACGCCTTCCGCAATGCGCTGGCCGTGGATGCCGAATGGCTGGACCACTGGGACTTCGACCTGGGCGGCCCACTGCTGCGCCATGGCCAGAAAATCTGTGATCTCGGCAACCTGAAGACCAGACCCAGGGACGGCGCGCACAACCGGGCATTGATAGAGAAGACGACGCGGCAGATCCTCGAGGCGGGTGGTGTGCCCATCATGTTCGGCGGCGACGACTCGGTGCCGATCCCCTTCATTGCCGCCTATTCCGAGCAGCCCCCAATCGTCATCCTGCAGATCGACGCGCATATTGACTGGCGGCAGGAGCGCCGCGGCGAGAGCCTGGGGTTCTCCTCGACGATGCGGCGGGCGTCCGAGCATGACCATGTCTGGCGTATCGTGCAGGCCGGCGCGCGTGGCATCGGCAGCGCGCGGGAGGACGAACTGCGTGATGCACTGAACTGGGGTGCGCACATCGTCACGGCGCGCGAGGTGCACCACAACGGCATTGACGAGGTGCTGCGGCAGATACCCGAGGAGTGCGACTGCGTCATCTCCTTCGACTGCGATGCACTGGATGCCGCCGAAATGCCGGGGGTTGCCTATCCCACCCCCGGTGGGCTTACCTACACCCAGGTGACGGACCTCATCGCCGGCGTGGCCGCCAAGGCGCGCATCGCCGGCTTCTGCATGGTGGAGTTCGTGCCGCTGCGCGACCGCTCGAAGATTGCAGCCTTCACGGCGGCGCGGATTGCCGCGAATGTCGTGGGGCGGATCAGGCCACGGGAGTCTTAGAGCCTATTCCGGAACGGACTCGCCGCTGCCGCCGAGATCGGCTGGGAAGTCGCGGAGCTTCGGCAGGCCATCCTTCATGCGCAGCACCGTTTCGGCGTAGTTTACATGCACGCCGGGCGAGAATGCAACACCAGGCACGGTGGCGGCATAGACGTCCACCAGCTTCCAGTCCGGATGATCGGTCAGCACGTGACCGCCGCAGACATCGCACCACCGCCTGCGGCTGTTGGGACTCTTGTGAAACTCGCGCAGCTTGTCAGCCCCGCGCGTGATCCTCACGTCATCCGGCTTCCAGAGGGTGAAGGCATTCACCGGCCCGGCCGACCAGCTGCGGCAGGAACTGCAGTGGCAGTAGCCCATGCCGAGGGGATCCCCCGTGACCTCGATTTCGACAGTTCCGCAGAAGCACGTTCCCTTGTGTGAGGCGGCCATTGCATTCTCCTTGTAGGACCACAGGAAGCAAACGGGAAAGGCACGCTTGGGAGATTGATGATAAGCATATTTACTTATGAGTCAAAGACCAAGTTGCGCACGCCATACGCGGACGGCCACAATCATAGACTTCATTCTCCACCCCTAACGCGCGAGCCCGTCGGCGACTTCAAGGGGGATTGCTATTCCGCGGCCTTGCGCGTCACCGCGGCGGTCGTGTCGAGCGCCTCCAGCAGTTCGGCTTCCCGTGCCTTTGCCTTGACGACATTTGCGTCCTTCACGTGGCCGAAGCCGCGGATCATCTCCGGCAGGCTGGCGAGTTCGAGCGCTTCATGGCTACGCGCGCGCGCAGGGCTGGTGATCAGGCCATCGATCATCGTCCGATAATCGGCGATCAGCTGCCGCTCCATCCGGCGTTCCGCCGTGCGGCCGAAGACGTCGAATGATGTACCACGCAGGTGCTTCATCCTCGCGAGCAAGCGGAAACCGGTCATCATCCATGGCCCATATTCGGACTTCACCGGCTTTCCGGTGAAACTGTCGACGCGACCGCGGATGGGTGGAGCAAGATGGAACTTCAGCGTGAAGTCACCCGTGAACTGCTTTGCAAGCTTCTCGGCAAAACTGCCGTCGGTGTAGAGCCGCGCCACCTCATACTCATCCTTGTAGGCCATGAGCTTGAAGAGATTCTTCGCGACGGCAAGCGCCAGCGGTTCAGAAACGGCACGCACCTTGGTGACCAGATCGCGATAACTCGCGGCATAGACGGCGTCCTGATAGGCGGTGAGGAATTCGACACGGTGCGCCATCAATTCATCCAGCGTCTCCGTCTTCTTTTCCACCTTCGCGCCGATCACCGCGCGCACCGCCGCCTCGTCCACTGCGGCACGGCGCCCCCAGGCAAAGGCGGCGACATTCATCTTCACCGACACGCCATTGAGCCTGACAGCTTCCTCGATCGACTCCCGCGACAGCGGCACAAGACCCTTCTGCCAGGCATAGCCCAGCGTGAAGAGGTTGGCGGCAATCGAGTCACCCAGCAGTTTCGTGGCGATGTCGGTGGCATCGATGGCGGAGAACCCGCCCGGCTTCACCGCCGCAGCAATGCGCAGCGTGAGCGCCGGTCCCTGCACGTCGAAATTGGCATCATGGGTGAAGTTGGCCGGCATCACCTCATGGCTGTTGATGATCGCCTGCGTCTTGCTGCGCGAGGCGGCGGACAGGATGCGCTCGGAGGCACTGCTGACGAGGTCGCAGCCGAGGACCAGGTCGGCGTGGCCGCGTGCCACGCGCACGGCGGAAATCGCTTCAGGCGTCGCACCGATCTTCAGGTGCGTGACCACCGTGCCGTTCTTCTGCGAAATGCCGACCATGTCGATGAGCGCCGCACCCTTGCCCTCGATATGCGCCGCCATGCCAAGCAGGTGGCCGATGGTGACCACACCGGTGCCACCGATGCCGGTGACGAGGATGCTCCACGGCTTGTCCAGCGATGGCAGCACGGGTTCCGGCACGGGCGGGAACGGAGTCTTCTCGAGGTCGACCGCCGGGCCGCTGGTGCCCTTGACAAGTTCGCCGCCCTCCACCGTCACGAAGCTGGGGCAGAAGCCCTTGAGGCAGGAGAAATCCTTGTTGCAGCTCGACTGGTCGATCTTGCGCTTGCGGCCGAACTCGGTTTCGACCGGCTGGATCGCCACGCAGTTTGACTGCACCCCGCAATCACCACAGCCCTCGCAGACGAGTTCGTTGATGAACACGCGCTTCTGCGGATCTGGAAACTGGCCCTTGCGGCGGCGGCGCCGCTTTTCGGCAGCACAGGTCTGGTCATAGATGAGGACGGACACACCCTTCACCCCCATCAGCTCCGTCTGGACCGCCTGCAATTCACTGCGGTGGTTGAAGCTGGTGAGCGCCGGGAAGGCGGAACGCGAAGGATACTTGTCCGGCTCGTCGGAGACCACCGCGATGCGCTCGACGCCGATGGCACGCATCTGCTGGGCGATCTGCTCGACCGTCAACCCGCCGTCATTGCGCTGGCCGCCGGTCATCGCCACGGCATCATTGAACAGGATCTTGTAGGTGATGCTGGTCGAAGTCGCCACCGCGTGGCGGATGGCCATCAGCCCTGAGTGATTGTAGGTGCCGTCGCCAATATTCTGGAACACGTGATCGCGCGTCGAGAAAGGTGCCTCACCGATCCAGTTCGCACCCTCGCCGCCCATGTGGGTTGCACCCTCGGTCTTGCGGCCGGGCACGAACTGGGCGAGCCAGTGGCAACCAATGCCGGCATAGCCACGCGATCCGTCCGGCAGCACGGTCGAGGAATTATGCGGGCAGCCTGCGCAGAAATAGGGAATGCGGGCGACGAGGTCGGCCTGGTTGCGCGCGGTGGACGAATCCTGAAGCGAGGCTGCGCAGTCGGACGTTGCACGGTCCTGGATGCGGGCGGCAATGGCGAGTGCAATCTGGTTCGGCTCCAGCACGCCATGCGGCGCGAAGAGGCTCTTGCCGTGCTCGTCCTGCTTGCCGATGACGGCGGGACGACCTTCCTCCGCATAGAGGATGTCGCGCAGTTGCGCCTCGATCAGCGAGCGTTTCTCCTCCACCACGATGATGGTGGAGAGGCCCTTGGCGAAGTCACGCACCACCGTCTCTTCCAGCGGCCAGACCATGCCGATCTTGAGCAGCCGGATGCCGAGCTTTGCGGCCTTCACTTCGTCGATGCCGAGATCGTCCAGAGCCTGACGTACGTCGAGATAGGCCTTGCCCGCCGCGACGATGCCGAGCGTGGGGTTCTGCCCACCGCGCATCACGATGCGGTTGAGGCCGTTCACCCGCGCGAAGGCCTTCACCGCCGGAAGCTTGTGCATGTGGATGCGCTCTTCCTGATCGATGCGGTCATCGCTCGGACGGATGGAGAGGCCTCCGGGCGGCGGCAGCGGGTCGGGGGGGATGACGGGGTTCGCCCGGTCGAGCCCAGCCGCCACGACGGCAGAGGATTCGACCGTGTCATGAACGCATTTGAGGCCCACCCACACGCCGGCATGGCGCGACATGGCGACGCCCAGCAAACCGTAATCGATGATCTCCTGCACGCCAGCGGGGCTGAGCACCGGGATCAGCGCATCCATCAGCGCCACGTCGCTGGCATGAACGACGGTCGATGATTCGCCCGAGTGGTCATCGCCGGCAATGGCCAGAACACCGCCGTGCGGCGAGGTGCCCGCCATGTTGGCGTGGCGGAACACGTCGCCCGTGCGGTCGACACCGGGGCCCTTGCCGTACCAGACGGCGAAGACGCCATCATGCTTGCCCTCGCCGCGCATCTCGGCCTGCTGGGTGCCCCAGCAGGCGGTGGCGGCGAGGTCCTCATTGAGGCCGGGCTGGAACACGATGTTTCTTGGTTCCAGCAGTTTGCGTGCGGCCACGAACTGGTTGTCCACCGTACCGACGGGCGAGCCGCGGTAGCCCGAAACATATCCGGCGGTATCGAACCCCGCCTGCCGGTCGCGCTCCGACTGCATCAGCACCATGCGCAGGATGGCCTGCGGGCCTGTCAGGAACAGGCGCGTGATCGAAAGGTCATAAAGGTCGGCGAGGCTGGGGGTCGACTTGGACATGGGCGCAACTATACTGGAATGCATGCATAATCAAAACGCTTCCCCTGCAGGGGTCACATTCGCAGAAGCCTTGCGGGTGTGGGCGCGGATCGGGCTCCTGTCCTTCGGAGGCCCGGCTGGGCAGATCGCGCTGATGCACCGCGAGATCGTGGAGGAACGCGGCTGGCTGTCCGAGAAGCAGTATCTCGCCGCGCTCAATTTCTGCATGCTCCTGCCCGGGCCTGAGGCGATGCAACTTGCCACCTATGCGGGCTGGAAGCTGCATGGCACCAGGGGCGGGCTGGCGGCTGGCCTGCTCTTCGTGCTGCCCGGTGCGCTGATCGTGCTGGCGCTCTCCATGCTTTATGCGGCCTTCGGCCGGATCCCGGTGATCGAGGCGGTGTTCTACGGGATCAAGGCGGCGGTGCTGGCCATCGTCATCGAGGCGCTGCTGCGCGTGGCAAGGCGCGCCCTCAAGTCCCGGGGCGACTGGGTGATCGCGGCACTCGCCTTCCTCGCACTGTTCTGCTTCGGCCTGCCCTTTCCGCTCGTCATCCTCGTGGCTGCCCTCTACGGCTTCTGGCGCGGCAGCGGCGAGGCGGAGGCGCATGAGGGCGCATTCCCGTCATGGCGGACCCTGGCGGGTACGGTGTCGCTGTGGTCGGCGGTGTGGCTGGTGCCGCTGGCATTGATTGCCGTGGTACTGGGCCCCGATCACGTGCTGACGCAGGTCGGCGTGTTCTTCTCGAAACTCGCCGTCGTCACCTTCGGCGGCGCCTATGCGGTGCTGGCCTACATGGCGCAGGCGGCAGTGGAGACCAAGGGCTGGCTCTCCGCACAGGAGATGATCGACGGGCTGGCGCTGGCCGAGACGACGCCGGGCCCGCTGATCCTCGTCACTGAATTCGTGGGCTACCTCGCGGGGCTGCGGGGCATGGGCTCAGTCTGGGGCGGCATCGCCGGGGCCACGGTGACGCTGTGGGCCACCTTCGCCCCCTGCTTCCTGTGGATCTTTGCCTTTGCGCCCTACATCGAGGCGATCGGCAAGCGGCCGAAGCTCTCGGGCGCGCTGGCCGCCATCACGGCGGCAGTGGTGGGGGTGATCCTGAACCTGTCGCTGTGGTTCGGCCTGCACGTATTGTTCAGCCATGTGGAGCGCATGGCGGGCTGGTTCCGGCCCTGGGCTCCAGAGTGGAGCAATCTCGACTGGTTCTCCCTGGGGCTGAGCATCCTTGCAGCGATGGCGCTGATGCGGCTGAGGCTCGGTATCATCGGCACGCTGGCCCTGTGCGCGGCGATCGGAGCGGTCTGGAAGCTGGCGCTCTAGCCCCAGCTCCAGAAATCATTGCCTTCCTTGGCGAGGCTCCTCGCCAGCACCATCTTGTGCACTTCCGACGCACCATCCACCAGCTTGGCGCAGCGGGCGTAGCGGTAGATCCATTCGAGCACCGTATCCTTCGAATAGCCGCGCGCCCCGCAGAGCTGCACGCCCACGTCCGCCGCACGGTTCAATGTGTCGGCCACGTGAATCTTGGCCATGGAGATTTCCTTCTGCGCCTTCTCCCCCTGGTCGAGCTTCCATGCCGCATGCATCGTCAGCAGTCTGCCCTTCTCGATCTCGGCGGCGACTTCGCCCAGCATGATCTGCACGCTCTCGTGCTGGTCCAGCGTGGTGCCGAATGCCTTGCGCTCCTTCACGTAAGCATGGGCGATCTCGAGGCAGCGCTTGGCAAGGCCCGTCCAGCGCATGCAGTGGGTGAGACGCGCCGGGCCGAGCCTGATCTGGGTGAGGCGCAACCCGTCGCCCTCTTCCATGAGGCGGTTTTCCTCCGGGATTTCGAGGTTGTCGAATTCGATCTCGCAGGTGCCGCCCAATTCCTCGGGCCCCATGGTGGGCACGCGGCGCAGGATGCGCCAGCCCGGCTGGTCCTTGTGATAGAGGAAGGCCGAGAGACCATTGCGCGGATCATCAGACGTGCGCGCAACAAGAATGTAGTGCGTGGCGCCATCAGCGCCCGAGATGAACCACTTTCGTCCGTGCACGATGTATTTTCCGTCGCGCTTCTCTGCCCTTGTCAGCATCATGCCACCCGGGTCGGAACCGGAGCCGGGGTGCGGCTCGGTCATCACGAAGGAAGAGCGGATCTTTCCGTCGATGATCGGCTGCAGCCACTGGTCCTTCTGGGCGTCGGTCTTCAGCACCTTGTTGAGGACGTTCATGTTGCCGTCATCGGGTGCCGAGCAGTTGAAGGCCAGAGGGCCGAAGATCGAGCGGTTTGCCTCTTCGTAGAAAGCGGCCCAGCCGATCATGGGAAGGCCCAAGCCTCCGCGCGCCTTCGGCATCTGCGGCGCCCAGAGGCCTGCGGCCTTGGCCTTGTCGCGCAGCGGCCTCAGGACATCGAGGCTGATGTTCTCATGCGCATCGTAATTGGCGCGGTCGGCCTCCAGCGGGATGACGTGCTCCTCCACGAAGGCGCGCACCTTGAGGCGCAGCATGTCGATCTCGGGTGAAAGCGTGAAATCCATGGAACCTTCCTTAAGCGAGGGCAAGGCCGCCGTCAGCCAGCAGCGAGGCACCGGTGATGAAGCCCGAAGCGCGGGCCGAGGCAAAGAGCAGAAGCGGACCGTCAAGGTCGGAGGGGTTGCCGACGCGGCGCTGCGGCACGCGGCGTATCATCTCCTGCCCGGCGGGGCTCGCAAGATAATCGTCCGTCATCTCGCTGTGGATATAGCCCGGGCAGATCGCGTTGACGCGGATCCGGTGCTTGGCCCACTCGAAGGCCTGCGCCTTGGTGAGGTGCAGCACCGACGCCTTGCTCGCCGCATAGCTTGCCGATGAGATGCCCACCTTCTCGGCCACCACAGAAGCGATGTTGATGATGGCGCCCGGTGATTGCCGCGCGATCAGACCCTTGGCGAAGGCGCGGGAGAGGTGGAACAGCGCAGCGACGTTGGTTTCCTGCACCGCGTCCCACTCGTCGGGCTCTGTGTCGATGATGCGGCTGCCGCCGCCGATCCCGGCATTGTTGACGAGAAGTGTCAGTGGCCCGAAGGCGCGCCCGGCCTGTTCCAGGGCCGGGCCGAGGCTGGCATTGTCGGTCACGTCGAGGGCCAGGGGGGCAATGTTGCCGGACGACGCCGCAAGGTCCTTCAGCCGATCAGTACGGCGGGCGGCGGCCACCACCTTTGCGCCATGAGCGGCCAGAACCTCGGCGAAGCGGTGTCCGAGGCCGGAGGAGGCGCCGGTGACCAGGGCCACCTCCCCGGTCAGGTCGAAAAGCTGTTGCGCGGGCGTGATTTGGCTCATCGGTTGGACATTCCCCCAAGGTCCTTGCTATCTAGACGGCAAATCAGCATTCCCACAAGGTTCGGAAATGTCCTACCTGCCCCTCGTCGGCCTGCCGGCGGACACCTATGAAACCCACGGCTTCCAATACCACTCCATCGGCGACAAGTATGTGCGCGCCGTGGCCGAGGTGGCGCTGTGCTTGCCCGTCATGATTCCATCGATGATCGACGCCCTGCAGCTCGATGACCTGCTTGAGCATTTCGACGGCATCGTGATGACCGGGGCCGTCTCCAACGTGCACCCGCCGCATTATGGCGAGCAGCCTTCGCCCGCCCATGAGCCCTATGACCATGGCCGCGACGCCACCACGCTGAAGCTGATCGAGAAGGTGCTGAAGCGCGGCCTGCCGCTGTTCTGCATCTGCCGCGGCTTCCAGGAACTGAACGTGGTGCTGGGCGGCACGCTCGAAACCGAATTGCAGACCATCGAGGGGCGGCTCGACCACCGCGCACCGCAGCATGATGACGTCGACGTGCGTTACGCGCCGTCGCACGCCATCAACATCCGCCCCGGCGGCATGCTGGAGCAGATCCTCGGCAAGCGCGAGACCATGGTGAACTCGATCCACCGCCAGGGCATCAAGCGGCTGGCCAAGGGGCTTGCGGTCGAAGCCACCGCACCCGACGGCATTATCGAAGCCGTATCGGTGCGTGAAGCCAAGACCTTCGCCATGGGCACCCAATGGCACCCGGAGTTCAAGGCGCTGAACAATCCAGATTCGGTGAAGCTGTTCACAGCGTTCGGGAATGCGGTCAGGGCCTATGCCGCCGCAAGGGGCAAGACGCTCAGGGCGATTGCCTGACTGTTGATGCCGTCATCCCGGCCACAGCCGGGGTGATGGCCTTGCTTCAGAGCATCGAGGGCAGCACGCGGTCGGGCGGGTTGTGGCCGTCGACCCAGGTCTTGATGTTGATGATCACCTTCTCGCCCATGTCGATACGGCCCTCGATGGTGGCCGAGCCCATGTGCGGCAGCAGCACCGCCTTCTTGGCCTTGAGGAGCCGCGGGTTCACCGCGGGCTCGTGCTCGAAGACGTCGAGGCCGGCGCCACCCAGCTCACCGGCTTCCAGCATGCGGGCCAGCGCGTTCTCGTCGATCACCTCGCCGCGCGCGGTGTTGACGATGATGGCCTCGGGCTTCATCAGCTTGAGGCGACGGGCGGAGAGCAGGTGATAGGTGGCGGGCGTGTGCGGGCAGTTGACCGACACGATATCCATGCGCGCCAGCATCTGGTCGAGGCTTTCCCAATAGGTGGCCTCCAACTGTTCCTCGATCGTGGAATGGACGGGCTTGCGGTTGTGATAGTGGATCTGCAGGCCGAAGGCTTTGGCGCGGCGGGCGACAGCGGTACCAATGCGGCCCATGCCGATGATGCCGAGCCGCTTGCCCCATATGCGGTGGCCGAGCATCCAGGTGGGCGACCAGCCGGCCCAGGAATTGTCAGCACCGATGATCTTGGCACCCTCGATGATGCGCCGGGACACAGCCATGATGAGGGCCATGGTGAAGTCGGCGGTATCTTCGGTCAGAACACCCGGCGTGTTGGTGACGGTAATGCCCCGCGACAGGGCTGTCTCGACGTCGATGTTATCGACGCCATTGCCGAAGTTGGCGATGAGCTTCAGCTGGTCGCCGGCCTGCAGCAACACCGCCTTGTCGATGCGGTCGGTGACGGTGGGAACGAGTACTTCCGCCGTCTTCACCGCCTCGATCAGCTCGGCACGGCCCATCGCCTCGTCGGAGGCGTTGAGACGGGTGTTGAACAGCTCCATCATCCGCGTCTCGACAACGTCGGGCAACTTGCGGGTGACGACGACGAGAGGCTTGCGCTTGCTCATGCGGGAATCCTGGCTCCGGTCTCAATGCTCACACAATCTTAACCCTGCAGGATCAATCCTGCCACCTGTCCGTGCGGGGCCGCGATCCGCGGTCCCCTCGTTTGCACGGGCTGGCAGGTGGTGTAAACTGGCTTTGTGTCAAATGGGCCCGTTCCCTGGACGGCGGCGGCCAGGCCTTGGAGAGGATTTTCGGAAATCATGGCGGCAAGCCCGGCCAAGAAACGGCGTTTTGGCTCCATCCTCCTGAGTTTGGCGTGCATCGGCGTGGCCGGGGCGGTCGCATGGTCGCTGTTCGGCAAGCGTGTTGATTCGCAGGCCAATGTGGAAAAGGGCGCCGTCACCGGTTCCATCGGGCAGGAAGGCCCGAAGCCGGTCGGGTCCTCAGGCCTGCCGATTCCGCGTTTCGTGTCGCTGAAGGCCGAAAAGGTGAATGTCCGGCGCGGTCCTTCCAGCGACCATCCGGTTGCCTGGGTATTCCAGCGCAAGGGACTGCCCGTCGAGATCGTCGCCGAGTTCGAGAACTGGCGCCGCGTGCGCGACTCCGACGGCGAGGAAGGCTGGATCCTGCAGAACATGCTGGCCGGCAAGCGCACCGCCGAAATCGCTCCGTGGAAACAGGGCCAGAACTTGCAGCTGATGAGCAGCCCGAAGAGTGGCGCAGGCGTTATCGCCGAAGTGGGCTCGGGCGTGGTCGCCGAGGTCGAAAACTGCGACGGCGACTGGTGCGAACTCAGTGCCGGCGGCTATGACGGCTACGTCCAGCAGACGCAGTTGTGGGGTGTTTACCCCGGCGAAAAGGTCGACTGAGCCAAACCCCATTACTGAATTCGTCATGGCCGGACTTGATCCGGCCATCCTTTTTAGCGGCCATGAAAAGGATGCCCGGGTCGAGCCCGGGCAGGATGAACACAAACATCGCGGATGTTATCCGGCGGAGCTTCAGCTTCCAAAGCCGTCCCAGAAGGCCTTGGCCTTGGCGAAGAAACCTTCCGACTCGGGGCTGTTGTTCTTGGCTTCCTTCTCGAACTCCTTGAGGAGTTCCCTCTGACGGCGCGACAGGTTGACGGGCGTTTCGACCGCCACCTGGATATACATGTCGCCGGTCTGGGACGAACGCAGAACCGGCATGCCCTTGTTCTTGAGGCGGAACTGCTTGCCAGTCTGGGTTCCCTCGGGAACCGAAACCCGCGCCTTCTTGCCGTCGATGGTGGGCACCTCGATCTCGCCGCCCATCGAGGCGGCGGTCATCGACACTGGCACCTTGCAGAAGAGGTCCGCGCCGTCACGCTGGAAGAACTCATGGGCCCGCACCGAGAGGAAGATGTAGAGATCACCCGCTGGCCCACCGCGCATGCCCGCCTCGCCCTCGGTGGCGAGACGTATCCGCGTGCCGTCTTCGACGCCGGCGGGAATGTTGACGGAAAGGGTACGCTCCTTGGTGACGCGGCCCTGGCCAGAACAGGCGTTGCAGGGATCCGGGATCACCTGACCACGGCCCTGGCAGGTGGGGCAGGTACGTTCCACCGTGAAGAAGCCGGACTGCGAGCGCACGGCACCCTGGCCGCCGCAGGTGGAGCAGGTCTTTGGCGCGGTGCCGGGCTTGGCGCCGGAGCCGTTGCACACCTCGCAGGATACCGATGAGGGCACGCGAACCTGCGCCGTCTTGCCGGTGAAGGCCTCGGTCAGATTGATTTCCATGTTGTAGCGCAGGTCGGCGCCGCGCGCCGCTCCGGTGTTGCGCCCGCCGCCACCACGGCGGCCACGTCCGCCGCCACCACCGCCCATGAAGTCGCCGAACAGGTCCTCGAAGATGTCAGACATCGAGGAATTGAAATCCGGGCCGAATCCAGCCCCGCCGCGCCCGCCGCCCATGCCGTTCTCGAAGGCCTGGTGACCGAACCGGTCGTACGCCGCCCGCTTCTGCGGGTCCTTCAGCACGTCATAGGCCTCGTTCAGTTCCTTGAACTTGGCTTCGGTTTGCGCGTCACCCTGGTTGGCGTCGGGGTGAAGCTGCTTGGCGAGCTTGCGATAGGCGGCCTTGAGGTCCTTCTCGTCGGCCGACCGGCCAACACCCAGAACGTCGTAATAGTCACGCTTGGCCATGAATGCGTACCGCTGTCGGTTGTCGTCCGTGAGTGGGATACACGCAGGAACGGAAAGAATTTGAAAGAAGAGAGTGCAGAACCCCGCCCCGCGCTGCAGGCCTCGACAGAGGCCCGCGACGTGAAGCGGGGTTCCTGTTTGTCAAAGACCTCAGGCCTTCTTGTCGTCGTCCTTCACTTCCTCGAAGTCGGCATCGACCACGTCGTCGTCCTCGGCAGCGCGGCCGCCACCGGCGTCGCGCTGCGCGTCGGCTTCGGCCTGGCCGGCCTGGGCCTTGTACATGGCCTCGCCAAGCTTCATCGCGACCTGCGACAGGGCGTTGGTCTTGTCCTTCACCTGTTCCGCATCGCCGGTTTCCAGCGTGGACTTGAGGTCCGCGACGGCGCTCTCGATGGCTGACTTGTCAGCCGCCGAAACCTTGTCGCCGAACTCGGCGAGCGACTTCGAGGTCGAGTGGACGAGGGCTTCGGCATGGTTCTTGGCTTCCACCAGGTCCTTGCGCTTCTTGTCCTCGGCGGCGTTGGCTTCCGCCTCCTTGACCATCTTGTCGATCTCGCTGTCCGACAAACCGCCAGAGGCCTGGATGCGGATCTGCTGCTCCTTGTTCGTCGCCTTGTCCTTGGCGGACACGTTGACGATGCCGTTGGCGTCGATGTCGAAGGTCACCTCCACCTGCGGGATGCCGCGCGGTGCCGGCGGAATACCCATGAGGTCGAACTGGCCGAGCATCTTGTTGTCGGCCGCCATTTCACGCTCGCCCTGGAAGACGCGGATGGTGACGGCTGTCTGGTTGTCGTCAGCGGTCGAGAACACCTGGCTCTTCTTGGTCGGGATCGTGGTGTTGCGGTCGATCAGGCGCGTGAACACGCCACCCAGCGTCTCGATGCCAAGCGACAGCGGCGTGACGTCAAGCAGCAGCACGTCCTTCACTTCGCCCTTGAGCACGCCGGCCTGGATCGCGGCACCGATGGCCACGACTTCGTCCGGGTTGACGCCCTTGTGCGGTTCCTTGCCGAAGAACTGCTTCACCGTCTCGATGACCTTCGGCATGCGGGTCATGCCACCGACGAGAACGACCTCGTCGATCTGGCCGGCCGTCACGCCGGCATCCTTCAGCGCGGCGCGGCACGGCTCGATGGTCTTGGCGATCAGATCCTCAACGAGGGCCTCAAGCTTGGCGCGGGTGAGCTTCAGCGTGAGGTGCTTCGGGCCCGTCTGGTCCGCCGTGATGAAGGGCAGGTTGATTTCGGTCTGCGTCGCGGACGACAGCTCGATCTTGGCCTTTTCTGCCGCTTCCTTCAGGCGCTGGAGCGCGAGCTTGTCCTTGCGCAGGTCGATGCCCTGTTCCTTCTTGAACTCGTCGGCGAGGTAATCGACGATGCGCATGTCGAAGTCTTCACCGCCGAGGAAGGTGTCGCCGTTGGTCGACTTCACCTCGAACACGCCGTCTCCGATCTCGAGGATCGACACGTCGAAGGTGCCGCCGCCCAGGTCATAGACCGCGATGGTGCCGGCTTCCTTCTTGTCGAGGCCGTAGGCAAGCGCTGCGGCCGTCGGCTCGTTGATGATGCGCAGCACCTCGAGGCCGGCGATCTTGCCGGCGTCCTTGGTGGCCTGGCGCTGGCTGTCGTTGAAGTAGGCCGGAACGGTGATCACGGCCTGCGTCACGGGCTCGCCGAGATAGCGCTCCGCCGTCTCCTTCATCTTGGTCAGCGTGTAGGCCGAGATCTGCGAGGGCGAGAACTTCTTGTCGCGGCTCTCGACCCAGGCATCGCCGTTGTCGGCCTTGACGATGGAATAGGGAACGAGCTTCTTGTCCTTGGCCACCATCGGGTCTTCGAAGCGGCGGCCGATCAGGCGCTTGATCGCGTAGAAGGTGTTCTCGGGGTTGGTCACCGCCTGGCGCTTGGCCGGCTGGCCGACCAGGGTTTCGCCATCCGCAGTAAACGCGACGATCGAGGGCGTGGTGCGCGCGCCCTCGGCATTCTCGATCACCTTGGGGCTCTTGCCTTCGATCACCGCAACGCAGGAGTTGGTGGTGCCGAGGTCGATACCAATCACTTTCGCCATCTTGATCCTCCAATTGGCAGGCGGAGCTTGGGAAAGCCCTTTAGGCACTTGCCCGACCCCCATTGGCTAAGGGGGGTCCGCCTCCTGATTAAGATTAGGTCCCGGCTGCCCGATTCTTCGGGTCACCGGCTGTCGAGGGCTATATAGGCAGGGGGGTACTGGCTATCAAGCGGTTCCCCCTCGCTTTTTGAAGCTGGTTAATCGAGCAGGACCACGCTTTCCTGCTCATTGGGGTCGGTCCGGGCGATGACCGCCCTGACCGGCTTGTCCGTGGGGTTGTAGGGCTGGTGCGGAACGCCTGCCGGAATGTAGCAGAAGTCCCCAGCCTTGATGGCCATGACGTGCTCGAGATTTGGCCCGTGGCGCATCTCGGAATAGCCCTCCAGCACGAAGATCGCCGACTCGTGGGCCTCATGGTAGTGCGGCCGGGCCGAGGCCCCGGGCGGAATCGTCACGATATGCATGCACAGCTTCTCGGAACCCGCCGATTCCGCCGAAATACCGGAGAAATAGGAGAGCCCCTGTTTGCCGTCATAGGCCTCCCCGCCGCTGATGAGCCTGCAGGACTTCATGATCGCCCCCTGTCAGTCGATGTTTCCAATCATGCGGAGAAACGGCTTGCCCGCGCAAGGGCGGCAATGGGAAAAGCGGCAAATGCAGCCCGGATTTCGATATTTGCCCGGCCATTTGGGGGCCGACCAACAACGCCAACTGGTGGAGACGCTGCGCCTCGCCGTAGCAGAGGCGCCGCTGTTCACCCCCGTCATGCCGCGCACCGGCCGGCCCTTTACGGTGCGCATGACCAATCTGGGCACCCTGGGTTGGGTGTCGGACCGGGATGGCTACCGCTACCAGTCAACCCACCCCGAGACAGGCAAGGCGTGGTCACCCATCCCCGATACCCTTCTGGGTCTGTGGCGGGCGGTGTCGGGTTACCCCCATGACCCGGAAGCCTGCCTCGTCAACGTCTACAAAGGCGGCGCCAAGATGGGCCTGCACCGCGACGAGGACGAGGAGGAGTTCACCGCCCCCGTCCTGTCGGTCTCGCTGGGTGACATGGCGGTGTTCCGCATGGGTGGCCCCGAGCGGGGCGGGAAGACGGAGACCCTGAAACTTTCCTCCGGCGACGTGGTGGTGATGGGCGGGGCGTCGCGCCTTTGCTACCACGGCATCGACCGGGTGCTGCCCGGCACCTCCACCCTGCTGAAGGATGGCGGACGCATCAATCTCACGCTCAGACGGGTGACAAAACCATGAGCCATTACGACGTCGCCGTCATTGGCGCAGGCGCTGCGGGCCTCGCCGCCGGGCTGGAACTGCAGAAGGCGGGAAAGAGCTTCATCGTGCTCGAGGCCCGTGACCGCATCGGCGGCCGGGCCTTCACCGACACCAGCCTCGGCCTGCCCTTCGACTGCGGCGCCCACTGGCTGCATGCGGCGGCACAGAACCCCTTCACCAAAATCGCCGACCGGCTGGGCTTTGCCTATAATTCGAAGATCAGCTGGGCCGACGTCATCCGCATGGGCAACGGCGGACCGCTGCCGGAGGCGGTGCAGGCAGAGGCCGTCGACTACATCGTCGACGTGCTCACCAGGCTTTCAGAAGCGACGGAGGATGTGCCGTTTTCCGCCTCTCTCGAACCGGGCAACCGCTGGAACCCGCTGATGGACCACATCATCGGCCAGATCACGTCACATGACCCGCAAAACTGTTCCACCCTCGATTATGCCCGCTACATCGAGGACGGCGGGGACTTCCCGGTCAAGGACGGCTACGGCGCGCTGGTGGCCCGCAACGCGGCGGGTCTGCCGGTGACGCTGTCCACGCCGGTCACCTGCATCGACTGGTCTGGCCAGCATGCTCGCGTCGAGACGGAACGTGGCAATGTCACGGCCTCCGCCATCATCCTCGCCGTGCCGGTAAACGTGCTGATCGCCGATGGCATCCGCTTCACACCCGCTCTTCCGCCAGACCTTGTGCAGGCCCTTCACGACTGCCCGATGGGTGTTTCGGAAAAAGTCGCAATCCTGCTCGACAGGCCCATCGACGGCTTCAGCCACATCTATGGCGACGTGATCTTCGAGGATCCGGCGAAGCAGCCCTTCAACCTCCACATCAACCCTTTCGGCCGGCCACTCCTCGTCTCGCACATGGGCGGCTCCTATGGCGCCGAAGTGGAGAAGCTCAGCGATGACGCCATCATGGCGCTGGCCATGGAGGCGATGGTGGAGGCCTTCGGATCAGGCATGAAGACACGCGTGGTGAAGACGCTGCGCACCCACTGGGCCTCCGACCCTTATTCCCTGGGCGGCTATTCCCACGCCAAACCTGGCAAGGCGGCGTTGCGCCTGAAATTCTCGGAGACCATCGGCGACAGGATCGTGCTGGCGGGCGAGCACTGCTCGATCCCGTTCTATTCCACGGTTCACGGTGCGCATCTGTCAGGGATCGCGGCGGCGGAGAAGGCGGTCCGTCTTCTTTGACCCGACACGCCGATGGAGCGCGCCCGGCGAGACGGGCTTCGTAACGATTGTTTTTGGCAAATAATTCCCAGAAGTAGTCCCCTAGCTCGCCCCTGCCAGAGGGCTGTCAGCGCCACTCCCACGGGCTTTGACGGGCAGTTGCTGCCGCCTGAAGCCGGTCCTATCCGCGCGGGATCGGCTTCATCCAGCCGATGATTGCGCCCGTCGGGTCCTGCAGGATGGCAATGCGGCCGACGGTCGGCACCTCGAACACCGGCATGCAGAGTTCGGCACCGGCCTTCAGCGCCTGCGCCACCCGGGCGTCCACGTCGTCGACCGCCATGTAGGTGAACCAGCCGGTGGGGCCACCGGGCCGCTGCGTCATGTCCATGATGCCCCAGACCGGACGGCCGTCGAAAGTGGCGAGCCAGTAGCCCGGGTTGGTGTCGCCGAACACCTCGAAGCCAAGTCCGAGGGTCTCGCCGTAGAAGGCCTTGGCCTTTTCCACCTCGGTGGTCATCAGTTCTGACCAGATGACGGTGCCGGTGTCAGTCATGGGAACCTTCGTTGCACGATCGCGTCATAGCACAACCGGAGGCTTTCGCCCACGCCTGCCCGACTGTTGCATGGCCAAAACGGAAAATGCCCAGGACCAGCCCGGGCATCATGACCGTCATTGGTGGTTTGATCAGTCCGCGGCCTTGGCAACGCCCACCATGGCAGGCCTGAGGCAGCGGTCACCGATGGCGAAGCCGGACTGCATTTCCTGCACCACCGTGCCCGGCGGATGGTCGTTGGTGGGCATCTCGAACAGGGCCTGGTGGACGTTCGGGTCGAACTTTGCACCCACCGTCTCCACCTTGCGGATGTTGTAGCGCTGGAAGATGTTGAGGAGCTCGCGCTCCGTCATCTCAATGCCCGTGAACAGGTTCTTGGTCTCGTCGCTGGCGCTGTCGGCAGGCCGGTGGGCAATGGCGCGCTGCATGTTGTCGGAGACGCTCAACAGGTCCCGCGCGAAATTGGTGGCGGCGTAAAGCGTTGCCTCGGCCTTCTCGCGCTCGGCGCGCTTCCTGAAATTGTCCATCTCGGCGGCGGTGCGCAGCAGCCGGTCCTTGAGCTGGGCGGCCTCTTCCTTGAGCCGGGCGATCTCAAGGTCGCGCTCGTCGATCTCGGCGGCGGCCAGCGCCTCCTCGAGGGCTTCGGTCTCGGTTTTCAGTTCGTCCGGGGGATTCTTCTCTGCGGCCATGGCTAAGGGCTTTCCAGTCCTTGGGAATTGCGTGTTGGCTGCCATATCGGCTGCCCGGCTCGAAAAATCAAGTGAGCAGCCGCCCGATGGCCTTGGCGGTGTAATCAACCATCGGGATGATACGGGCATAGTTCATGCGGGTCGGGCCGATGATTCCCATGACGCCGACGATCTTTTCCTCGGCGTTGCGGAAGGGCGTGACGATGATCGAGCTCCCTGACAGCGAGAACAGCCGGTTCTCGGAGCCGATGAAGATCCGCACCCCCTCGCCCGATTCGGCTGCGCCGAGGAGCTGCGCCAGTTCCTTCTTGTTCTCGATGTCCTCGAACAGCTTGCGGATGCGCTCCAGGTCGGCGGCCGCCGTGGCGTTCTCGATCAGGTTGGCCTGGCCGCGGACGATCAGCGTCTTGTCGTCGGCATCGGCCTCGCCCGACCATTGCCCGATGCCGGCCTCGACGATGCGGGCAGAGATTTCGTCCAGTTCTGAGCGGAGCAGTTGCATCTCGTCGCGCACGAAGCGCTGCACCTCGTCGATGGTCTTGCCCTGGAACCTCGTGGAGAGATAGTTCGAAGCCTGTGCGAATGTCGATGGCGGCAGCCCGCGCGGCACCTCGATAACCCGGTTTTCCACACTGGCGTCCTCGCCGACGAGGATGACCAGCGCCCGGCCGGGCCCCAGGTTCACGAATTCGATGTGCTTCAGCCTGGCATTCATCTTGGGCGCCAGGATCACGCCTGCGCAGTGCGACAGGCCGGAGAGCAGCGTGGTCGCCTCGCCCAGCACGTCCTCCACCCGGCGCTGGCGGTTGGACGCCGCCATCTGCGCGTCGATCATGGCGCGCTCGTCGGTGGGCATGGCGCCGACCTCCATCACCGCATCAACGAAAAAGCGCAGCCCCTGCTCGGTGGGAACCCGTCCCGCGCTGGTGTGGGGCGAGAAAATCAGGCCTGCGTCCTCAAGGTCCATCATGACGTTGCGGATGGACGCCGGGGAGAGGTTGTGCGGCAGGATGCGCGAAATCGTCCGCGAGCCCACGGGCTCGCCGGTGGCGAGGTAGGTGTCGACAAGGCGGCGGAAAATGTCACGCGAGCGCTGGTCGAGCCCCGCGATGCCGGAGAGCCGCTCCTCGGTAAATGGTTTGGGCGGGATCACACTCATGGCCCCAATGTAGGAATCAACTTGGCTGAGGTCAATCAAAGGGGCTAGAAGCCCCCCTTTCAGGACAAGGAATGACCAAAATGCGTCCATCCGGGCGGAAACCAGACGAATTGCGCGCCGTCAGCTTCACCCGCGGCTTCACCCGCCATGCCGAGGGTTCCTGCCTCGTCCGCTTCGGCGACACGCACGTGCTGTGCACCGCCTCGCTGGAGGAGCGTGTTCCGCCGTGGCTGAAGGGCGGCGGGAAGGGCTGGGTGACGGCCGAATACGGCATGCTGCCGCGCGCCACGCATGAGCGCACCCGCCGCGAGGCGGCATCGGGCAAGCAGTCCGGCCGCACCCAGGAAATCCAGCGCCTCGTCGGCCGTTCTCTCCGCGCCGTCGTCGACCTGCCGGCCCTCGGCGAACGCCAGATCACGCTCGACTGCGACGTGCTGCAGGCCGATGGCGGCACCCGCACCGCTGCCATCACCGGCTCGTGGGTAGCCCTCTTCGACTGCCTGAAGTGGATGGAGCAGCGCTCCATGTTCAAGACATGGCCCCTGAAGGATCACGTCGCCGCCATCTCGTGCGGCATCCACGGCGGCACCCCGGTGCTCGACCTTGACTATCCGGAAGATTCCTCCGCGGGCACTGACGCCAATTTCGTGATGACGGGCTCGGGCGGCATCGTCGAGATCCAGGGCACGGCGGAGGGCGAACCCTTTTCGGAAGCCACGCTGGGCGAGCTACTGGCGCTGGCCAAGAAGGGCATCGCTGAGCTCGTGGCCAAGCAGAAGGACGCCATCGCCTGATGCGCACGCTCCGCGATGCGAAGATCGTCATCGCCACCCACAACAAGGGCAAGCTCGACGAATTCGCAGCACTGCTGAAGCCCTATGGGGTGGAAGCGGTGAGCGCGGGTTCGCTCGGGCTGCCGGAGCCGGTGGAGACGGAAAATACTTTCGCCGGCAATGCCCGCATCAAAGCGCTCGCCGCCATGACGGCGAGCGGGCTGATTGCGGTGTCGGATGATTCAGGCCTTTGCGTGGAAGCATTGGGCGGCGAGCCCGGCGTCTATACCGCCGACTGGGCGGGGCCGGACCGTGACTGGAACCGCGCCATGCGGCTGGTGGAAGAAAAGCTGCAGGCCAAGGGCGCCACCACGCCCGACAAGCGCCGTGCCTACTTCTCCTGCACGCTCTGCGTCGTCTGGCCGGACGGCGAGGAGCGCATCTACGAGGGTCGCGCGCAAGGAACACTCGCCTGGCCACCGCGCGGGCAACTCGGCCACGGCTATGACCCGATGTTCGTGCCGGACGGTGAGACACGTACCTTCGCGGAACTCGCACCGGAAGAAAAGAACCGCATTTCGCACCGCGCGAAGGCCCTGGAAAAGCTGGTCCGTGACCTCTTCTGACGCCTTCGGCATTTATGTCCACTGGCCTTTCTGCAAGGCCAAGTGCCCCTATTGCGACTTCAACAGCCATGTGAGGCACGAGGGTGTGGACGCACTCTCCTTCGCGAAGGCACTCGGCACCGAGCTCGCATGGTTCGCCGCGCGCACGCCAGGCCGCACCGTCAGTTCGGTCTTCTTCGGCGGCGGCACGCCCTCGCTGATGCCGCCGGAAGCGGTTGGCCATGTGCTCGACACCATCGCCTTGCTGTGGAGCGTGTCGCCGGATGTCGAGACCACGCTTGAAGCCAACCCCACCTCCATCGAGGCGGAGAACTTCCGCGGCTACCGCGCGGCGGGCGTCAACCGCGTGTCGGTCGGCGTGCAGGCGCTGAACGACGAGGACCTGAAGGCGCTGGGCCGCCAGCATTCCTCGGAAGAAGCCATCGCTGCCTTCCGGCTGGCGGCGAAAATCTTCCCGCGCGTCTCCTTCGACATGATCTATGCACGACCCAGCCAGACGCCGGAGCAGTGGCGCGCCGAACTCACCCGTGCGCTGGCCGAGCAGCAGGGCCACATGTCGCTCTACCAGCTCACCATCGAGCCCGGCACGGCTTACTTCGATCTCTACGAACGCGGGCGGCTGGT
The DNA here is from genome assembly GCA_947475225.1 of Bradyrhizobiaceae bacterium. GTDB lineage: Bacteria > Pseudomonadota > Alphaproteobacteria > Rhizobiales > Aestuariivirgaceae > Aestuariivirga. The sequence continues at coordinate 36,697 of CANJMQ010000024.1, forward strand.
GACGCCGACCGATGACCGCGCCGCCGACCTCTACGACCTCACGCAGGAGCTCACCGACAAGGCCGGGCTTCCCACTTACGAAATCTCGAACCATGCGCGCCCCGGCCAGGAATCGCGGCACAACCTGCTCTACTGGCGCTATGGCGAATATGCGGGCGTCGGCCCCGGCGCGCACAGCAGGCTGGCCGAGTCTGAGAACCGCCGCGCGCTCATCGCCGAACGCCACCCGGAAACCTGGCGTGAACTGGTGCGGACACAAGGCCACGGCATGGTCTCCGACATGGTCGTGCCGCCAGTGGACCAGGCCAGCGAATACTTGCTGATGGGCATGCGCATCGCCGAAGGGATCGACATGGACCGCTACGCAACACTTGCGGGGCGGGAGATCGATTCATCCAAGCTGGCAGGGATGAAATCGCTGGGGCTCATCAAGCGCCACGGCCAGCAACTCATGGCCACCGCCGATGGCCGCAAGCTGCTGAATGCGGTGATTGCGGAACTGGCGTCCTGACACTACGCTTTGCCGACATGGCATCACCCTCACCCATAAAGTCCGTCACCCCGGCAAAAGCCGGGGCCCAGCTTTGCCAGCCCAAAGGGAAGCTGGGTCCCGGCTTTCGCCGGGATAACGCCAAATGTGGGCGTGACGGGTGGCTGATATGAGCGACAGCCACCCCGGCTATATCATCGGCGCCCACCGCTTCGAGGCGGAGCCTCTGGCGTCGGGGCTTTATGTGGTGGCGACCCCCATCGGCAACCTGGGCGACATGACAATACGGGCGCTGGCCACCCTGGCGGGCGCCGAAACCGTGCTGTGCGAGGACACGCGCACCTCCGGCAAACTGATGGAGCGCTTCGCCATCAAGACCAGACTTGCGCCCTACCACGAGCACAACGCCCAGAAGGTGCGACCTCAGATTCTTGCGCGTCTGCAGCAGGGCGCCACCATCGCGCTGATTTCGGATGCCGGCATGCCGCTCGTTTCCGACCCCGGCTACCGCTTGGTGAAGGAAGCCGTCGCGATGGGCATTCCCGTCACCGCCTGCCCCGGCCCCTCGGCGGTACTCACGGGCCTTGCGCTCTCGGGCCTGCCCACCGACCGTTTCCTCTTCGCGGGTTTCGTGCCGCAGAAGCAGGGCGAGCGCAAAAAGCTGTTCGCGGAGTTTGCAAGGCTGAGGGCCACGCTCATCTTCTTTGAAAGCCCGCATCGCATCATCGAGACGCTGCATGATCTTTCATCCGCCCTGCCCGGTCGCCATGTTGCGGTCACGCGCGAGTTGACGAAGCTGCACGAGGAGGTACTGCGCGGCGCAGCGGCGGAGATCGCCATGCAGCTGGAGTCGCGGCCTTCCGTGAAGGGCGAGATCACCCTGCTGGTCGGCCCGCCCGAGGCGGAAGAGGAGGTGTCCGAAACCGAACTCGAGAACGCCATCACCCATGCCCTCACAGAGATGCCCGCCAGCAAGGCAGCATCCGAGGTCGCAAAGCGCTTCAACCTCAACCGCGCCGACGTCTATCAGCGCATCCTCGCCCGCCGGGAAAGCGATGGCGACTGATCGGAAGAAATCCGAGGAAGCCGGCCGCAGCGCGGAATTGATCGCCCTGTGGGCGTTGCGCCTCAAGGGCTGGCGGCTGCTCGCCCAGCGCTACAAGACGCATGTGGGCGAGGTGGACCTGATCATGCGGCGCGGCGAGGTGACCGCCTTCATCGAGGTCAAGGCACGCAAAAGCCTCGATCGCGCGGTGGAATCCGTCACCCACCGGCAGGCCCGGCGCATCGCGGCTGCCGCCAGGCAGTTCATGGCGGAGGACCGCAGGGCAGCACTGCAGGCCTGCCGTTTTGACATCGTCGCGGTGAGCCCCTACCACTGGCCGCGGCATATCGAAAACGCATTCGAGGGAGACGGCTGATGGCTCTGAAGGTTGCAGTGCAGATGGACCCGATCGAGTCCATCACCATCGCGGGCGATTCGACCTTCGCCATGATGTTGGAGGCGCAACGGCGCGGGCACCAGTTGTTCTACTACCAGACCAAGACGCTGGCCTTGGGCGGTGGCTCCCTGTTTGGCACCGGCAATGACATCACCGTGCGCGACGAGAAGGGCAACCATTACACGCTGGGCGAGGAGCGCCGCTGCGACCTCGGCCGGGAAGACGTGGTGCTGATGCGCCAGGACCCGCCGTTCGACATGGGCTACATCACGGCGACCCACATGCTGGAGACGATTCACCCCAGGACGCTGGTGGTAAACGATCCGGGGCAAGTGCGCAACGCGCCGGAAAAGCTCTTCGTCCTCAACTATCCGCAATTCATGCCGGAGACGCTGATCACGCGTGACCCGGTGGAACTCGCCGCCTTTCGCCGCCAGCATGGCGACATCATCCTGAAGCCGCTTTACGGCAATGGCGGCGCTGGCGTTTTCCGCCTTGGCGAGGGCGATCAGAATTTTTCCTCGCTGCTCGAACTCTTCACGCAGATGTTCCACGAGCCCTTCATCGCGCAGAAATATCTGTCCGATGTGAGGAAGGGCGACAAGCGCATCATCCTCGTCGACGGCAAGGCGGCAGGCGCCATCAACCGCGTACCAGCGCTGAACGAGAACCGCTCCAACATGCATGTGGGCGGCAAGGCCGAGCCCACCAACATGACGAAGCGCGAACACGAAATCTGCGAGGCGTTGGGGCCGGACCTCAAGGCCCGCGGCCTGATCTTCGTCGGCATCGACGTGATCGGCGACTACCTGACCGAGATCAACGTCACCTCGCCCACCGGCATCCGCGAGGTGAAGAAGTTCGGCGGGGCGGATATCGCGGCGCTGATCTGGGATGCGATCGAGGCAAGAAGGTAGGCCGCTTTCCGCGCTCCCAACATTCACCTTCGCCGGCCTTGACCCGGCGATCCATTTCGCGACCGGGAAAATGATGCCCCGGTCAAGCCAGGGCAAGATGAGAGGAGGAGGCCTACACCAGCGCCGACAGCTCTCCCAAGTCCTTCACCAGCGCCGCAGGCTTGCCCGGCAGCCTGTCGTCCTTCCAGCCGAAGCGATCCACCCGCACCACCTGAAAGCCGAAATGCGCAGCACCGTGGCTGTCCCAGGTGTTGGAGGTCACGAAGCAGATGGATGGTGCGTCATGGATCTGCAGTTTCTGCATGGCGTGGCGATAGACGCGGCGTGACGGCTTGTAGATGCCGACATCCTCGACGGAGAGCACCATGTTGAAAAGCTTGTCGAGCCCGGCATGGCGCACCGCTGCATCGAGCATTGAAGGGCTGCCGTTCGACAAGATCGCCGTGAGCTTGCCTTTCGCCTTCACGACGGCGAGCGCATCCGCCACTTCCGGGTAGGCATCAAGTTTCAGGTAGAGCGCAAGAATTTCGTCACGCAGGCCCGGCTCGCTTACATGGAACTGGTCGAGCGCATAATCCAGCGCATCGCCTGTCACGTGCCAGAAATCGGCATGGACACCCATCAGGCTGCGCAGCCAGCTGTATTCGAGCTGCTTCTGTCGCCACAGCTTGGAGATGTCCTCGGCATGAGGGCCGATCTCATTGGCGAGCTTGGCGACGGGGCCAGCCACGTCGAACAGCGTGCCATAGGCGTCGAACACGCAGGCCCTGATGCCGTGGAGTTTCTCCATGCCGCTTCCTCTTCCGCGATCCGCCCACTATGATGATCGCAAACCACGAGGCTGACAACATGCCACATGACGGACATCACCACGAGCACGACAACGAAGGCTCGGAACTTTCGCCGCTGGCGCTGCGGGTGAAGGCGCTGGAATCGCTCCTCGTCGAGAAGGGCTATGTGGACCCCAGGGCCCTGGACGTGCTGATCGACACTTATGAGACCAAGATCGGCCCGCGCAATGGCGCGCGCGTGGTGGCCAGAGCATGGACTGACCCCACCTTCGCCGACTGGCTGACGCGCGATGCCACCGCTGCCATCGCCTCGCTCGGCTACACGGGGCGGCAGGGTGAGCACATGGTGGCGCTGTTCAACACCCCCGACACACACAACATGATCGTCTGCACCCTGTGCTCGTGCTACCCGTGGCCGGTGCTGGGGCTGCCGCCCGTCTGGTACAAGTCCATGCCCTATCGCTCCCGCGCGGTGATCGAGCCGCGTGAAGTGCTGAAGGAGTTCGGCGTCACGATGCCGGACGAGCGTGAGGTGCGCGTCTGGGATTCAACGGCCGAGGTGCGGTATCTCGTGATTCCCGAACGTCCCACCGGCACCGAGGGCTGGAGCGAGGACGAGCTCGCCGAGCTCGTCACCCGCAACGCCATGATCGGCACCGGCGTCGTGACGGCGCCTGCATGAACGGTCCGCATGACATGGGCGGTTTCACCGGCTTTGGCCCGGTGCTGCACGAGGACGACGAGCCGGTCTGGCATGATGGCTGGGAACCGCGCGCCTTCGCGCTGGTGCTGGCCATGGGCATGACGGGTTCATGGAACATCGACGAAGCCCGTCACGCCCGCGAGCGGCTGCCCGCCTTGCAGTACTGGCGGTCGAGCTATTACGAGATGCGCCACTATGCGCTGATCCTGCAGATGATTGAATTGGGCCTCGTCACTGCCATGGAAGAGGAGAAGGGCCGCATGGCCGTGCCGGCGAAGCCGGTGAAACGGGTGGCAAAGGCCGAGATGATTCCGGCCATCCTCGCATCCGGCGGCCCGGCCAGCCGGCCGAGCAACCGTCGCCAAGGCTTTTCCATCGGCGACAAGATCCGTACACGGACCATCAACCCGGAGGGCCACACCCGGCTGCCGCGCTATGCACGGGGCAAACCGGGCGAGATCATCACCGTGCATGGCACGCATGTATTTCCCGATTCCAATGCCCATGGCCATGGCGAGGACCCGCAGTGGCTCTACACCGTGCGCTTCACGGCGAAGGATCTGTGGGGCAAGGACACCAGGGACGCCGTCTGCATCGACCTGTGGGAGCCCTATCTGGAGGCCACCTCATGAACGGCGCCCATGACTGCGGTGGCATGATGGGCTTCGGCCCGGTGGCGGCGGAAGCGAACGAACCTGTCTTCCACGCGCCGTGGGAAGCGCGGTTGTTCGCGCTGATGTCCGCCGTCGGCGACGTCGGCGGCTGGACGCTGGACGAGGACCGTGCCGCCTGCGAGGCGATGGAGCCGGGCCACTACATGACGTCGAGCTATTACGAGCACTGGCTGAATGGCCTTGAACTGCTGCTGCGGAAGCATGATCTCGCCACGCCGGAAGAGATCGCGTCCGGTCATTCCTCCGCTCCCGGCAAGGCCGTGACGCCGACAGCGGCAGAAGCGGTGTGGCCCGCCGTCACGGCGCCCGGCAGCTATGAGCGGAAGAACGAGGCGGCACCGCTGTTCAAGCCGGGTGACAAAGTGCGCACGCGGCACCTGAACCCCGCCCACCACACACGCCTGCCGCGCTACCTGCGTGGGCACACGGGCGAGATCGTGGCCTGCCATGGCGCGCATGTGTTTCCGGATTCAAACGCGCAGGGCCTGGGCGAGGATCCGCGCTTTCTCTACACCGTGCGCTTCACTGCGGCGGAAGTCTGGGGCAATGGCACACGCGACCTGATCCATGCCGATTTGTGGGAGCCCTACCTTGAAGCTCGCTGACTCTGAACGCCTTCCCAGGGATGCCGACGGCCCGGTGTTCGCCGAACCATGGGAGGCGCAGGCCTTCGCCATGGCGGTGAAGCTCAATGAGGCGGGTGTCTTCGGCTGGAGCGAATGGGCAGATGTGCTGGGTGCGGAATTGAAGGCGCATCCCGCACGGCCCTATTACGAAAGCTGGCTCGCGGCACTGGAGCGGCTGGTGCTGGCCAAGGGCGTACTCACCGAGCAGGAGCGTCTCGCGCGCGTCGAGGCATGGGACCGCGCAGCGAAAGCGACGCCGCATGGCCAACCCATCGAACTCAGCCGAGGTTGAGCAGGAAGGGGAAGCGCTCGATCAGCCAGTAGGACACGGCCTGCACGCCGCCGGTGATGAACATCAGGCCGGAGAGCACGAGCAGCGCACCCGCAACCTTTTCCACCACTCCCAAGTGCTTCTTGAAGCCCGCGAAGAAACCCATGAACGTTCCGATGCCGGCCGCCGCCAGCAGGAACGGAATGCCGAGGCCGAGGGAATAGACGGCGAGCAGCCCTGCGCCCTTCATCACGTCTTGTTCGCTCGCGGCAATGGTCAGGATGGTGCCGAGCACCGGGCCGATGCAGGGCGTCCAGCCGAAGGCGAAGGCCAGCCCGATCAGATAGGCCCCCGCAAGGCCGCCGGGGTGGGCCTTGTGCTGGTAGCGCACCTCGCGCGAGATCCAGAACATCCGGAAGACGCCGAGGAAGTGCAGGCCCATGGCGATGATGATGAGCCCGGCCACGGTGGTGATCGGATTGAAGGAGAAGCCAAACAGCGTCACCTGCCGGCCAAGTTCCGAACGGAGCATGCTGCCCAGCCAGGAGGCACTCGCCCCCAGCGCGACGAAGACGGTGAAGAAGCCGAGCACAAACATGAGTGCGGCCAACATCACCTGCCGCCGCTCCTCCTTCGGCCGCATCTTGTTGTCGACGAGGTCCTCCAGCGAGGCGCCGGTGATGAAACAGAGATAGGGGGGCACCAGCGGCAACACGCAGGGGCTGAGGAAGCTGATGGTGCCGGCGAACAGCGCGGCACCCACGGACACATCGAGGCTCATGCCCCTCCTCTGGCAGACCGGTGGGGAATACGCAATTCACCGCGGGGCCGCAGGCGATCACCGTTGCGTCAGGCTTGACCAAAGGGGGGTGCTACCAATATGTTATATTATAACATTACAATGGAGTGTTTCATGCGCCATCTGCCCGCCATGCTCGCCGCCGCCTTGCTGACGGCAAGCCCGGCGCTGGCGGCCCCGAAGGTGGTGGCATCAGTGGTGCCGATCCAGTCCATCGTGGCGGCGGTGCTGGGGGATATGGGCACGCCGGAGCTCCTGCTCCAGGGCAGCATGTCGGAGCACCGGGCGGTGTTCACCCCCACTCAGATTGCCACGCTGGGCGAGGCTGACCTCGTGTTCATCGTCGGCCAGGGGCTGGAGGCGAAGCTTGCACAGATGAGCGGGTCGGATGCTGTCAATGGCAAGACCTTCATCGAACTTTCCAATGCACCTGGGGTCACCCGCTTGCCGATCCGGCAAGGCGGCGCATGGGAACCGGACACTGACGAGCACGCGACCGGTGACACCCATGCCGCCGAAGGCGTGCTCGCCTTCGACCCCCATGTCTGGCTCGACCCCGAGAACGCCAAGGCCATGGCGCGAGAGGTGGCCGCCGACCTCGCCAAGGCAGACCCTGACAATGCCAACGCCTATGCCGCCAATGCCAAGGCCTTCGCGACCGAGATCGACCAAACGTCAGCCGCCATCGCCGCCGATCTGGCCCCGCTGAAGGACAAGCCCTTCATCGTCTTCCATGACGCCTATCATTATTTCGAGAAGCGCTTCGGGCTCAGGGGCGTGGGCTCGATATCGGATGTTTCTGCCCAGGCGCCATCGGCGGAGCGGCTGGCACAGGTGCGCGACAAGATCGCAGCGGCCAAGGCGGCCTGCGTTTTCCGCGAGCCGCAGTATGACGACAGGGTGGTGCAGACGGTGATCGAGGGCACGGGTGCGCGCGAAGGCGTGCTCGACCCGCTGGGGGCAGGCCTCGAGCCCGGCGCGCCAGCCTATCCGCGGCTTCTGCGGAACCTCGCCAAAGCCCTGAAGGACTGCCTGTCGGGTTCCTAGGTGCTTCACGATTTTGCCGTATTGGCCCATCATTCCTCAAGTGAATCGGAAGGACGGTCGATGCGAACTCGTGGCCGGGCAGCACTTTCCGCCCTGGGGCTTCTCTGCTGGGCCGTGGCAACGCCCGCGCAGGCGCACCCCCATGTGTGGATCCGGATGCAGTCTGACATCGTGTTCAACGACCAGGGGCTGATCTCGGCCGTCAACGTGTCATGGACCTTCGACGATGCCTATGCCCAGGTTGCGCTCGATGGGCTCGACAAGAACGGAGACGGCGTCTACGACCCGGCCGAGCTTGAGCCGTTGACCCGCGAGAACCTCGACTCGCTGAAGGACTACAACTACTTCACCTACGTCCGCTACAACGGCATGGCACAGCCCATCGGCATGCCCGTCGATGCCGGGCAGATCTATTCCGAGAACAAGCTGCAGCTTCACTTTCAGGTGCCGCTGGTGACACCGCTCGACCCCACCAGGGGCGAATTCGTGCTGAAGACCTATGACCCCGAATTCTTCATCGCCTTCGACTATGTGAAGGACGAGCCGGTGTCGGTCATCGGCACTCTTCCAACGAACTGCGAACTGGTCGTGAAGCCGGTGCCGACGGACGCGCAACTCGACCAGACCAAGGCCATGCTGGCCACCAAGGGCACCGACTGGAAGCCGTCGGAGGAGGAGGACTTCGGTTCCCTCTTCGCCCAGCCAGTGACGATCGCATGCAAGACATGATGCGGGCGCTGCTGGGCCTCTTGGCTCTGCTCTTCGTTTCGCTCATGACCGCGCCGCATTTGATGGCGCAGACTGCAGATGCAACGCAGCAGGCCCAGCCCGAGGTGACGATCAAGCGCAGCCAGCTCCTCGTGCCGCCGAAGAACGCCGACGGCACCATCAAGGTCACACCCTTTTTCGAAGACCCAGTGATGTGGGCGCGTGACGAGCAGCAGAATTTCTATGGCCGGATGTCGACCACGCTGAAGGCCATGCGCGGGCCCAATGCCATGACGGCCGGCTGGACGCTGATGCTGCTGAGCTTCGCCTATGGCATCTTCCATGCGGCGGGCCCGGGCCACGGCAAGGCGGTGATCTCCACCTGGCTGCTCGCCACCGAGAGCGAGTTGAAGCGCGGCGTGCTGATCTCCTTCATGAGCGCCATCATCCAGGCGCTCACGGCCATCGTTCTGGTGAGCCTGCTCTTCCTCGTCGTCGCCAGCGTCGGCTCCACGGCGCGCAACGTGGCCAGCGCGCTCGAAAGCGCCAGCTATGCATTGATCGGATTGCTCGGCCTCTACCTGATCTGGACTGCGCTGCGCCTGCTGGCGGCGCGCCGCGCCCTCGCCCCCCGCGCACCGGCCCTTGCGGGCGTCACCACGCGCCAGTCCATGGCGCTCTCGGATTTCACCAGCTTCGAGCCACTGAAAAACCAATCCGTTTCGGCCGACCACGTGCACGGCCCGGACTGCGGCTGCAGCCATGCGCACCTGCCGGAAGCCAAGGATCTGAAGGGTGACTTCTCCTTCGCCCGCGCCTTCTCACTGGCCTTCGCGGTGGGGATCAGGCCCTGCACCGGGGCGATCCTGGTGCTCGTCTTCGCCAACGGGTTGGGGCTTTACTGGGCGGGCATCGCCTCCACCTTCGCGATGGCGCTCGGCACCTTCATCACCGTCTCGGCCATCGCCAGCATCGCCGTTTACGGCAAGAAATTGGCGGCCAGTTTGTTACGCGGCAAGTCCGGCCTTCTCGATTGGGCAGGCATAGGCTTGCGCATGGCTGGCGGCCTCGTCATAGCTTTCCTCGGAACGATTCTGTTCCTCGGCTCGTTGGGCTCCACCAACGCCATGATGTGAGCGCCAATGCAGAAACTCCTTCGCAATCAATGGATCGTTCTTGCGGGCTTGATCCTGCTCTGCCTCGCCGTCGGCTCCATTGGCGGCTTCGCCACGCAGAATTCCATAGATACCTGGTACAGCACGCTGGCCAAGCCCTCGTGGAACCCGCCCAACTGGGTCTTCGCGCCGGTCTGGACGCTGCTCTACATCATGATGGGCATCGCCGCCTGGCTGGTGTGGCGAACGGGGGACCGCATCGGCCCCGCCATGCTGCTGTTCTTCGCCCAACTGGGCTTCAACCTGCTGTGGACGCTGGTCTTCTTCGGCCTGCGCTCGCCGGGCTGGGGGCTGGTCGAGGTCGTCTTCCTGGTTGGCTCGGTGCTACTCACCATGCTGGCCTTCTTCGGCCGCTCCAGGGCGGCGGGCTGGCTGTTCGTGCCCTATCTCGCGTGGGTCAGTTTTGCAGCCGTCCTCAATGCGGCGATCTGGATGTTGAACTGAAGTCTCGTCTCCCAGCCAGATACCATTGCCGGGAGGGCACTGAGAGCGACGTCTAGTGAAAATCGCGGCTCTTCGGGATGACCCGCACTTGCCGTGGATGGCGGGCTGCGGGCGGATGGGGGTCAGGCCCCGGCCTTGCCACCTCGTCGGCGCGGGCCAGCGGGTTCCTGAGCAGGGTACCCTCCTCCGTCAGCAGCGCCAGCCACGATGACTGGTCCTCAACGCTCGCCGCCACCACATGGATGATCTCGCCAGTGCGCTGCACGCGGCCCCTGATGAGCATCAACCGCGCACCCATCACCGCCGCGCGATGGGTTTCCAGCACCTGCGGCCAGATCACCGCATTGCAGACCGAGAACTCGTCCTCCAGCGTGAGGAAGACCACGCCCTTGGCCGAGCCCGGCCGCTGCCGCACCAGAACGACGCCGGCCACGGTGACGGCTGCACCATTGCGCAGCGTCTTGAGCTTCGCGGTGTCCGTCACCTTGCGCTCGCTGCAGAGGCGGCGGAGGAACTGCATCGGATGCGCCTTGAGTGACAGCTTCAGCGTCTGATAGTCGTTCACCACATGCTCGGAGAGCGGCATGTCGGGAAGCGAGACACTCTCCTCATCCCCCTGCTCGCGTGTATCAGCAAAGGCAAAGAGCGGCAGTGCCCTGGATTTCGCCAGCGCCTTCACCTCCCACAATGCGGCGCGCCGGTCGAGGCCAAGCGAGCGGAAGCAATCAGCGCCGGCGAGTTTCTCGAGCCCAGCCACGGGCACGCCGAAGGCATGGAGATCGGCGATGGTAAGGGGCTTTTTCTGCGAACGGTATTGCAGCAGCAGGGCGGCATCGGCCGCCTTGAGGCCATCGACCTCGCGCAGGCCCAGCCGGATTGCGGCACGCGGCCCCCGTGACGGTGTTTCGAGGATCGAGTCCCAGCGCGAGAAGCTGACGTCCACGGCGCGCACCTCCACCCCATGCTCGCGCGCATCGCGCACGATCTGAGCGGGCGCATAGAAGCCCATGGGCTGCGCGTTGAGCAGCGAGGCCGCGAAGACCTCCGGATGGTGATGCTTGAGCCATGACGAGACATAGACCAGATGCGCGAAGCTCGCAGCGTGGCTTTCGGGGAAGCCATATTCGCCGAATCCCTTGATCTGGTTGAAGCAGCGCGCGGCAAAACCCGCATCATATCCGCGCTCCACCATGCGGCTCACCATCTTCTGCTCCAGCCGCCCGATGGTACCGCGGCGGCGGAAGGTGGCCATGGCCTTGCGCAGCTCATTGAGTTCGCCCGCCGTGAATTCGGCAGCGACCATGGCAAGCTTCATCGCCTGTTCCTGGAACAGCGGCACGCCCTTGGTGCGGCCCAGCACCTGCCTGAGTTCATCAGCAGGGCCAAAATCCGGATGCGGCGCCGGATACTCCTCGGGCTCCAATCCATCACGCCGCCGCAGGTAGGGATGCACCATGTCGCCCTGGATGGGACCAGGCCGCACGATTGCCACCTCGATGACAAGATCATAGAAGCACTGCGGCTTGAGGCGCGGCAGCATGTTCATCTGCGCCCGGCTCTCGACCTGGAAGACGCCCACCGAATCCGCGCGGCACAGCATGTCGTAGACCGCCTTGTCCTCGCGCGGCAGCGTGGCGAGGGAGTATTTGAGGCCGTACCACGCCTCCATCATCTCGAAGCTCTTCTGGATGCAGGTGAGCATGCCAAGGGCCAGCACGTCGATCTTCAGGATGCCCAGCGTGTCAATGTCGTCCTTGTCCCATTCGATGAAGGTGCGGTCCTCCATCGCGGCATTGCCGATCGGCACCGTCTCGTCGAGCCTTCCCTTGGTCAGGATGAAGCCGCCGACATGCTGGGAAAGGTGACGCGGGAAGCCCTGGATGTCATCGGCGAGCTCGATCACCTTCGCCAGCAACGGATCGTCGGGGTCGAGGCCCGCTTCCTGAAGCCTGCCATTGTGCATCTCCTCGCGCATCTGGCCCCAGACGATGCCGGCGAGGGTTGCCGTCACGTCCTCCGAAAGCCCCATCACCTTGCCCACCTCGCGCATCGCCGAGCGGCCGCGATAGGTGATGACGGTTGCGGCAAGCCCGGCGCGCTCGCGGCCATAGCGGGCATAGATGTACTGGATCACCTGCTCACGCCGCTCATGCTCGAAGTCGACGTCGATGTCAGGCGGTTCCTTGCGCTCCTCCGAGATGAAGCGCTCGAACAGAAGTTCGATCTGGTTGGGGTCGACCGCCGTGATTCCGATGACGTAACAGACAGTGGAATTGGCGGCCGACCCCCGCCCCTGGCACAGGATCGGGGGATCTTGTGCTCGGGCGAACTGCACGATGTCGTGGACGGTGAGGAAATAGGGTGCGTAGTTGAGCCTCTCGATGAGGGTGAGTTCCTTGGCGATGCTCTCCCTCACCTTCTGCGGGATAGCTTGCGGGTAGCGTTCCTTGGCGCCCTCCCATGCCAGATGCGCGAGATGCGCCTGAGGCGTCGAGCCCTGCGGGATCGGCTCTTCCGGGTATTCGTATTTCAACTCTTCCAGCGAGAAGCGGCAGGCCTTGGCAATGGCCAGGGTGTTGGCGATGGCTGAAGGGTGGTCACGGAACAGGCGCGCCATTTCATCCGGTGTCTTGAGGTGGCGCTCAGCATTGGCTTCGAGCCGGTAGCCTGCTTCCGCAATGGTGACGCCCTCGCGGATCGCCGTCACCACGTCCTGCAGCACGCGGCGGGAAGAATGGTGATAGAGCACGTCATTGGTGGCGAGCAGCCCTGTCTGGTGCCGCTGCGCCAGTTCGGCGAGGCGGTTGATGCGCTCCTTGTCATCACCGCGATAGTGATGGCTGACCACCAGATAGAGCGGGGCCTTGAGGCGCTTGCGGATGTCGGAGAGGTGATCAGCACCTTCGGAGAGAAGCGCGAAGATCATGCCCGGCGCATGGGCATAGACGTCCTCCAGCGTAATGAGGCACTGGCCCTTCTCGGCGCGGCGCTGACCCATGCTGAGCAGGCGGCACAGCGCACCATAGGCCTGGCGGTTGGTGGGCCAGGCAAGAAGCGAGATGTCCGGCTCAGCCAAGTCCAGCCTTGCGCCGACGATGAAGGGCAGCTCCGCATCCTTCGCCGCCGCATGGGCGCGCACCACGCCAGCCAGCGTGTTGCGGTCGGTCACCGCAATCGCCGCGATGCCTAAATGCTTGGCCTGCATGGCGATCTCCTCCGGGTGGGAGGCCCCGCGCAGAAAGGAGAAGTTACTGGTGCACTGCAGCTCGGCGTAACTCGTCATGCCGACAATCCGTGTACATACCATTTTGGCTGCTCTTCGCCCGGCTCACCATAAAGCCCCTCGCGGTAAAGCCAGTAGCGGCGGCCCTGCTCGTCCTCGATCACATAGTAATCGCGCGGGCGCTCACCTTGGGTGAGCCGCCACCACTCCGGTGCCACACGCTCCGGCCCCTGCGCCTTGACCACCCGCCGCGTGACGCGCCTCCATGTCAGCCGCATCGGCGGGCCGTCCGGCACGGCAGCCACCACCTTGGCGGGTTCCGGTGCCTCGAAGATGAGCAGCGGCCGCGCCGTGGGTGTGGGGCGCGCGGGCCTGGGCGGCAGGGTGCGCGCCGAGGGGCGCGGCATCTCGGCGCGTTCGGGGATATGGCTTTCGATGTCTTCAAGCGCCACGAACTGCTGCTCGTGGCGGTTCAGCACGCGGTCATTGAGCTGTTCCAGCGCCAGCGTGCTGTCATCCTCGAGGAAGCCATGCTGCTGCACCAAAGCGCCCGCCGTCTCGCGCGCCTCCAGCGTCATGGCATCGATGCCAAAGCCCGCATCCACCGTTTCCAGCTTCGGCTTCAGCACGCGCAGCATGTGGCGCGGGTCATGAGCTGCCACCGAAAAGCCGGCGGGCAGGTTGGCGCGCGAGCCATCAACGCGAAACAGCTTGAGGATCAGCCGCAAGGCACCCTTGCCCGCCGTCTCGAGATCGCGGCAAAGCTGGTTGACGAGTCCTTCAAGAACGATTTCCAGCCCCTCGGCATGAATGACCGGCTCCATCAGTGCGCGATGCGCCATGAAGGAGGTGGGCGGATTGAGCGGGTTCAGCGGCTCGTCGCGCAGCCCCATCATCTCATCCAGCCGGATCAGCACATTCTCGCCGATGGTCTCGCCACGGAAGCGCCGGGCGAGCGAGGCGCGCGGAATGGCGAGCAATGCGCCCACGGTTTTCAAACCCAGCCGCCGCAGTGTCTTCGCCGCCGCGCCATCGATCCTCAACGCTTCGACAGGAAGCGACTGGATGTCCTTTGCCTCATAGCGGGCGAGCGCCCAGGCCGCACCCAGCGTGGCGCCCTGCCCGATCCGCACGCTGAAGCCATATTGCGCCAGCCTGGAGCGCATCTCGGCCATCATGCGCTGCTCGCCGCCGAAGAGGTGGGGAACGCCGGTCACATCCAGCAATATGCCGTCGGGCGGGTCGGGAGCCACCCACGGGCTGTAGCGTTCCATCCAGCGGCAGAGGCCCAGAAGGCTGTTCATGTCGTCCTCCGGCTCATGCGGCTCGGTAAGAAGCTCCGGCAGCTGCGCCCGCGCATCGGCCAGCCGCATGCCGCGCATCAGCCCGAAGCTGCGGGCCGTGGCATTCACCGCGATAAGACGCAGGCCCTGCTTGCCGCTCTCAACCAGCGCGAAGGGCAGGCCCTTGCCGGGTGGTTTCCGGCCCGTCTTGATCCGTGCCCGGATGAATCGCTCGACGGGAAAATCCGGGAACCAGAGAGAAACGAGACTGCGCATGATGCCATTCCAAAGTCCAGGCGCCGGGGCGGCCGCCCCGGGCGCGGGTGAG
>CANJMQ010000025.1 GCA_947475225.1 Bradyrhizobiaceae bacterium
CGCACCCACAATGTGGGCGGCGAAGTTCTCTGCACCGTGTTCTGAGGTCGCACACATGTCTCGTATCGGAAAGAAACCAGGTCCCGGACCGGCCGGCGTGACCGTCAACCTTGCTGGCAGCAATGTCGCGGTCAAGGGCCCGAAGGGCGAACTCAAGTTCGTTCTCACCGACCAGGTGATAGCGAAGATGGAAGAGGGAGCCGTCAAGGTTGACCCGAAGGACAAGACCAAGCTGGCCCGTTCAGCCTGGGGCATGTCCCGCACCATGATTGCAAACATGATCAAGGGTGTGACAGACGGTTATTCCAAGACGCTCGAAATCACCGGCGTTGGCTATCGTGCGGCAGCCCAGGGAAAGACCCTGAACCTGGCGCTGGGCTACAGCCACGACATCAATTATCCGATCCCGGATGGCATCGACATCAAGACGCCGAAGCCGACCGAGATCGTGATCACCGGCATCGACAAGCAGCGCGTCGGCCAGGTTGCGGCCGAGATCCGCGACTTCCGCGGCCCCGAACCCTACAAGGGCAAGGGCGTGAAGTACGCCGGCGAGTACATCTTCCGCAAGGAAGGCAAGAAGAAGTAATAGGTGATGGCCATGGCTACGAAATCTCAATCGCTCCGCAAGGCCCGCGTCCGCAAGGCGCTCGCCGCGCGCGGTGCACTGCGTCCCCGGCTGTCGGTGTTCCGCTCCTCCAAGAACATCTACGCCCAGATCATCGATGATACGAAAGGCGTGACGGTTGCCGCCGCGTCCTCCATCGAGAAGGACCTCAAGGGCAAGATCAAGACGGGCGCCGACAAGGATGCTGCGGCTGCGATCGGCAAGCTCATCGCCGAGCGCGCGATCAAGGCAGGCGTCAAGGACGTCGTGTTCGATCGCGGCGGCTATCTCTATCACGGGCGCGTCAAGGCGCTTGCAGATGCTGCCCGCGAGGGCGGCCTGAATTTCTAATCTCCGGCGAAAGATAGGCGGAAAGCAATATGGCTAAGGAACGTTCGGAGCGCGGTGACCGCAAGGACCGTGATAACCGTGAAGAGCGGGACAGCGAGTTCATCGACAAGCTCGTGCACATCAACCGCGTCGCCAAGGTGGTGAAGGGCGGCAAGCGCTTCGGCTTTGCTGCACTCGTCGTCGTCGGCGACCAGAAGGGTCGCGTTGGTTTCGGTCACGGCAAGGCACGTGAGGTGCCGGAGGCCGTGCGCAAGGCAACCGAGTCGGCGAAGCGCGGCCTGATCCGCGTGCCGCTGAAAGAGGGCCGCACGCTGCATCATGATATCGATGGCCGTTGGGGCGCGGGCAAGGTGACACTGCGCACCGCTCCTCCGGGCACCGGCATCATCGCTGGCGGTCCGATGCGCGCCGTCTTCGAATCGGTTGGCATGGCTGACGTGGTTGCGAAGTCCAAGGGCTCGTCCAACCCCTACAACATGGTGCGTGCCACTTTCGACGCGCTGAAGAAGCAGACGAGCCCGCGTGCCGTCGCCTCCCGCCGCGGCAAGAAGGTTGCTGACGTGCTGAGCCGCCGTGGCGGCTCGGCCGTGGCCGAGTAAGAAGGAAACTGATCATGGCGAAAGCCCCGGCGAAAGCCCCAAAGACGGTCACGATCCAGCAGGTTGCGAGCCCGCAGCGCCGTCCCGGCGAGCAGCGCGCGACACTGATCGGTCTTGGCCTCAACAAGATGAACAGGATCTCGACCCTGCAGGACACGCCTGCGGTTCGTGGCATGATCGCCAAGGTGGCGCACCTCGTGCGCGTCGTGGAATAAGGAAGAGCGACGATGAAGCTCAATGAGATCACCGACAACCCCGGTTCCCGCCACGCCAAGAAGCGTGTGGGACGCGGCATCGGTTCCGGCCTCGGCAAGACCGCTGGTCGTGGTGGCAAGGGCCAGACGGCCCGCAAGGGTGGCGCGAAGGCCGGCTTCGAAGGCGGCCAGATGCCCATCTACCGCCGTCTGCCGAAGCGCGGCTTCAACAAGCCGAACCAGGTGGACTACAACGAGGTCAACCTGTCACTCGTGCAGGCTGCCATCGACTCCAAGCGCCTCGACCCCAAGCAGCCGGTGAATGCCGCAGCGCTTGTCGCGGCCGGTGTGATCTCCGCCCCCAAGGGTGGTGTTCGCCTGCTCGGCAAGGGTGAACTGAAGGCAAAGGTTGCCTTCGAGGTCTACCATGCGACGGCCGGCGCCATTGCGGCGGTCGAGAAGGCGGGCGGCTCTGTGAAGATGCTGAAGCCCGTCGAGAAGGCTCCGGACGCTAAGTAAGCTTGCAGGCACTGGTCAGGGGCCCCACATAGGGGCCCCGGGACCGTTGCGAGGACGAAGACATGGCATCAGCCGCAGAACAACTTGCCGCAAACCTGAACTTCGGTGCGCTCGCCAAGTCGGAAGACTTGAAGAAGCGAATCTGGTTCACGCTCGGCGCCCTGATTGTCTATCGCCTCGGCAGCTACATCCCCATTCCTGGCATTGATGCGATCCAGCTTGCAAAGTTCGCCGCCCAGAACTCCAATGGCATCCTGGGCTGGGTGAATAATCTTGCCGGCGGTGCTCTTGGGCGTATGGCCATCTTCGCCCTCAACATCATGCCCTATGTTTCGGCCTCGATCATCATCCAGCTCATGAGTTCGGTTTCCCCGCAACTCGAGGCGCTGAAGAAGGAAGGTGAGCAGGGCCGCAAGAAGATCAATCAGTATACCCGTTATGGAACGGTTGTGCTCGCGGCGCTGCAGGCCTACGGAATTGCGGTCGGGCTTGAGGGGCAGGGCGGACTGGTGCTCGATCCGGGCATGTTCTTCCGGCTGTCGACGGTCATCACCCTGACCGGCGGTACTGTTTTCCTGATGTGGCTGGGTGAGCAGATCACCTCGCGCGGCATTGGCAACGGCATTTCGCTGATCATCTTCGCCGGCATCGTGGCACGCCTGCCCGATGGCATCGCGGGGCTGCTTGAGATGGGCCGCACCGGGCAGGTCTCGACCTTCGTGATCCTCGGCATCATCATTCTGGCCTTTGCGGTGATCGCATTCATCGTTCTGATGGAACGCGCCCAGCGCCGACTGCTGATTCAGTATCCGAAACGCCAGGTCGGCAACAAGATGTTCCAGGGCGAAAGCTCGCATATGCCGCTGAAGCTGAATACCTCGGGTGTCATTCCCCCGATCTTTGCTTCGTCACTGTTGCTGCTGCCCATCACGGTTGCCAACTTCACGAAGGGTCAGGGCCCGGAGTGGCTGAACTCGCTCACCGCCATGCTTGGCCATGGTCAGCCGCTTTTCTTGATGCTTTATGCTCTGCTCATCGTCTTCTTCGCCTTCTTCTACACCTCGATCATGTTCAACCCGGTCGAGACTGCGGATAATCTCAAGAAATATGGTGGCTTCATTCCCGGCATCCGGCCGGGTGAACGCACTGCCGAGTACATCGACTATGTGCTGACCCGCATTACCCTCATCGGCGCGCTCTACCTTGTTGTGGTGTGCTTGTTGCCTGAGATACTGATCGGCTACACAGGCGTTCCCTTCTACTTCGGTGGCACCTCGCTGCTGATCGTGGTGAGCGTGACCATGGATACCGTTGCCCAGGTGCAGGGACACCTTCTGGCCCAGCAATATGAGGGCTTGATCAGGAAGTCCAAGCTCAGGGGCAGCAAGCGGTGAACATCATTCTTCTCGGCCCCCCGGGGGCGGGCAAAGGCACGCAGGCCAAGCTTATCGAAGACAAGCATGGCATGAAGCAGCTCTCCACCGGAGACATGCTGCGCGCTGCCGTCGCCGCCGGGACCGAGACCGGCCGCAGGGCCAAGGAGATCATGGACAGGGGCGAACTCGTGCCGGACACAGTGGTGGTCGGCATCATCGCCGACCGGCTCGACCAGTCCGACGTGAACAAGGGCTTCATCCTCGACGGTTTTCCGCGCAACACGGCCCAGGCAGAGGCGCTCGACACCATGCTGACGGGCAAGGGCCTCAAGCTCAGTGCCGTCATCGAGATGAAAGTGAATGACGAGGCGCTCGTTGAGCGCATCACCGGGCGCTATACCTGTGCCAAATGCGGCAAGGGCTATCACGACCGGTTCGAAAAACCAAAGGTTTCAGGCGTATGCGATGTGTGTGGGGGAACCCAGTTCATACGCCGCGCCGACGACAACGAGAAAACGGTCCGTGACCGCCTCGCTGTCTACAACAAGCAGACCGCGCCGCTGGTGCAGTATTATGGCGAGCGCGGTACGCTCAAGACGATCGACGGCATGGCGGACATCTCTGAGGTGACCCGCCAGATCGAAGGTGTGCTGAAGGGCGTTTGAGACCCGAAATTGCGTGGTTCTGGAGTTGACGCGAGAGCGATTCCCCTCTAGATACCGGCTCAATCTCGGTCGAGGACAGGCTGGCTTCAGGGGGAATGACCCCTTGGGGTTCGGTCCTATGCCGTTGATGGTGACCGGTCGAAGCTGAAAACAAATACGAAGTTGACGGTATAAGCCGTTGAAGTGATTAGGAGAACAGGCGTGGCCCGTATTGCAGGCGTCAATATTCCGACCAACAAGCCGGTGGCGATTTCGCTCCGCTATATCTTTGGCATCGGCCCCGTGAATGCGGTCGAGATTTGCGACAAGACGAAGATCGAGCCGGCGAAGCGCGTGAACGAGCTTTCCGACGCCGAGGTTCTCGCGATCCGCGAAGTCATCGACCGCGACTACGTGGTCGAGGGCGACTTGCGCCGGGAAGTGTCTATCAATATCAAGCGCCTCGTCGACCTTGGCTGCTATCGCGGCCTGCGTCACCGCAAGGGCCTGCCCGTTCGTGGCCAGCGCACCCATACCAACGCCCGCACCCGCAAGGGACCGGCCAAGGCAATCGCCGGTAAGAAGAAGTAAAGGCTGAAAGAACATGGCTAAGGAAGCTGCACGTCCGCGCCGTAAAGAGCGCAAGAATATCTCCTCTGGCGTCGTCCACGTGAACTCGTCGTTCAACAACACGATGATTACGATCACCGACGTCCAGGGCAATGCCATCGTCTGGTCGTCGTCGGGCAAGCTGGGCTTCAAGGGCTCGCGCAAGTCGACGCCGTATGCCGCGCAGGTCGCGGCCGAGCAGGTGGGCCGCGCCGCCATGGAGCACGGCATGCGTACCGTCGAGGTTGAGGTCTGCGGCCCGGGTGCGGGTCGTGAATCGGCTTTGCGTGCGCTGCAGGCCTGCGGGCTGCAGGTCACGTCGATCCGCGACGTGACGCCCATTCCGCACAACGGCTGCCGTCCGCCGAAGCGCCGCCGCGTCTAATCACGCTGCTCGCCGCCGCCCCGCATTTTCAGGGCGGTTCATCTCTTTGTGAAAACATGGTTCCCCTGACGGGGAGCCGGATTTTCGACAGGAAGAACACAAGATGCAAGTGAACCAGAAGAACTGGCAGGAACTGATCCGTCCGTCGAAGCTCGATGTGCAGTTGGGCCGCGACCGCCGCCGCGTCGCTACATTCGTCGCCGAACCGCTGGAGCGTGGCTTTGGCACGACGCTTGGCAACGCGCTGCGCCGCATCCTCCTGTCTTCGCTTCAGGGTGCTGCTGTTACCTCCGTCCATATCGACGGCGTTCTGCATGAATTTTCCTCGATTGCCGGCGTTCGCGAGGACGTCACCGACATGATCCTGAACATCAAGGAAATCGCCATCGGCATGCAGGGCGAAGGCCCGAAGCGACTGATGCTCCGCAAGGATGGTCCGGGCGTGGTTCGCGCCGGTGACATCCAGACGTCTGGCGACATTCAGATTCTCAACCCCGAACACGTGATCTGCACGCTCGATGAGGGTGCCGAGATCCGCGTCGAGTTTACCGTTGCTACCGGCAAGGGCTATGTGTCAGCCGAGCGTAACCGTCCGGAAGATGCTCCGATCGGGCTTATCCCGGTCGACTCGATCTACAGTCCCGTGAAGCGCGTGTCGTTCAAGATCGAAAACACCCGCGAGGGCCAGATCCTGGACTATGACAAGCTGATCATGAACGTCGAGACCGACGGTTCCGTGTCCCCTGAGGACGCAGTTGCTTATGCCGCCCGGATCCTGCAGGACCAGCTCTCGGTGTTCATCAACTTCTCGGAACCGTCCAAGGCGATCGTTGAAGAGTCGCGCCCGGAACTCGAGTTCAACGCGGCACTGCTCAAGAAGGTCGACGAGCTGGAGCTGTCCGTGCGCTCCGCAAACTGCCTGAAGAACGACAATATCGTGTATATTGGCGACCTTATCCAGAAGACCGAAGCGGAGATGTTGCGCACTCCTAATTTCGGTCGTAAGTCGTTGAACGAAATCAAGGAAGTTCTGGCCCAGATGGGTCTGCATCTCGGCATGGAAGTGCCGAACTGGCCCCCCGAGAACATCGAAGAACTCGCCAAGAAATACGAACAACATTATTGAGAACCCGAGCGGCGCGCTTTAAGCCTGCGCCGGAATTGAAGGAGAACGGTTATGCGTCATGGTTTCAGGGGCCGCCGGTTCAACCGCACGGCGGAGCATCGCGAAGCGATGTTTGCCAACATGGCTGCGGCTTTGATCAAGCACGAGCAGATTGTGACGACGCTGCCGAAGGCCAAGGATCTTCGGCCCGTTGTCGAAAGGCTCATTACGTTGGGTAAGCAGGGCGGCCTGCACGCCCGTCGTCAGGCAATGGCACAGGTCCGCGACGAGACCCAGGTGAGGAAACTGTTTGACGTTCTTGCCAAGCGCTACGCCTCGCGCGGCGGCGGCTATATCCGCATCATGAAGGCTGGCTTCCGGTACGGTGACCAGGCTCCGATGGCTGTGATTGAGTTTGTTGATCGTGATGTTAATGCCCGCGGCCTGGATTCTGGCCCGAGCCAGAAGGTCGACGAGGCCGCTGAAGCGGCCGCCTGATTTCTTCTATAGTACCATTCTGACACAAGGGGCAGCGGATAAGCTGCCCCTTTGCCATTGCGCGCCCAGGGTTTTCAGTGAGAAACTTGGCCCGTTCCTTGCGTTCGTTGAGTCGTGTGTGCGCCGTTGAGACACGGGGCCATCTTGAATTGACAACGATTGCAAAGAACCATGACCAGCCGATTTGACATCTTCAACGCTACGCAGGAGCCCTTCTCGGATGAGAAGGAATCCGCAAATTTCCTCCGTACCGCGCGTGACCGTTTCGGCGTCCTAAACCTTTCCTACTGGTTTCTGGGGTCGTCGCGAGCCGTTCCCGACCGGATGACCTGGTTCTCGACATATGACGAGAGCTACACTCAGATTTACATGAAAGAGTATTCGCCGCTGAAGGACAGTGCGTTCCATCTGTGCTTCAGCCGTCTCCTACCGCTGGATTGGGACGAGGCGCGCACCACTGACGACACGGTGAAGGATATCCACCAGATTGCCGAACGTTATGGCATCGGGCGGCATGGTATCTCCATTCCGATCCGTGAGCTTGGCGTGGGGGACGCGATGTTCTCAATCAACTTCGATTGTGAAGATCGAAACTGGGGCGATGTGCGCCGCGATTTGGTTAACGAAGTTCATCTTTTTGCGCACTACTATCATCAGCGCGTCAAGAAGTTGATCGCCGTGCAACAGCGACCAATGGGCGAGGGGTTCGAACTGAGCCCGCGAGAGCGCGAAGTCCTGATGTGGGCAGCGGAGGGCAAGACGGCGTCTGAGACAGCGACGATTCTCAAGCTCAGCACCAGTGCCGTTAATCTCTATGCGGCCCGTGCGATGAGCAAGCTGCGTGCCCACACGAAGACTCAGGCTGTGGCCATCGCTGTGCGGAATTCGATGTTCAACTGAAATTCTCCCCAGTTGAACGATAGGGCGGCCTGTCTGACAGACAGGCCGCCCTATCAGTTCGTGAAGGAAACTTGAGCGGGCAGCTTGCTGCGCACGCGCGGATACCATCGAGGCATCAGTTGCACCAACTGAGCCAAAGTGACAGAAAACCGTTCGCATGTGCCGTCCAGTAAGATTCTTTGGTGGTTCAATGCAAAGGGAGGCAAGCGATTTGACCTGCCTCCCTTTGTGATCATCTCGATTGTCGGGTGTCTACAGGATCTAGCCGTTGAACACGTCCCCCACGGGGACCACCGCATGATCGCCGTAGCCATTGAACATGGTGGCGGTGGCGATGCCATAGGCGCCGAGCGTGCCGAATTCGATATAATCCTCGTCCTTCAAAACGAAGGGCAGATCGAGCTTGGTGGGAAGCACGTCGAGCGGGTCGCAGGTGGGGCCGAAGACCTTCCAAGGTTTCTTTGGACCGTCCACAACCTTGCCATCACGAATGACGCGGTAGGGTGGCTGCAGTTCAGGTACCTGCATGAACTCCATGAGACCGCCATAGACGCCGTCGTTGAGGAAGATGTCGTCGCCATCCGAGCAGACGAGCTTGATGCGGGTGAGGAGGGACATGCAGTTGGCAACCAGGCCACGCCCAGGCTCGCATTCGAGTTCGGGTTCATGGCCCTTTCCGAAATAGCGGGTGGTGGCCTCTGCTATCAGCTTGAAATAACTGTCGAGCGGGGCTGGCTTGCTGAGCGGATAGTTGGCCGGGAAGCCACCGCCTACGTTGAGTTTGCCGATGTGGACGCCTGCCGCCTTCGCAATGCGATGTGCGGCCTCGATGTGGCGGACGTAGACACTCGGGTCGCGAGACTGCGAACCTGGATGGAAGGTCATCACCGGTACGTAGCCACGGCGCTGGATGTCCTGAAGCAGTTCGATGGCGATGTGCTCGGGTGCACCAAATTTGGTGGAAAAGTCATGCGCCGAGGAGGCACGGTCGCGCGGCAACACGAAGCGTACGGCCAGTTCAACCGTATGGTCGTCGCCCACGATCTCGGCGATCTTGGCAACTTCTTCTCGTGCATCCACGGCGAAGCGGCGGCAGCCATACTTTGCGTAGGCATTGAGTATCTCGCGGCGTGACTTGACCGGATTGTGGTAGTGGAAGTGGGCCAAGGGCTGCACTGAATGAACGAGCGCCATCTCCTGCACCGAGGCGACGTCCCAATGTGACAGGCCGGCCTCCGACAAGGCGGAGATCACTTCGCGCGACGGGTTTGACTTGACGGCGTAACTCACCGTACCGGGGAAGCCCTCGGTGAACAGTGCCAGTCGCGCCCTCAGACGGGTCGTGCTAAAGCAAAATACCGCCTCCTCAGGTTGTATGAGGTTGGCCACCGCGATGGCATCGGCATAATAGGGTTCGGACACCACGTTCAGGGAGGTCAGCGCCATCGAAAACTCCATATGGGAGAGGTAAAACAGACGGATAGGCATACCGTTCGTTCATGTTGGTTTACACACGGCGTTATGCTGAATTATGACGGCTGAGTCGTCATTTTGACGAGAGGAACTGCACATCGCCGATGGCACAGATCACCCCCAAGGACGAGGAACTGATTGCCCTCCTGAAGGTCGATTCGCGTGAACCGGTGGCTTCCCTCGCCCGCAAGCTTGGTGTTTCCAGGACCACGGTGCAGGATCGGCTGAAACGGCTGGAAGAGACGGGCATAATCGCTGCCTATTCGATCCGCCTGTCCCGGGAACTCGACCAGGGGGGCATGCGGGCCTTTGTAACGCTCTCGGTGGAACCCCGGCGTCAGATCGAGGTGGGGCGCATGCTCGCTAGGTTCCCGCAGATCGAGACATTGCATACGGTGAGCGGAAAATTCGACCTGATTGCGCAGGTCAAGACGGGGTCCTCGGAGGCCATGGACAAGCTGATCGACGAGATCGGCCAGATCCCCGGCATCACCCGGATCGAGACCTCGGTCATTTTGTCGACAAAGCTGGATCGCAGATAGGGCGCAAAAGCGCCCCCAAAAAGGAGTCACATGCGTTTCTTACCCGCCCTTATGTCCGCCCTGCTGCTCTGCACGGCGAGCCCCACCGTCAGAGCCGACAGCAAGGCTGTGCCGGCGTCGGCCGTCGCTGTGCAACTCAGTTTCGCTCCGATCGTCAAGACGACCGCGCCGGCTGTCGTGAACGTCTATTCAAAGCGCAAGCTGGTGGATGACCCGAGCCGTAATAGCTTCATGCAGGACCCGTTCTTTCGTCGCTTCTTCGGTGATGGCGGCAGCTTTGGCCGGCCGCGTGAAAGAGTCGCCAGTTCGCTGGGGTCAGGCGTCATTGTCGATCCGAACGGGTTGATCGTCACCAACAATCACGTCATCGCCAATGCCACGGATGTGAAGGTTGCACTCGCTGATAAACGCGAATTCGAGGCAAAGGTGTTGATCGCTGACGAGCGCACGGATCTCGCAGTGCTGAAGATCGACGTGCCGGATGAGCAGCTTCCAGCGCTCACGCTCGCCGACTCGGACGCACTGGAAGTGGGTGATCTCGTGCTCGCCATCGGCAACCCCTTCGGTGTTGGCCAGACGGTGACCAGTGGCATCATTTCTGCGCTTGCCCGCACGCGAGTCGGCGTCAGCGACTACCAGTTCTTTATCCAGACTGATGCCGCCATCAACCCCGGCAATTCGGGTGGTGCCCTTGTGAACATGAGGGGTGAGTTGGTGGGGATCAATACCGCCATCTTCTCGCGCTCGGGCGGCTCGATCGGCATCGGCTTCGCCATTCCGACCAACATGGTGAAGACAGTGGTTGCCACTGCCGAGAGTGGTGGTGCAGCGATCAAGCGTCCGTGGCTAGGTGCGGAACTGCAGGATGTGTCTCCGGATATCGCGACCTCGCTCGGCATGGCTCGACCCGAGGGCGCGCTGATCGTCAGCCTGCATCCTGAAAGTCCGCTTGCCAAGGCGGGTCTGAAACGCGGCGACATCGTTCTGGCGCTTGAAGGAAAGCCCGTCGAGACGGCTCAGGAACTCGGCTATCGCGCGGCAACCACGGCGATTGGCGCCACCATCATCGTCGAATACCAGCGCAAGGGAGACCGTAAGGAAACGCAGGTTACGATGATCGCGGCGCCGGAGACGGTCCGGCGGGATGACACGCTGATCAAGGGGGCGAACCCGTTTGCAGGCGCTACGGCTTCCAATCTGTCGCCTGCTGTGGCCGATGAACTGGGTCTTCCTGCCGATGTGCAGGGCGTTGTGATCTCGAAGATCGACCAAGGGCCAGCGATGCGTTTCTTCAAGCGCGGTGACGTGGTGCTCGAGGTCAACGGCGCCAAGGTGGACAGTGTCGACGCTCTCAACGCTGCGCTCGGTGAAGGTAGTAGCCTTTGGCGCATCGCCATCAATCGTGGTGGCCAGGTGTTGAAACTGGCCATCGGCGGGTAATGGCAAGCCTCTTCGACTCCGCTGGTTTCGGCAAGGATGCACCGCGCCCGCTTGCGGATCGGCTGCGTCCGCAGAAACTGGCGGATGTGGTGGGGCAGGATCATCTCGTAGGTCCTGATGGGGTGATCACCAGGATGCTGGCCGCTGGCCGTATCCCGTCGATCATCCTTTGGGGACCTCCGGGCACCGGCAAGACCACAATCGCCCGGCTGCTGGCCGGTGAGACGGGTCTGGCGTTTGAGCAGATCTCGGCGATCTTTTCCGGTGTTGCGGACCTGAAGAAGGTTTTTGAACAGGCACGCATTCGGCGGGAGCAGGGGCGGGGTACGTTGCTGTTCGTGGACGAGATTCACCGCTTCAACAAGTCCCAGCAGGATTCATTTTTACCCTTTGTCGAAGACGGAACGATCATCCTCGTTGGAGCGACGACGGAAAACCCCAGTTTCGAATTGAACGGTGCGCTTCTGTCTCGTGCGCAGGTGCTGGTGCTGAACCGTCTCGACAATGAGGCCATGCATGCGCTGATCCGCCGTGCCGAAATGTTCGAACGCCGCCCATTGCCCGCCGAGCCGGCAGCGCGTGAGGCCATGACTGGGATGGCTGATGGCGATGGGCGCTATTTCCTCAACATGCTGGAGGAAGTATTCGGCGCAGTGCCGGAGGGCGGCCAACCGTTAACACCGGAGTTACTGGCTCGCACCGTTCAGAAGCGCATGCCGCTCTATGACAAGGCTGCAGACGGGCATTACAACCTGATCTCCGCCCTGCATAAGTCTGTGCGCGGTTCGGATCCGGATGCTGCACTCTACTATCTTGCCCGCATGTTCGTGGCGGGGGAGGACCCGTTGTTCATAACCCGGCGCGTGGTGCGGATGGCAGTCGAGGACGTTGGTCTCGCTGACCCCGAAGCGCTGCGTCAGGCGCTGGCCGCCAAGGAAACATATGATTTTCTCGGCAGTCCGGAGGGAGAACTCGCCATCGCTCAGGCCGTCGTCTATGTGGCAACTGCTCCGAAGTCGAACGCCGTCTACACGGCCTTCAAGGCCGCGATGGAGCGAGCAAAGCAGACTGGCTCCCTCATGCCGCCGAAGATCATCCTCAATGCGCCGACCAAGCTGATGAAGCAGCAGGAGTATGGCACGGGTTATCGCTACGACCACGATCAGCCGGACGCATTCTCGGGGCAGAACTATTTCCCGGACGGGATGGGGCGGGAGAAGTACTACGATCCCGTCGAGCGCGGCTTCGAGCGCGAGGTCAAGCGGCGGCTGGAGTATTGGGTGAAGCTGAGGAAGGAGCGGGGGGCTTGATCCACCCATAGGCGCCACACCGGTGTCGGCCTATGATGTGGTGATCAAGCGTAACCTGGAAACATACTCTTCCGGAAGCCCATTCTCCTCCGCTCCCTCAATGATCAACGCAAGGTAGGAATCGTTCGGAACATGCAGCCCCGGCTCATGTCGCGCAAAATAGGTGAGGCAGTCGAGTGCACGACTGCCCATCATCACATGGATAGTCTGGCGGTTGTAGCGGTTGTCGTGAGAGGGTTTCTCTGGGGCATAGCCCTCCCGCTTGTCGAGCTTAGCAAGGTCATTTTCGTTCAGGCGATATACAACGCCCCAAACTTCTGCTCCCAACTGTTCCATCAAGCCGGCAACACCGCAGTTCCGCACCGGTGAATTGCGCGGGAAGCACAGGGCATGGTCTTTCAGAACCGCAATGCCCAGGCACTCATGCTCGGGGCAGCGCGCGCGCATCTGGCGCCTGGACATGTTGGAGCCATAGGCGAAGTAGAGAAACACTACTCCGCGGCCTGCTTCTTGCCGCGGCGCAGAACGTCCTTGAGGAAGTGGCCGGTGTAGCTGCGCTTCTCGCGCGCCACGTCCTCGGGCGTTCCTGCCACCACGATCTCGCCGCCGCCGTCGCCGCCCTCGGGCCCCAAGTCGATGATCCAGTCAGCCGTCTTGATGACTTCGAGATTGTGCTCGATCACCACGACGCTGTTGCCCTGGTCCACCAGTTCGTGGAGTACCTCAAGTAGCTTTTTCACATCGTGGAAGTGAAGACCGGTCGTCGGCTCGTCGAGAAGGTAGAGTGTTCGACCAGTGGCACGGCGGGAGAGTTCCTTGGCCAGCTTGACACGTTGCGCCTCGCCGCCCGACAGCGTTGTCGCTTGCTGGCCGACCTTGATGTAGCCGAGGCCAACCTGTTCAAGCGTCTCCATCTTGTCGCGTACGCTTGGCACGGCGCGGAAGAATTCAGCAGCTTCCGAGACCGTCATATCGAGCACGTCGGCAATCGACTTGTCCTTGAACTTGATCTCCAGCGTCTCGCGATTGTAGCGGTGGCCGTGGCAGGCATCGCAGGTGACATAGACGTCGGGCAGGAAGTGCATCTCGATCTTGATGACGCCGTCGCCCTGGCATGTTTCGCAGCGCCCTCCCTTGACGTTGAACGAAAACCGCCCGGGCTCATAGCCGCGCGCCTTGGCTTCCGGCAATCCGGCGAACCAGTCGCGGATCGGCGTGAAGGCGCCGGTGTAGGTGGCGGGGTTGGAGCGCGGCGTGCGGCCGATGGGGCTCTGGTCGATGTCGATGATCTTGTCGAGGAGTTCGAGCCCCTCGATCCGGTCATGCTCGGCCGGCGCCTCGCGCGTGCCCATGAGCTTACGGGCGGCGGCCTTGTAGACGGTGTCGATCAGCAGAGTGGACTTTCCGCCGCCAGAGACGCCCGTGACGCAGGTGAAGACACCCAGCGGAATCTCCGCAGTGACGTTCTTCAGGTTGTTGGCGCGCGCACCCTTGACGCGGATGGAGCGGCCTTTCTCCCATTTGCGTCTGATGCCAGGGAGGGGAACGGCCTGTTGGCCGGTGAGGTATTGCCCGGTCAGTGACTTTGGATTGGCCATGACCTCGGCAGGCGTTCCCTGGGCGATGATCTCGCCACCGTGCACACCGGCGCCGGGACCGATGTCGACCACATAGTCCGCAAGCCGTATCGCATCCTCGTCGTGCTCTACCACGATTACCGTGTTGCCGAGGTCGCGCAGGTGCACGAGCGTTTCGAGCAAGCGCGCGTTGTCGCGCTGGTGGAGGCCGATCGATGGCTCATCCAGTACGTAGAGCACACCGGTGAGCCCCGAGCCAATTTGAGAAGCAAGGCGGATGCGCTGGCTCTCGCCCCCTGATAGCGTGCCGGAGGTTCGTGACAGGTTGAGGTAGTCGAGACCCACGTCGACGAGAAATTTAAGTCGATCCCTTATTTCCTTCAGGATGCGCTGGGCGATCTCCATGTCCTTGGGCTTTAGCTTCTTTGGGAGCGAGCCAAACCAGTCGTTGGCTTCCCGAATGGACATGGCCGAAATTTCGCCGATGTGCCTTCGGTCCACCTTGACTGCCATTGACTGAGGCTTGAGCCGGTAGCCGCTGCACTCGGAGCAGGGATGGTCTGACTGATACTTGGAGAGTTCCTCTCGCATCCATTCGGAGTCCGTCTCGCGCCAGCGCCGCTCGATGTTGCCGATGACACCTTCGAAGGGCTTCTTCGTCTTGTAGGCGCGGATGCCGTCATCGTATGTGATGGTGACTTCGTCTTCGCCAGTACCAAAGAGGACCCCGTCGCGCGCCTTTTTGGGGATGTCCTTCCATGGTGTGTTCATTGAGACTTTGTAGTGCTTGGCCAAAGCCTCAAGGGTCTGGTTATAATAGGGTGAGGTATTGCCGGTGCGCGCCCACGGCAGGACGGCACCCTCCTTCATGGAGAGCGACGCATCTGGCACCACAAGTTCCGGCTCGAAATGGAGCTCGGTGCCAAGGCCGTCACACTTGGGACAGGCGCCGAATGGGTTGTTGAAGGAGAACAGCCGCGGCTCGATCTCGTCGATGGTGAAGCCGGAGACGGGGCAGGCGAAGCGTTCCGAGAACAGCAGGCGCTCATGCGTGTCGTTCTTCGACTTGTTGGCGCCTTCCTCGGAAGTTTCAGACGCCTTCAGCGGCTTGTCGGCGAATTCGGCTACCGCGAGGCCGTCCGCCAGCTTGAGCGCTGTCTCGAAGCTGTCCGCGAGCCGTGTGGCTATGTCGGGCTTGACGACGATGCGATCCACCAAGACGTCGATGTCGTGCTTGAACTTCTTGTCGAGTGCGGGAACACTATCGATCTCGTGGAAATGTCCGTCCACCTTGACGCGGGTAAAACCCTTCTTCTGCAGATCGGCGAGTTCCTTGCGGTACTCGCCCTTGCGGCCTCGCACGATGGGGGCGAGGAGGTAGAGCCGGGTACCTTCCGGTACTGCCATGACGCGGTCGACCATCTGGGTAACTGTCTGGCTTTCGATGGGAAGGCCGGTGGCGGGTGAATAGGCCACGCCGACGCGCGCGAAGAGCAGGCGCATGTAGTCATAGATTTCGGTGACGGTGCCCACCGTGGAGCGTGGGTTGCGGCTTGTGGTCTTCTGCTCGATCGATATGGCTGGCGACAGGCCGTCGATCTGGTCGACGTCCGGCTTCTGCATCATCTCCAGGAATTGCCGCGCATAGGCCGAGAGCGACTCGACATAGCGGCGCTGGCCTTCGGCATAGATCGTGTCGAAGGCGAGGGACGACTTGCCGGAGCCGGAAAGCCCGGTGAAAACAATCAGCTGATCCCTCGGAAGATCGAGGGATACATTTTTCAGGTTGTGCTCCCGCGCACCCTGAATGGAGAGAAGCTTCTTTTGCTCAGGCATGGGCTCTCGACTAGATCAAAAAGAGAACGTTCGCAAGGAACACCGCTTGGTACAGATGGGTACGCTGGCGGAATGGTTCCAGTTCGTGTCGGGGGATGTGAATAAGATATGTCTGACCCGAATCGGGGCTGACCGGCTAGACACCCGGTCGTGAAACCGCACGACATCCTTCGTAAGACCTTTGGGTACGAGAGCTTCCGGCCTGGCCAGGAGGGCATCGTCACCACACTGCTCGAGGGCCGCAACGTGCTGGCCGTAATGCCGACGGGATCGGGGAAGTCTGTATGCTATCAGGTGCCCGCGCTGGCCCGAGGTGGCCTTGCAATAGTGGTGTCGCCGCTGGTGGCGCTGATGCAGGACCAGGTGGCTGCGCTGAAGTTTGCGGGAGTTGCGGCGGAGAGCATCAATTCAGCGCAGGGCCGCGACGACAACGTGGCGATCTGGCACCGTGTCGCGGCTGGTGAGGTGCGGCTGCTCTATCTCTCGCCCGAGCGACTGATGACCGAACGCATGGTGGGCGCTCTGTCTCGCCTCGACGTTCAACTGATCGCCATCGACGAGGCCCACTGCATTTCTCAATGGGGCGCTTCTTTTCGGCCTGAATATGACATGCTGCAGACGCTGCGGCAGTCATTTCCTGGGGTGCCCATTGGCGCCTTCACGGCGACCGCCGACGAGTCCACCCGCCGCGACATCGTGGGCAAGATCTTCGGCGGCGAGGCGGAGGTTTACGTGGCGGGCTTCGACCGCCCGAACCTACACCTTGCCGTGGCGCCAAAGAACAATGCCAAGCAGCAGCTTCTTGACTTTCTTGATGGCCGTGCGGGGCAGTCCGGCATCGTCTATGCCCTGTCGCGCAAGTCCACGGAGGAGTGGGCAGCCTTCCTCGCCTTGAAGGGGTTCCGAGCCATCGCCTATCATGCCGGCATGAGCGCAGAGGATAGGGCCGAAGCGCAGAGCCTGTTCATGACCGAGAGGGGGGTCATTGTCTGCGCAACCATCGCCTTCGGCATGGGAATCGACAAACCGGACGTGCGTTTTGTTTTCCACGCCGACCTGCCGTCCTCGCTCGACGCCTATTACCAGGAGATCGGGCGCGCTGGTCGAGATGGCAATTCGGCCGATGTGAAGATGGTCTATGGCTTGGGCGACATTCAGATGCGCCGGCGTTTTATCGATCAGGAGGAGGGCGGCGACGAACGCCGCCGCCGCGAGCACAAACGTCTTGATGCGTTGGTGGCCTATTGCGAGGCGCCGGAGTGCCGGCGACAGAACCTGCTGTTTTACTTCGGTGAGGAGTCGCTGCCCTGCGGAAACTGTGATGTGTGCCTTGACCCTGTTCACCTCGTTGACGGCACGACCGAGGCGCTTTGGGTCATTGAAGCGGTGAAGACCAGCGGACAGCGCTTTGGCGCATCCCATGTTGCCGACCTCCTTTTCGGCAAGTCGAATGACAAGGCAGAGGCGCTGCGCCACACCGAACTGGCCAGCTTCGGTATTGGCAAGGCGCATGGCCGACAGCACTGGCAGTCCATGATCCGGCAACTGGTTGGCGGCGGCTATCTTGTCATTGATATCGCTGGATATGGAGGACTTTCGATCGGATCAAAGGGCCATGCGCTGGCGCGCGGCGAAGGGGCCTTCCGCTACCGACAGGACCCGGAACGCACATCGCGAAAGACGGATCGGGCGCGCAAGATGGTTGCGGCTGTGGAGGAGGGCGGCATCTCCAACGAGTTGCTGCAGCGGTTGAAGTCGTTGCGCGCCAAATTGGCCAAGGAACGCAGGGTACCGGCTTATGTTGTCTTCACTGATCGCACGCTTATCGACATGGCGGCGAAACGCCCGCTGACACGATGGGATTTTGGCGAGGTTCACGGGGTGGGCGAGTCCAAACTCCAGCAGTTTGCCGATGTTTTCCTCGCCGAGATTACCCTCTTTGTTCGGCAGGAAATTGGAGTTGTTGAAATAGGCAGTAGGGGCTAGGGTTGTCCCAACGTCAGGATTCGAGCGTGAAGCCAAATCGTCTGCTAGAGATCAAGGCGCTGATCGTCATCGCCTTGCCTTTGATCTTTGCCTATCTCTCCGACGTCATCATGATCATCACCGCCAAGATGGTGGTGGGACGACTGGGGGCCATCGATCTTGCCGCGGCGGGCATTTCGACCGACCTGTCCTACCAGATGTGCATCATTCTGATGGGCTTCTTCTCGGTGGTCGGCGTGCTCGTTTCCGAAGCGCGCGGCGCGCTGAACCGCGAGCGCATAGTGCCGGAACTGGTGCGCGCCATGATCCTATCCGGTGTGATGGGTCTGATCGTCACCGTGATTGTGCTCAACCTTGGCCATGTCCTGAAAGCGCTCGGCCAGCAACCGCAGGTGATCGAACTGGCGGGCCCATACTACACCGGCTTTGCCTTCGCGATGCTGCCGATTGTTTGGTTCGGCGTGCTGCGCAGCTTTGCTGCGGCGATGATGAAGACGGGTTTCGTCCTGGCGGTCACCGTCGTGACTGTGGTGCTTAATTACGTTCTTATGCAAGGACTGGTTCATGGCAGCTTCGGCTTCGCGAGGATGGGCATCGCCGGGGCTGGTTTTGCTTGGGCGGTGTCCATGTGGTTCAAGTTCCTGTGCCTGGCGGTCTATACCGTCGTGCTGGTTCGCAAGCGACGCCTGCCGCTTCATTCGGGCACTGTCGGGGGGCCGCGTGCCTATTGGCCGCTCGTCAGGCTGGGGCTTCCCGTTGCAGGCATTGTCGCCATGGAATCCGGGCTGTTCGCGACTACCTCATTGCTATCGGGCATCATGGGCACGGTGGAGCTAGCGGCCTACCAGATGGTGATGGGCTGGATCGCCATTCCCTTCGTGATCTCGCTCGGCATCTCGGAAGGGGCGATGGTGCGTGTGGCCTATTTCGTTGGCGCGCGTGACCCGGCCGCCGCGCGGCAGGCAGGCAATCTTGGGATGCTGGTGGGCGTAGCTGTGCCGCTGTTGCTGGTGGTCGTACCGATTTTTGCGCCGGGCCTCATCAGCCGCATCTTCCTCGATCCAGCCGACCCGAACTTTGTGAAGATCGGGAAATTGGTAGCCACGCTGTTGCTTATTGCCGCTGTTTTTCAGGTGTTCGACGGGTTGCAGGCGATCGCCTCGCACGCGCTGAGGGGCCTCAAGGATGCAGTGGTGCCGCTTATCATCGCCGGGATTGGCTATTGGCTCATCGGGTTGGGCAGCGGCTACATCTTCGGTTTCCGCTTCGGGTGGGGCGCGATCGGACTTTGGGGGGGCGTGGCCATCGGCCTGGCTTTCACCGGCACGTTACTGGCCTGGCGCTTTGAGATACTCGCGAAGCGTCAGTTGCCGGAGTGATTGGTGGTCGAGATGTAGGTCTCGTCCTCCTGGCCTGCGCGCTCGAACTTCAGGAAGTCATAGTAACCGCAGTGGCCTTCGCCCGGGAATATCCGGCAGGTTGAGGGCCGTGCGGCGTAGATGGTGCAGCGGCGCTCGGTGGTGTCGAAGAACTGGCAGATCTTGCCGAAGTGTTCGTCCTTCTGGCGGCGCATCACGCGCTTGTAGCCATGCGCCGACTTGAAGAACTTCTTCTCTGCCTGCTTCAGGCTCAGGCCGAAGTGCTTCGCGATGCGCTCGGCATCCTTGTCCTTCACTTCGATGACCGGGTAGGAGCAGCAGTAGCCGGGGCACTTGAGGCAATCGTATTTCGGGCGGGCCATGGGTCTCGAATCCAGATGCGATGTTGCGCTGGACGCTAGGACGATGTGGCTTTCCCTGCAACGGCTGGCGGCTTCTGGCCGCTCAGTTGCGCGAATTTCCTGTTGGTATCTGCGATCTCGCCCATCATCCACTCCCGGAAGGCGCGGACGGGTACCGTCTCCTTGTGGCCGTTGCCGCGCACGATCCAGTAATGCCAGTGGTCCTTCATGTCGAAATTGAATGGGCGGACCAGCCAGCCTTCGAGGATGGAGTCGGTCGCCAGAACCTGGTCAGTGAGGGCAAACCCCTGGCCGGCCTCCGCAGCCTCGATGGCGAGATGGTTCTGGAACAGCGTTCCGCGCCAGTCCTCCACGCCAGAGACGCCAGCGGCGGAGAGCCAATCCGCCCACCATTGCTTGCGCGATTCATGGAGCAGGTTGAAGTCTGAGAGTTCGGCGGGTTTCAACCCCGGGCGATCTTCAAGAAGCTTGGGAGCGCAGACGGGGAAGATCATTGCATCGGTGAGCTTTTGCGCCTCGACGTCATCCCACTGGCCGGTGCCGTAGCGGATGCCTACATCGGCTTCGCCGGAGCGAAAGTCGGCGAGCTTGCTGGTGGGGTCGATGGACAACTCGATGTCCGGGTGTAGATCGTTGAAGCGACCAAGCCGGGGCACCAGCCAGCGCGAAGCGATGGAGGGCTCAACGCTGACCTTGAGCTGGCGTACGTCACCCACCGCAGCCGCCTCGCGCGTCGCGTCTGCCAACTGGTCGAAGAGGGGAGTTAGGCGCAGGGCGAAACGGCGCCCCGGATCGGTCAGCTCAACGCCGCGTCCGGTGCGGATGAACAGCGGCGTACCGAGCCAGTCCTCGAGGTCTCGCACATGGCGGCTGATGGCGGCGTGGGTGACGAAAAGCTCCGCGGCCGCCTCCGTGAAGCTTTCCAGCCGGGCGGCGGCCTCGAAGGCCTTAAGGGCATTCAGCGATGGCAGACGGCGTCCCAAGAGCTGACCTGTGAGTTTTTGTTACAGGTAGCGTAGATTAATGCCGTTTGTGTTGCAAGAGCGAAAGAACGATATTGGGGAGGTTCAAGAGAAGCCGATTTAAGGGCCAAGGAGAAATATCATGAACTGGATTTTTGATACGTATTCAAATGTTTACCAGACTGCTATGATGCAGTCAAAAGACGCTGGGCACCATGCTGCGCCTGCGAATGAACGCGTCCGTGCCGGACAAGGCCGGTTGTTCGGTTTGCTCAAGCGCCGCTAACACATTCAACAGGCTCCGGCTCATATGGCCAGGGCCACTGCCTCAGCAGCAGCCACCAGGTCGACTTCGACGACCAGCCTATCGTCAGCCAGGCCTGCCACGATGAGAAGTGTCGCGGCGGGCCTGTGTCCTTTCAGGAACCGGTCCCGCGTGGAGCGGTATATGCCGAGATGCGATCGCTCGGTGATATAGACATGGGCATCTACGATGTGGCGATGGTCCATGCCGGCTGCCGCGAGTACCGCCAGAGCGTTCTCCCAGGCAAGTTCATGCTGACGGCCAGGGTCGGCCGGGATGTCGCCGGCGCGCGTCACCCCGACTTGTCCGGATACGTGCACCACCCGGTGGCCGGGAGGGATCTCGACGCCCTGCGCATAGGCGGAGAGGGGTTTTGGGGCATTGTCTGTCTCTAAGGTCCTGATCATTGAAGTCTCCCTTCGTGGTTTCAGCCTAGTGTGCTTGCGCTGGAACAAAAAGAGAACTATAGATGCGATGTGGATAAGGCTCCGAGCGCTGCTGTGCCGTGAGCCGCCATTGACTAGGGTGCCCGGAAATCAAGGAGTGTTGTCATGGCAGGATCGGTGAACAAGGTCATTCTCGTTGGCAATCTGGGCCGCGATCCCGAAGTGCGCCACACACAGGATGGCAAGCCTATTGTAAACTTGTCGATTGCCACCTCTGAAAGTTGGCGCGACCGCAATTCGGGCGAGCGAAAGGAAAAGACCGAGTGGCATCGTGTGGTGATCTTCAGCGAGGGGCTCGCCAAGGTTGCCGAGCAGTATTTGAAAAAGGGCTCGACTGTCTACATCGAGGGTCAACTGCAGACGCGCAAGTATACTGACAAGGACGGTGTCGAGAAGTATTCGACAGATATCGTGCTGCAGGGCTTCAACAGCGTACTGACGATGATCGGCGGCCGTGGCGGTGCGGGCGAGGGCGCGTCGGGCGGCTTCGGCGGTGGCGACGAGTTCGGTCAGTCCAGTCCGATGGAGCGCCCGCGCGGTGGAGCAGGTGGCAAGGCCACGATTCCGGCGCGCGACCTTGACGACGAAGTGCCGTTCTAAGGCGGTTTTCCTGGGGTCAGAAATTGGACCTTTCCAGCCCCCTACGGGCGCCATTTAGGCCGGAAAATCAACAGCTTTTCATTGTGTAGGCGATCCTCACGACCTAGATTGAGGGGGACGCCGAATCGTTGCCGTCGAGGCCATGGTTCAGAGCGTTTTTTCTGGACTAGATTACAGGTTTTCCGTGGCCGATAACGACGACCAGAATGGCTCCGTTCCGCCCTCCAATCCTTCCGAGATTGCTCCCATCTCCATCGAAGAGGAGATGCGCAAGAGCTATCTCGATTATGCGATGAGCGTGATCGTCAGCCGAGCGCTGCCCGACGTGCGCGACGGGTTGAAACCGGTGCATCGGCGCATCCTGTTCTCGATGAATGAGAACGGATATGACTGGAACAAGGCCTACCGGAAGTCCGCCCGCATCGTCGGCGATGTCATCGGTAAGTACCATCCGCATGGCGACCAGTCGATCTATGACGCGCTGGTGCGCATGGCGCAGAACTTTTCGCTCCGCCTGCCTCTCATCGACGGCCAGGGCAACTTCGGTTCAGTCGACGGCGACCCTCCGGCGGCCATGCGTTACACAGAGTCTCGCATGGCAAAGGTTGCCCATGAGTTGCTTGAGGACATCGACAAGGATACGGTCGAGTTCCAGCCCAACTATGACAATTCCGAGCGCGAACCGACGGTGCTGCCGGCGCGCTTCCCCAATTTGCTGGTCAATGGCTCCGGTGGCATCGCGGTGGGCATGGCCACCAACATGGCTCCGCATAACCTCGGCGAGGTGATCGATGCTTGCGTCGCGGTTATCGACAATCCCGGCATCGGTATCGACGATCTGATCGACATCATTCCGGGCCCCGATTTCCCGACGGGGGGCCTGATCCTCGGTCGCGTCGGCATCAAGTCGGCCTTCCACACCGGGCGCGGCTCGGTCGTCATGCGCGCGCGGGTCCAGGTTGAGGAAATCCGCAAGGAACGCGAAGCGCTAATCGTCACAGAGATACCCTATCAGGTGAACAAGGCGCTGATGATCGAGCGCATCGCGGAATTGGTCCGCGATAAGAAGCTCGAGGGTATCTCCGATATCCGCGACGAATCCGACCGGCAGGGCATGCGCGTCGTCATCGAGTTGAAGCGCGATGCGATGGCGGAGATCGTACTGAACCAGCTCTATCGGTTTACACCGCTGCAATCGACATTCGGTATCAACAATGTCTGTCTTACCGGTGGCCGCCCTGAGCTGATGAACCTGAAGGACTTGCTGCAGGCCTTCGTGGCCTTCCGCGAGGAGGTTGTCACTCGCCGGACCAAGTTCCTCCTCAACAAGGCGCGTGACCGTGCCCATGTGTTGGTGGGCCTGGCGATTGCGGTCGCCAACATTGACGAGGTGATCCGTCTTATCCGCACATCGAAGGATGCGGCCGAGGCCCGTGAATCACTCATGGCGCGCGACTGGCCGGCCAAGGACATGGCGCCTCTCATCGTTCTGATTGCCGACCCGCGCCATACGTTGACGGAGGAGGGCACCTATCGCCTCTCGGACGAACAGGCCCGCGCCATCCTCGATCTTCGCCTGCAGCGCCTCACCGCGTTGGGCCGTGATGAAATCGCCGAGGAGTTGCAGAAGCTCGCGAGCGAGATCAAGGATTATCTTGAGATTCTGCGTTCGCGTGCGCGGGTTCTCGGCATTATCAAGGACGAGCTTACGGCTATCCGTACCGAATTCGTTACGCCGCGGCGCACCGAGATTGTCGAGAATGAAGGCGAAGTAGAAGACGAGGATCTGATCCAGCGTGAGGACATGGTGGTCACCGTGAGTCACGCAGGCTATGTGAAGCGTGTGCCGCTATCGACTTACCGCGCCCAGCGGCGCGGCGGAAAGGGCCGCGGAGCGGGCGGCACCAGGGAAGAGGATTTCGTCACCAAGCTGTTCGTGGCGAGTACCCACACGCCGATCCTGTTTTTCTCCTCCGCTGGCATGGTCTAT
This sequence comes from Bradyrhizobiaceae bacterium, assembly GCA_947475225.1. Taxonomy (GTDB): domain Bacteria; phylum Pseudomonadota; class Alphaproteobacteria; order Rhizobiales; family Aestuariivirgaceae; genus Aestuariivirga. The sequence continues at coordinate 23,995 of CANJMQ010000025.1, forward strand.
CGCCTGAAGGTATGGCGCCTGCCTCTCGGTACGCCGCAGTCACGTGGCAAGGCGTTGATCAACCTGCTGCCTTTGGAGCAGGACGAGCGCATCACTACGATCTTGCCGATGCCGGAGACGGCTGCGGAGGCTGAGGGGCAGTACCTGATGTTCGCCACCCGCTCCGGCACAGTGCGTCGTAACGAGATATCGGACTTCGAACAGATTAATCGTGCAGGCAAGATCGCCATGAAGCTCGACGCGGGCGACATGATCGCTGGCGTGGAAATTTGTACCGAGAAAGAAGACGTCCTGCTGACCACGGCGCGGGGGCAGTGCATCCGCTTTCCTGTCGATGAGGTGCGCGTTTTCAAGGGCCGTGACTCGACGGGTGTGCGTGGTATCCGGCTGGAGGATGGCGATCACCTCATATCTATGTCTATACTCCGTCACGTCGATGCTTCGTCTGACGATCGTGCGGCCTTCATCAAGATGTCGCGAGCCGTGGCGGGCGAAGAGCAAGAGGTCATTGGGAGCGACGAAGAGGCATCTTCCGAGGCGACGCTGAGCCAGGAGCGCTATGCGGAAATGGGTGCCGCCGAACAGGTGATCCTCACGGTCTCAGCCAATGGCTATGGTAAGCGTACCTCGTCCTACGAGTACCGCATCACCGGGCGCGGCGGCAAAGGCATTGTCGCTATGGCTGTGAACGAGCGCAACGGCCTGCTGGTGGCGAGTTTCCCTGTCGAAGATGCCGACCAGATCATGCTTGTGACCGATGGCGGGCAGTTGATCCGCACACCGGTCAACGGTATCCGCAAGGCGGGGCGGTCCACACAGGGCGTGATTGTCATCAATGCGGCGGATGACGAGCATGTGGTTTCCGTTGAGCACATTACCGAGGAGGACGGCGAGGAAGGCGAGGGCTGAACGGCTTCGGGGGCCCCCCGCGGCTTTCGCCATGCTCGCCGTCTGGCCTGCCGGGCAGGGCTTGCCTCCTGTGGCCGGTCTGTGGCTAGCTTCTCCTGTTGTGGAGTTATTCCGATGACGCTCGAATCCTACCTTGCCTTCACGGCCGCGGCAGCGGCGCTGGCCTTCGTGCCGGGGCCCACGGTGACGGTCATTATCGCCAACAGCCTGCGCTACGGGCACCGCGCGGGGCTGCTCAATGTGGCGGGAACGCAGGCGGGGTTCGTCATCTGGTTGGCCATCGCGGCATTGGGCCTGGGCGCCGCCATCAAGATGATGGGCGTGTGGTTCGACGTGCTGCGCTGGGCGGGCGCACTCTACCTCGTGTGGCTTGCGATCAAGCTGTTCCGCTCCAACGGTGACCTCGCTGTGGCGGTGGACAGGGCGCGGCCCAGGGGCAGTTTTTTCCTGCAGGGTTTTGTCGTTATCATGTCCAACCCCAAGATGTTGGTGCTGTTCGGGGCGCTGATCCCACCCTTCATCACGCCGGATGGCAGCGCCATGCAGCAGATTCTGATCCTCGGCGCCACCTTCATGGTGATCGCCGGCTTCGGCGACGTGATGTATGCGCTGATGGCCGGCAAGGCCGGCAGCTTCCTGTCGCGCTCGCGCATCCGCGCACTGGAAATCGTCAGCGGCTGCTTCCTGATGGGCGGCGGCATCTGGATGGCACTGAGAGGACGCTGAGATGGCACGCACCGGCTTTTATCCCGGCTCCTTCGATCCCGTAACCTACGGTCACCTCGATATTATCGCGCGGGCGGCGCGCCTCGTCGACAAGCTGGTGCTTGGTGTGGGCGTGCACCACGGCAAGCAGGCGCTGATACAGGCCGAGACCCGGATCGCGCTGTTGGAACAGGTGACGAAGCCGATCTCCGAGCATACGGGCGTCAAGATCACGGTCACGACGTTTGATGGCCTCGCTGTCGATGCAGCGCGCAAGAACCATGCGGGCATTATAATCCGCGGCCTTCGGGATGCTACCGACTTCGACTACGAGGTCCAGATGGGCCAGATGAACGGTGCCATGGCGCCGGATATCGAGACGGTTTTCCTTGCAGCTTCCCCGGCCACCCGCATGATTGCCTCATCCTTGGTGAAGCAAATCGCGAAAATGGGGGGTGACATTACCCTTTTCATCCCCCGGGAGGCGCAGGAGGCCTTGGCCAAGGCGCTGAAGCCTTCGCATTGACATTTTATTGGCTTCCCCTCAGGAACGACGCCGACAACAACGGGAGACACCATGATCAGGAAACTGGCACTTGCCGCTCTGGCGGCAGGCCTTCTCAGCACCCCGGCGCTTGCCGCGGACAAGCTCAAGGTAGAAATCAGCAAGGGCTGTTCATTCGACATCACGCTCAGGCCGGACCTCGCGCCCAAGCACGTGGCACAGATTACCAAGCTCGCCAAGGAAGGCTTCTACAACGGCATCATCTTCCACCGGGTGATTGAGGGCTTCATGGCTCAGACGGGTGACCCAACGGGCACCGGCATGGGCGGCTCCAAGCTCCCAGATATCAAGGCTGAGTTTACACAAGAACCGTTCAAGCGCGGCGCCGTCGGCATGGCGCGCTCGTCGGATCCGGATTCGGCCAACAGCCAGTTCTTCATCATGTTCGCGCCGGGTGACTTCCTGAACGGCCAGTACACGGTTTGGGGCCAGGTTGACGAGACGGGCATGGCCTGCGTCGACCAGATCGCCCGCGGCGAGCCGCCGGCGAACCCCGACAAGATGATCAAGGTCACGGTGGAGTAAGAACATGGCTGATCTCGAAAACACCCTCTATCTTGACGTTGCGAACGCCAAGGGCGAACCAAAGGGCCGCGTCACCATTTCCCTCCGCCCGGACCTGGCGCCGAACCACGTTGCGCGCATCAAGGAACTGGCCCGCGAGGGCGCCTATGACGGCGTGGTCTTCCACCGCGTCATCGAGGGCTTCATGGCCCAGGGCGGCGACGTCCAGTATGGCAACACCACGTCTGCCAGCTTCAGCCCCGGCAGCGCCGGCATGGGCGGTTCCAAGAAGCCGAACCTGAAGCAGGAATTCTCCAAGGAGCCGCACGTGCGTGGCGTATGCTCCATGGCCCGCTCGCAGAACCCGGACTCGGCCAACAGTCAGTTTTTTATCTGTTTCGGCGACGCCGGCTTCCTTGACCGCCAGTACACGGTATGGGGCAATGTCACGGACGGCATGGATATTGTTGACGGCATCAAGCGCGGCGAACCTGTGCGCGAGCCGGACAAGATCACCAAAATGCAGGTCGCGGCCGACGCAAAGTAATCTCGAAGCTCGTCACCCCGGCGAAAGCCGGGGCCCCGCTTCTCTCACGCGTTGTCTCCAAAGCTGGGTCTCGGTTTTTTTGCCTGGACGGCGGGTTTGGGGACCATAATTCTTAGTTGAGCCTCATGCGCGTCTCCGACTTCGACTTTGACCTGCCGCCTGAGCGCATCGCGCTTCGGCCGGCGTCGCCGCGTGATTCCTCGAAGCTGCTGGTGGTCCGTCAGGACGCTCTTGAAGACCGCATTTTCCGCGAACTCCCCGATCTACTTTGCGCAGGCGATGTGTTGGTCTTCAACAACACGCGCGTGATACCAGCGGCGCTCTCTGGCCATCGGATTGATCGCCTCGGTACCACGCCCAAGATTGAGGCCCTGTTGCACTTGCGCCTCGACGGCCACCGTTGGAAGGCCTTCGTGAAACCCGCCAAGAAGCTCGAGAGGGGCGATCGCGTGCGTTTCGAGGCGGGAAGAAAAGTGTTTTTTTCCAGTAGCTTGTATGCAACTGTTGAGGAGAAAGGCGAGGGTGGGGAGCTGACGCTCGCCTTTGATTTGCAAGGCCCCGCACTGGATGAGGCCATTGCCATGGTCGGTGAGATTCCATTGCCGCCCTACATTGCGGGCAAGCGCGGCACTGACGAGCAGGACAGGGCTGATTACCAGACTGTTTTCGCGGTGAAGGAGGGGGCCGTGGCCGCCCCCACCGCTGGCCTGCACTTTACGCCCCAGTTGATGAAACGCATACAAGACGTTGGGATAAAACAGGAATTTGTAACACTTCATGTCGGCGCTGGCACGTTCCTGCCGGTCAAGGCGGAGGACACGAAGGACCACAGGATGCACGTCGAGTGGGGGGAGGTGACGGCCGCCACCTGTCAGCGCCTCAAAACTGCTCGCGCCGGGGGAGGCCGCATCGTGGCTGTGGGCACCACCTCGCTCCGCCTTCTCGAGAGTTCGGGGCTGGAGCCTTTTTCTGGCACCACCGAGATATTCATTACCCCCGGCTATCGTTTCCGGGCTGTGGATATGCTGGTCACCAACTTTCACCTGCCCAAGTCGACCCTGTTCATGCTGGTCTCGGCCTTTGCCGGACTGGAACGCATGCGGTCCGCCTACGCCCATGCAATCTCGAATGACTATCGGTTCTATTCCTACGGCGACTCCAGCCTGCTATTTCCCGCGCCATGACCACTGAGTTCAGCTTCAAGCTTCATGGCACGGATGGTATCGGGCGACTCGGCACCGTCCACACCCTCCATGGTGACATCCGCACCCCGGCTTTCATGCCGGTGGGCACGGTGGGCACGGTGAAGGGCCTATACCTCGACCAGGTAGAGGGGACGGGGGCCGATATCATCCTCGGGAACACGTACCACCTGATGCTCAGGCCCGGGGCGGAGGAGGTCGCGAAACTCGGCGGCCTCCACAAGTTCATCGGCTGGAAGCGCCCGATCCTCACGGATTCCGGTGGGTTCCAAATCATGTCGCTGTCGAAGATCCGCAAGATCACCGAGCAGTCTGCGATGTTTCAGTCCCACATCGACGGCAGGAGATATGAGCTTTCGCCAGAGCGGGCGATGGAGATTCAGCGCCTGCTTGGTTCCGACATCCAGATGCAGCTTGATCAGTGCATCGAGTACCCTCACACCGAACAGGAAGCCGAGAAGGCCATGCAGCTGTCGCTGCGCTGGGCTGAGCGCTCCCGCAAGGCCTTTGGTCGGCAGCCGGGGCGGGGCAATTTCGGCATTGTGCAGGGCGGCATCAATCCGAAGCTCCGCAGGGAAAGTGCCGAGGGGCTCAAGTCCATCGGTTTTGAGGGCTATGCCATCGGCGGGCTGGCGGTTGGGGAGGGGCATGACCTCATGCTGCAGGCCATAGAGCACACCGTCCCGCATCTGCCGGTGGACCGTCCGCGCTACCTGATGGGGGTGGGAACGCCGCAGGATATCCTCGAGTCGGTTGCGCGTGGCATCGACATGTTTGACTGCGTGTTGCCCACTCGCTCCGGCCGCCACGGACAGGCCTTCACCCGCTTTGGAAAGATCAACCTGCGGAATGCCCGGCATGCAGATGATCCGAGGCCGCTGGACCCCGAGCACCCCTGCCCGGCATTGTCGCAATATTCCCGGGCCTATCTGCACCACCTGATCCGCTCCGGCGAGTTGCTTGGCATGATGCTGCTGTCCTGGGCGAACATTGCATATTACCAGTCGCTTATGGAGGGCATCCGGACGGCCATCTCCGAAGGCCGGTTCGAAGAATTCCGGCTTGCGACGAAGGAACAGTGGAAGCGCGGCGATATCCAGGCATAATCGCCCGTAAATTGGGAGGACGACATGAAGCTTTCGGACGAGGTGATCATCCCCGTGTCACGCCAGAAGGTGTGGCAGGCGCTCAATGATCCCGAGGTGCTGCGCCAGGCCATTCCCGGCTGCGAGGAGATTGTGAAGAAATCCGACACCGAGATGGAAGCCAGAGTAACAGTGAAGATGGGCCCGGTGAAGGCCAGCTTCAAAGGCGCTGTCACACTCTCGGAGCTCAATCCGCCGCACGGCTACCGGATTCAGGGCGAAGGCAAGTCGATGATGGGCGGCGCCGTTGGCGGCGCCAATGTCCGCCTCGAGGACGTGCCGGAGGGCACCAAGCTGATCTATGACGTCGATGCCCAGGTGACTGGCAAGATCGCCAGCCTCGCCCAGCGCTTCATCGAGCCGACCGCGAAGCAACTCTCCGCCCAGTTCTTCGACAACTTTGCCAAGCTCGCCGCCAACGAGCCGGGCTAAATCACCTCCCCGAGCCTCCCGTATGCTCACCCTCGCGCGTCAGGTAGTAGGCGGCGAGTATGGGCAGGAAGGTCACCGCAATCACGATCATCGCCACCACATTGGTGACGGGCCGCTGACGTGGGCGGATCAGTTCGTTCAGCATCCAGATCGGCAGCGTCGCCTGCTGGCCTGCCGTGAAGGTGGTCACGATCACCTCGTCGAAGGACAGCGCAAAGGCAAGCATGCCGCCCGCGAGCAGGGCGGAACTGATCTGTGGCAGAATGACATGGCGGAAGGTCTGCGCACCGTTTGCACCTAGGTCCACGGAGGCCTCGATCATGCTGGGTGACAGCCGCCGGAAGCGGGCGAGCGCATTATTGTAGACGACGACAATGCAGAAAGTGGCGTGACCCAGGACGATGGTCCATGTCGAGAACGGGATGGACATGATGTCGAAAGCCGAGCGCAACGCGATGCCGGTGATGATGCCGGGAAGTGCGATTGGCAGGATGAATAGCAGCGAGAGCGAATCCTTGCCGAAGAAGCGTGCCCGCCACAGTGCGGCGGCTGCGAGCGTGCCGAGGATCAGCGCAATGAGCGTGGCAAGCACCGCCACCTTGAGCGACAGCCACAGCGGCCCCCAGATGTCGGGCCGGTCGAACCATGCGACCGAGAGCCAGTGCAGCGTCAGGCTGGGCGGCGGGAACTGGAAGCTCTTCTCCTCGGTGGTGAAGGCATAGAGGAAGATCAGCGCCAGCGGCAGGTGAAGAAACAGCAATCCACCGACGGCAGCCGCCTTGAGAGGGACTGATGCGCCGGGTTCAGAGCGCATCGAAGGCTCCCATGCGGCGCGCGATCATCAGATAGATCCCCATGATGACGACCGGAACGACGGTAAAGGCGGCGGCGAGCGGAATGTCACCGGCGGTCCCCTGCAGCGCATAGACGGTGGTGCCGATGAAGGGCCTCGAATTGCCAACGATCTGCGGGATGATGTAATCGCCCAGCGTGAGCGAGAAGGTGAAGATCGAACCTGCGATCACGCCCGGCATGGCGAGCGGCAGGATCACCGTCCTGAAGGTTTGGCGCGGCGAGGCGCCGAGATCGGCGGAGGCTTCGATGAAGTTCTTCGGCACGCGTTCGAGCGCTGCCTGCGTGGGCAGGATCATGTAGGGCAGCCAGATATAAACGAAGACGATGAAGGTGCCGATATAGCTGAAGGACAGCGACGAGCCGCCGATCACCGGCATCGCCAGCAGCGCGTCCAGAAGCCAGCCCAGATGGATCTTGCCCGCCACCCAGGTGACAATGCCTTCCTTGGCGAGGATCAGTTTCCAAGCATAGACCTTGACGAGATAGCTCGACCAGAGGGGCATCATGACCGCAAGATAGAAAAGCGCCTTCCAGCCACCGCGGGCATAGCGCGCGGCGTAATAGGCGATTGGGAAGGCCAAGATGGCGCTGGCCAGCGTGACGGCCGCCGCCATGACGGCGGTCCGAAGGATGATCGTCAGGTTCGTGGGCGTGAAAAGTTGCTCGTAGGTCGACAGTGTAAATTCGTGGACGATGAGGCCGGAGAATTCATCGAGTGAATAGAAACTCTGCAGCAGAAGCGCGAACAGCGAACCCAGATAGACGATGCCGATCCACAGGAGCGGCGGCAGCAGCAGCGCGAACGTCAGCAACCCTGAATGGCGATAGAAGAAGTCCGAGAGTCGGCTGCGGGGATTCGTGGCGATGGCGCCGCTCATGCCGCCTCCATGGCGACGAGGTTGCAGGCATCCCAGGCAAGCGCCACCGTCTCGCCTTCCTGGATTGTGGTCATGCCGGTGGGGATTGCCGCGATGATGCGGGTGCTGTTCAACTCCACCGCAATGCGGGTAATGGCACCCTGGTACAGCGCGGAGGCGACCCGACCCGAGACGCCAAATTGACCGGCCGGAAGCGCCTCACCGGCTCGGACGAGTCTCACCTTCTCCGGCCGCAGGCTTGTCCAGGCATGGGTGCCGCCATGGGCCGCGGCAAATTCCGGCGGCAGCACGTTGGAGGATCCGACAAAATCCGCCACGAAGCGCGAGCGTGGGTGTTCGTAGACATCGGCCGGCGGGCCTGCCTGCACGATTTTCCCTTCGTTGAAGATTGCCACCCGGTTAGCCATGGACAGGGCCTCGCCCTGGTCATGTGTCACCAGGACGAAGGTGATGCCGAGTTCCTTCTGCAACGCCTTCAACTCCTCTTGCATCTGTTCGCGCAGCTTCAGGTCGAGGGCGCCCAGCGGTTCGTCGAGCAGCAACACCTTGGGCTGGTTGACGAGGGCGCGGGCAAGCGCCACGCGCTGGCGTTGACCGCCCGACAGCTGCGAGGGTCTGCGCTGGTCGAAGCCCTTGAGCTTGACCATGGCGAGAGTTTCCAGAGCTTTCGCTTCACGCTCCGCGCGGGCGACACCCTTGATCATCAGGCCATAGGCGACGTTCTCGCCAACTGTCATGTGGGGAAACAGCGCATAGTCCTGGAACACGGTATTGACGTTGCGCCTGTAGGGCGGAAGCCCCTCGGCGGTTTCGCCGAAGATTTCGATGTGGCCCGATGTCGGCTGCTCGAAGCCCGCGATCAGGCGGAGGCAGGTGGTCTTTCCTGAGCCGGAGGGGCCCAGCATGGCGAAGAACTCGCCCTCGAAAATGTCGAGGGACACGTCGTCGACGGCTTTCACATGGCCGAAGTGGCGTGACACGTGTTGAAAGCTGACAGCTGGTGGCATGATTCGTCCTGAACTGAAGACCCCGGCCTGCGAGGCCGGGGTCAAGCTTGCTTGGGTAGCGAGCCTTATTGGCTCATGACCTCTCGGTAGGCCTTGTCCCACTGCGAATAGGGAACACAGCCACCCTCGGCCGCACACTTCGAGGTCGGCGTGCGCCAGAACCAGATCTTGTCGAAGTTCTCGAAGCCATTGGTGGCGCAGCCGGCATCCGTCAGCAGTTCATTGCCCTTGCAGGCAGCGGGAACGGACGGCACGGAACCGAACCAGGCGGCGAGGTCACCCTGCAGCTTGGGCTGCAGCGAGTGGTTCAGCCACATGTAGGCGCAGTTCGGGTGCGGCGCGTTGGCGTGCATCATGGTGGTGTCGGCCCAGCCGGTGGCGCCTTCCTCCGGAACGGTGGAGGCGATGGGCTGCTTGTCGGCCTCGAGCAGGTTCACCTGGAACGGCCAGGACGAGGAGGCGACGACGCCTTCGTTCTTGAAGTCGTCGATCTGCACCATCGCATCATGCCAGTAGCGGCCGACGAGCTGGCGCTGGTTCTTCAGCAGCGCGATGACCGCGTCGAACTGTGCCTGGTTCAGCTCATAGGGGTTCTTGATGCCGAGCTCGGGCTTGGTCTTCATCAGGTAGAGCGCGCCGTCGGCCACGTAGATCGGGCCGTCGAAGGCCTGGACGCGGCCCTTGTTCGACTTGCCGTCGGGCAGGGTCTGCTCCTCGAAGACCACCGACCAGCTCGTCGGCGCGTCCTTGAACACCTTGGTGTTGTAGGCCAGCACATTGGGTCCCCACTGATAGGGCACACCATAATGCACGCCATCCACCGTGTGCCATGGCGCGTCCTTCAGGCGGTCGTCCAGCGTGCCCCAATCCTTGATGAGCTCGATGTTGATCGGCTGCACCTTCTTGCCGGCCACAAGGCGCAGCGAGGCATCGCCCGAGGCGGTGACGAGGTCGAAGCCGCCCTGGTTCATCAGGGTCACCATTTCGTCGGATGTGGCCGCGGTCTTCACGTTGACCTTGCAGCCCGTCTCTTTTTCGAAGCCCGTGACCCAGTCATAATTCTTGTCGGTCTCGCCGCGCTCGATGTAGCCCGGCCACGCAACGATATCGACCTGGCCTTCACCGGCACCGATCTCCTTCTTGGCCTCCTGCGCCATGGCGATGCCCGCCACGGCTACGAGGGCGGCAAGCGATGTGATCGCTGTCTTCATGAACGTCATTATGTCTGCTCCCTGTTGGGCCACGTGTAAGGGTGCTTCTTGGCAGCACCATCGGGCCCGTGCCATGTATTGTGAACCGAAGTTGACCCAAAGTTCAACCCCAGCAAACCTTTAGGTAACGAAATGCGCAATGTCTGGATCACCTCTCCACTGGCAATACTGGGGGACGCTCCCGGTGGTATTGTCCTGCGCAATGGCAGGATCGCCGAACTTCTGACGTTGGGACAACGGCCTTCGCAGCCTGTGGACGACATATTTGATGCATCGCAGCACGTGGTGCTCCCGGGCCTCGTCAACACGCACCACCACTTTTACCAGACACTCACGCGCGCCCACCCGCAGGCCATCAACAAGAAGCTCTTCGACTGGCTGAAGGTGCTCTACCCGGTCTGGTCGCGTCTCACGCCAGAATCGATGCGGCTCGCCACGAGGCTGGCACTCACGGAGCTGCTCATGTCGGGCGTCACCACCACCTCTGACCACCATTACTTATTCCCGGCGCATCTTGATGATGCGATGGATATCCAGGTTGACGAGGCGCGTAAGCTCGGCATTCGCATGACCGTCACGCGTGGATCGATGAACCTGTCGGCGAAGGATGGTGGCCTGCCGCCGGACTCGGTCGTGCAGGACGAGGACACAATCCTCGCTGACTGCGAACGGGTGATCGGCAAGTATCACCAGCGCGGCGAGGGGGCGATGCTCCAGATCGCTCTCGCTCCATGCTCGCCGTTCAGCGTAACAAAGTCGTTGATGCGTTCCTGCGGCGATCTCGCTGAAAAGTACGACTGCCGCCTCCATACCCATCTCGCCGAAACTCATGACGAGGACGAATTCTGCAAGTCGATGTTCGGCATGAGTCCGCTCGACTATCTCGAGGATGTGGGCTGGCTCAATGACCGCACCTGGCTGGCTCACGGCATCCACTTCTCCGACGGAGACGTGACGCGGTTGGGGCGGCAGGGGGTGGGCGTCTGTCATTGCCCCACCTCCAACATGGTTCTCGCCTCCGGCCAGTGCCGCACGCGGGAACTTGAGGAGGCAGGTGCCCCGGTGGGACTCGGCGTCGACGGCTCGGCTTCGAACGACTCCTCCAACCTCATGGAAGGCGTGCGCCATGCGCTGATGATCAATCGCCTCACCTATGATGCCTCCATCAGCCATCTCGACGCGCTGCGATGGGCAACCCAGGGCTCAGCCCGCTGTCTGGGACGCAATGACATCGGCGAGATCAAGGTAGGCAAGCAGGCGGACCTCGCTCTGTTCAGGCTCGACGAACTGCGCTTTTCCGGTGCGGGCGATCCGCTTGCGGCTCTCGTCCTCTGCGGCGCCCATCGCGCGGATCGAGTGATGGTGGGCGGGGACTGGCGGGTGGTCGATGGCCTGCCCGTTGGCATCGACATTGCGAAGCTGCGTGCCGCCCACGGCGCGGCTGCAAAGCAGTTTCTATAAGGATTTACACGCGTGATGGATCTTGCCGCCGAATACAACAACCGCGCGCTGGTACCGGGGCATCCGCAGATCATTGCCCGCTGGCACCGGGATGCGGCGGCCTACCGCGACCGGCATGGTGGAGAATTCGGCATTCCCTACGGCGCGCGCCCCCGGAACCGGGTCGACCTGTTCCGGGGCACGCACGGCCGAGGGGAGGGCCCGCTCATTGTGTTTATCCACGGTGGCTACTGGCGGAGTTTTGACAAGTCCAGTTTCAGCCATGTGGCGGGCCCGGCCAATGCCGTTGGCTTGGACGTTGCCGTGCCGGAATACACCTTGTGCCCCGAGGTGACGCTGGCCGACATCATCGACGAGATCCGCCAATGCTGCCTGTTTCTCGGCCAGCGCACCGGCCGCCGCCTAGTGGTGACCGGCCACTCGGCCGGTGGCCATCTTGCCGCCGCCATGGCCGCCACCGAGTGGCAGCTTTATGGCACCCGGCCGGACCTTATCCAGGCCTGCCTGTCGGTCAGCGGGCTCTTCGACCTCCGGCCCCTGATGACGACCGCCTACAACGACGACCTCAGGCTTTCGCCCTCCGCGGCCGCGGCAGCCAGCCCGTTGTTGTGGCCCATGTCCAACCGCATGCCTTTCGAAAGTTGGGTCGGGGCGGAGGAAAGCTTTGAATTCCGCCGGCAGGCCCGTTCACTCGCTGCCGCTTGGGCGGGGCTGGGGCTTTCCTGCCATTACGAGGAGGTGCCGGGGGAGAACCACTTCAGCATCGGCGACCTTTTTTCCCGGGCGGACCACCCCATGACGCGCCGTCTCCTGGAGCTTGCCCGAGGCTGATGCGCCCTCCCCGGAAAGCTTGCCGCGACGCACAATTCCCGAGCCGGGGGCTGCGGGAACGCTCTCTTCCGCGCCGCGTTCTGGATGGAACCAGTCATATTCTGCCCAGCAACCCCGCCCAGACCGAAACCAATCCAATTCGCCGTTCGTACCGCCCAAATTAGCAGCGCTCGAAATTCGCTGCGAATAACCCCTCCACATTCCGTGCGAAGCACCTATATAATCGCTCTCATGCCGAAGCAGCCCAACCACAGAGACGACAATCAGACAGGGGTGATCACCCGGACAGAGGCGAAGACCAAGAAGCCTTCCCTCTACAAGGTGCTGCTGCTCAACGACGATTACACGCCGATGGAATTCGTCGTGCACGTTCTGGAGCGTTTTTTCGGCAAGGGGCGCGAAGAGGCAACCCGCATCATGCTGCATGTCCACCAGAAGGGTGTCGGCGTCTGTGGGGTCTATACGTTTGAATTGGCGGAGACCAAGGTAACCCAGGTCATGGATTTCGCCCGGAACCAACAGCATCCCCTCCAGTGCACGATGGAAAAGGAATAGGCCAATGCCGACATTCTCTCGCAGTCTTGAAAAGGCGCTGCACCGCGCCCTCGCACTGGCCAACGAACGCCGCCACGAGTATGCGACGCTCGAACACCTTCTGCTTTCGCTCACCGACGACAAAGATGCTGCTGCAGTCATGAAGGCATGCAACGTTGACCTCGAAGTGCTGCGCCGCAGTCTGACCAACTACATCGATAATGAACTCGGCCAGATGATCTCCGGCGAGCGTGAGGACTCCAAGCCCACGGCCGGTTTCCAGCGCGTCATCCAGCGCGCGGTGATCCATGTTCAGTCCTCGGGCCGCGAGGAGGTGACCGGCGCCAACGTGCTCGTGGCGATCTTCGCCGAGCGCGAGAGCCACGCCGCCTTCTTCCTGCAGGAGCAGGACATGACACGCTATGACGCCGTCAACTACATCTCGCATGGCATTGCCAAGCGCTCCGGACTGTCGGAGACGCGTCCGGTGCGCGGCGTCGACCAGGACCAGCAGGGTCCCACCAACAATGACGGCGACGAGGGGGGCGCCAAGAAGAAGGGCGACGGCGACGCGCTCGACGCCTATTGCATCAACCTCAACAAGAAGGCCGGCGAAGGCAAGATTGACCCGCTTATCGGCCGGGAGCCGGAGGTTCGCCGCACCATCCAGATTCTGTGCCGCCGCCAGAAGAACAATCCGCTCTTCGTGGGTGACCCCGGCGTGGGCAAGACGGCGATCGCCGAGGGCCTCGCCCGCAAGATCATCAACGGTGATGTGCCGGAGGTGCTGCTGAACTGCACGGTCTACCAACTCGACATGGGCGTGCTGCTGGCCGGCACGCGCTATCGCGGCGATTTTGAGGAACGCCTTAAGGCGGTGGTGAAGGAGATCGAATCCCGCCCCGGCGCCATCATGTTCATCGATGAGATCCATACGGTGATCGGCGCTGGAGCGACATCGGGCGGCTCCATGGATGCCTCGAACCTCCTGAAGCCGGCATTGGCCAATGGTGCGCTCCGCTGCATCGGGTCCACCACCTATAAGGAATACCGCCAGCACTTCGAGAAGGACCGCGCCCTCGTGCGCCGCTTCCAGAAGATCGACGTGAACGAACCCTCGATCCCGGATGCGATCGAAATCCTCAAGGGCCTCAAGCCGTATTACGAGGAGTTCCATAAGGTTCGTTACACCGATGATGCGATCGAAACCGCGGTACAGCTCTCAGCCCGTTACATGGCCGACCGCAAGCTGCCGGACAAGGCGATCGACGTGATCGACGAGACGGGCGCCTCGCAGATGCTACTGGCCGAGGGCAAGCGCCGCAAGGTGATCGGTGTTCCTGAAATCGAGGCGACCATCGCCACGATGGCCCGCATCCCCGCCAAGACGGTGAGCAAGGATGACGCAACCGTTCTGAAGAACCTCGACACCGAGCTGAAGCGGATGGTGTTCGGCCAGGATAAGGCGATTGAAGCGCTGGCCGCCTCGATCAAGCTGGCCCGCGCCGGTCTGCGCGAGCCCGAGAAGCCGATCGGCTGTTACCTCTTCTCTGGCCCGACTGGTGTCGGCAAGACGGAAGTGGCCAAGCGTCTCGCTGAGGTGCTGGGCGTCAACATGCTGCGCTTCGACATGTCGGAGTACATGGAGCGGCATTCCGTGTCCCGTCTGATCGGCGCGCCTCCTGGCTATGTCGGCTTCGACCAGGGTGGATTGCTGACCGATGGCATCGACCAGCATCCCTACTCGGTGCTGCTGCTCGACGAGATCGAGAAGGCGCATCCGGACCTGTTCAACATCCTGCTGCAGGTCATGGACCACGGAAAGCTGACGGACCACAACGGCAAGTCGGTCGACTTCCGCAATGTGATCCTGATCATGACCACCAATGCCGGTGCCCAGGACATGGCGCGCGAAGCCATCGGCTTCGGTAACAACGTCCGCCAGGGTGACGACATGGAGGCCATCCAGCGGTTGTTTACGCCTGAATTCCGCAACCGCCTCGATGCGGTCATTCCCTTCGGCCACCTGCCGCCGGGCGTGGTCCGCAAGGTTGTGGAGAAGTTTGTGCTGCAGCTCGAGGCCCAGCTGGCCGAGCGCCAGATCAACATCGAGCTATCGTCCGATGCGGCCGACTGGCTTGCCAAGAAGGGCTACGATCAGCAGATGGGTGCCCGTCCGCTCGCCCGCATTATCCAGGAACACGTCAAGAAGCCTCTGGCGGAAGAGGTGCTGTTCGGAAAGCTGTCGAAGGGCGGCACGGTGCGCATCCTGCTGAAGGGTGACGAACTGCATTTCGAGTATTTGAGCCGCGACGAGGAGAAGACACTCCCGGGTCGGCCTGTGCGCAAGGCCCTGCCAAGTGCCTTTACGGAAGCTGGCGAGGAGGGCGGCGACAAGCCCCAGAAAAAGGCGGCAAAGCGCAAGCCGAAGGCGAAGTCCCAGTCATAACCGTCGGCGACGCGACGGAGAAATGAGGGAAAACCGGCCCACTGTCCAATTGCAGTCGCCGGTTTTCTCGTTATTGTACCTTATTGAGTAACAAGGACCGAGCTGGTCCGGTTGGGAGACGAGGCGTGGAGAACGCTGCATCGAAGGTCGACGGCGATCGCACCGTAGCGGTGCAGGTAACCGACCTCCACAAGAAATTCGGTGCACTCGAAGTCCTGAAGGGCGTATCCCTCACGGCACGCGAAGGCTCCGTCGTTTCGATGATCGGTGCGTCCGGGTCGGGCAAGTCGACCTTTCTGCGCTGCATCAATTTCCTAGAGATGCCCACGCAAGGACAGATCGAGGTGACGGGCGAAAAGGTTGCGCTCGCGCGCCACAAGGATGGCGACCTCCACCCCTCCGACCGCAAGCAGCTGGAGCGCATCCGTACCAGGCTTGGCATGGTGTTCCAGAGCTTTAATCTGTGGCAGCACATGACGGTGCTGCAGAACGTGATCGAGGCCCCGGTGCATGTGCTCGGTGTGCCGAAGGCTGAGGCCATCGAACGGGCCGAGAAGCTCCTGCACAAAGTCGGCCTGTTCGACAAGCGCGACCAGTATCCCGCGTTTCTCTCAGGTGGCCAGCAGCAACGCGCCGCCATTGCCCGTGCCCTGTGCATGGAGCCCAAGGTGATGCTCTTCGACGAGCCGACCTCGGCGCTTGACCCGGAATTGGTGGGCGAAGTGCTGAAGGTCATCCGCGACCTCGCTGACGAAGGCCGTACGATGATCCTCGTCACCCATGAAATGAAGTTTGCCCGCAGCGTCTCCAGCCACGTTATCTACCTCTACAAGGGGATGATCGAGGAGGAGGGGGCGCCTGCGCAAGTCTTCGGTTCGCCCAAGAGTGACCGCTGCCGCCAGTTCGTTTCCTCCTCACATGCGTGAGCGGGACGTGAAAAGTGTTTTCAACAAACCGGGCTCCCAAGCAGTCCGGGACATCAGGGAGTAACGTGAATGAAGTTTACCCGTCGTATCGTTATGGTGGCTGCCGCCGTTGGCCTTCTGGCCAGCGCGTCCACCGCGGCCATGGCCGACATCAAGTTCGGTGTCGCCGCCGAACCCTACGCGCCCTACAGTTCCAAGGATGCCTCGGGCAAGTGGGTAGGCTGGGAAATCGACCTTATGGACGCGATCTGCGCCCAGATGAACGAGAAGTGCCAGCTCGTTGAAGTGGCATGGGACGGCATCATTCCCGCCCTCACCTCCAAGCAGATCGACGTGATCTGGTCCTCGATGTCAATCACTGACGAGCGCAAGAAGACTATCGACTTCTCGGACATGTATTACAATACGCCGTCGAACCTTATCGGCCAAAAGACCGGCGATACGAGCATCGCTCCCGACCACCTGAAGGGCAAGGTGCTCGGCGTTCAGGTGTCTACCACCCATGAGCGCTACGCGCAGAAGTACTTCGCGCCCGCCGGTGCCGAGATCAAGACCTACTCCACCCAGGACGAGGCCAATAACGACCTCGCTGCTGGCCGCATCGACTACATACAGGCTGACTCTACGGCGCTCGATGCCTTTCTGAAGACGGACCAGGGAAAACAGTGCTGCGAACTCAAGGGCACTGTTCCGGAAGATACCGCGGTTCTCGGTCTCGGCGTCGGTGCAGGTGTCCGCCAGGAAGACACGGCGTTGAAGGACAAGATCAACGCCGCCATCGCCGAACTCGCCAAGCAGAAGAAGTTCACGGAGATTACCAAGAACTATCCGGAACTGCAGGGCATTCTCGTCACGGCTGAGGACAAGTAAACCAGACGACCGGCCTGCGCGGCGCGAGATCCCCGTGCAGGCCCTTCATCAAGGACGAACATGGCCGGTCAACCCGGGTTTCCGGAAATTCTTGCGTTCGGCCCCACCGGCTATGGCGATGAGTTGCTGTTCGGCGCCGCGGTCAGCGTGTCGATCGCGGTACTTGCCTATACCCTTGGGTTGATCATCGGCATCATCGGGGCGCTGTCTAAACTCTATGGTAGCCCGCTCACCCGCGGGATAATGCAGGGTTATACGACGATGGTGCGCGCCGTGCCCGAGTTGATCCTCATTCTCATCCTCTATTATGCCGGCACGGCAACGCTCAACCAACTGCTGGAGAGTTCGGGGTTTGCCGCAATAGCGATCAACGGATTTGCCGCCGCCGTGCTGGTGCTGGGCTTCGTGCAGGGAGCCTATTCCACGGAGGTGCTGCGAGCCGCGATCCAGGCCATTCCGCTGGGCCAGATGGAGGCCGCGCGGGCCTTTGGCATGTCGCCCTGGAAGATCTTCCGCCGCATCACGCTTCCCTCGATGCTGCCCTATGCCATTCCTGGTCTCGCCAATCTCTGGCTGATCGTCACCAAGGACACGGCCCTCATCGCCGTCGTGGGCTACACCGAGCTCGCGCTCGCCACTCGGCAGGCAGCGGGCAATACCAAGATGTATTTCACCTTCTTCATGTCGGCGGGACTGATCTACCTGATCATCACGCTCGTCTCGCAGCGCGGCTTCGCAATGCTCGAGAAGCGTGTGCGTCGCGGCCAGAGGAAGCTCGCATGAGTTTCGACATTTTCAAGATCGTCGTGAAGGGGGTCGTGGTGCTGATCCTCGTCGCCATCTTCACGGGCCTCATCTACTGGTTGCTGAAGGTGTCGCAGTGGAGTTGGATGGCGACATACTATCCGCTGCTCATCAAGGGCCTGTGGCTGACACTGTTGCTGTGGGTCTTTTCCTGTGCGCTGGGCATGATCTTCGCGATTCCCATCGGCCTTGTTCAGGTCACCGGCCCCCGATGGCTCGCGGCGTTGGCCAAGGGATTTTGCACGGTGATCCGGGGCACGCCGCTGCTTCTGCAGCTGTGGCTAATCTATTACGGGCTTGGCTCGCTCTTTCCCAAGATCGCCATGGTCTATCCGGCGTTTCGCCAGGATTTCATGTGGCTCATCCGGCTCGATGCCTTCTGGTATGCATTGCTCGCCTTCACGTTGAGCTTTGCAGGCTATGAGGGCGAGATCATGCGCGGCGCCTTCCTCGGCGTGCCCCGCGGCGAGCTCGAGGCGGCGCGCGCCTTCGGCATGTCGCCTTGGAAGGTGCTGACCCGGGTATGGTTCCCGCGTGCCGTGCGCCTGGTGCTACCGACGCTTGCAGGCGAGGTGGTGCTGCAGCTCAAGTCGACGCCGCTCGCCATGACGGTAACGGTGATGGACCTCGCGGGCGTGGTGCGCAACCGTATCACCCAAGACACCTACATCGTCTATGAACCGCTCATGCTGCTCGCTGCCATTTACATGTGTTTGACGTTCCTGACGGTCTGGGCCTTCAGCTACATCGAGAAGAAAGTGCCGCAAAAGCGATGATCGAGGATCTCCTCAGGAAGCAACTCGCCGATCTGACTGCGATCCGGCATGATCTACATGCCCATCCGGAGATACTCTTCCAGGAAGTGCGCACGGCGAAGATTGTTGCGGACGAGTGCCGCAGGCTGGGTTTCGAGGTGACGACGGGGATTGCCAAGACGGGCGTCGTCGCATCGCTAGCCAATGGCTCCTCCAAGCGCACCATCGGCATCCGTGCGGACATGGATGCCTTGCCCATCCAGGAGCAGACGAATCTGCCCTATGCCTCCAAATACTCCGGCAAGATGCATGCCTGCGGCCATGACGGTCACACCACCATGCTCCTCGGCCTTGCTCGCTACCTGGCGGAGAACCGCAATTTCGACGGTACCATCAGGCTGATATTCCAGCCGTCGGAGGAGGACGAGGGCGGCGCTTTCCGCATGATCGAGGACGGCCTCTTCACCCGCTTCCCCTGTGACCGCGTCTTCGCGCTTCACAACCTGCCAGGAGAGGACGAGGGACAGATCGTCGTGAGACCCGGCCCCATCACTGCGTCCTGCGACGTCTTCACCATCGTGGTGCGGGGCGTGGGCGGACACGGCGCTCTGCCGCACAAGTCGGTTGACCCGGTGGTCGCTGCATCCAGCATCGTGCTGGGGCTGCAAACCGTAGTGTCGCGTAATCTCGACCCCCATGATCCGGCCGTCGTCACAGTCGGCGCCATCAATGGCGGCTCGATGGCGACCGTCATTCCGGAGGAAGTGAAGCTGCTCGTTGGCGTGCGCACAGTCACCAAGCCGGTGCGTGACCTGGTGCTGACCCGCATCAAGGACTTTGCCATGGCACATGCGAAGTCCTACGGCTGCACAGCAGATGTCCAGATCGGTCTTGATAGCTGGAGCTATCCGGCTGGTTTCAACACCGCTGAAGAAGCAGCCCTCGTGCGCGAGGTGGCACTCGAAATGGGGCAGGACCCCGCCAAGGTTGACATGCGCGGGCCCTTCATGTTCTCGGAGGATTTCTCCGCCATGCAGGAAGTGGTGCCGTCCTGCTATTTCGGGCTGGGCGCGGGGCCGGGGCCAATGCTTCACGACCCCGGCTACAACTTCAACGATGCGCTTCTGGTGAAGGGCCCTGCCTTCTGGGCGAGGCTTGTCGAGAAGGCACTGCCTCAGGCATAGGGGCCTTCGAGGCCCAGCCTACGCATCAGCGTTGCATAGTTGTTGAAGCTCTTGACCAGCGCTGCACCATGACGCGCAATCAGCGCCTGGCGGGCGTCCTCGGTTGCCGCCGTGGCCAGCGCCGCCCAGATGGCCGCCATCGCCTCGGCCTCGCTGCGCGCTGCTTTGGCCTCCCCCGCCACAACGGCCTGCGCAATGGTCTGGCCATTGCACTTGCCAACACCGGCCACGGTCTTGGAGCCAACCAGCGCGTAGCCTTCGGGCAGGTCGCCCTTGAGGTTCACAACCTCCTTGTAGCGGATCGCGGAGATAATCTGGTCCACTGCCTGTTTCGCACCTTCAACGCGTGAGACATGCTCGGTATCAGCAGCCGCGTGGGGCAGCAGTTCGAGGCGGCCCGGATACTTCTCCGCCAGTGGCAGGTAAGGCGCCATCGGCCCGCTGGTTGTCCCGGACTCCGGATTGACGAAGAGATCTGCATCAATCGCCGCGTAGCGCACCTTGCCCGATGCCATGGCGGCATCGAGGGCCGCTGCGTCCACGCACTCGCCGCGGTCGTAGTTGAGCACGATCGCCCCGTTATTGAGCCGCGCCAGCACGGACCCACTCACCACATTGGCATTGGCGAACGTGCCCGTTGCGGCATTGAGCGGACCAAGGCCGGTGTGCACCGAGATGACGTCGGCGCTCTGGGCGGCCTCCTCTGGCGTTGCGGCGAAGATTAGGCCCTCAGACTCGATCCATGCCTTGTGGCGCGGTCGTGCGTGAACTGTCACCACCATGCCGAAGGCCTGGGCGAGCTTGGCCATTTCGCGGCCAATGTTGCCATAGCCGATGATGGCGATGCGCTTGCCCTCGATTTTCTCAGTGGGGAACCTGACAAGGTCGCGGCCGGTGTCGAACTTCCTGGCGGCGGTAAGCTTGTGCATCTCGTCCACGGGCAGGTCCGGCAGCACCTTCAGCAGGGCCTTGAAGCACATCTGTGCCGTGGCACGGCTGTTGAACGAGGGTGTATTCATCAGCGGTGCCACGCCGCCTTCGCCATTGCCACCGCCCCACGACCCGGAGCCCATGTTGCCGGTGCCCGCACCAATGCGCACGCCGCCTTCGTTCAGCGCCGCCTCCTTGGGCAGGAAGGTTGCCGCGGCGATCACCGCGTCGTACTGGCCCTTGTCGGTGAGCGGGCGGATTTCGTCGGGTTTCGAAAGCTGCGGCTGGTAGAAGAAGTGGATGCCAGGCGCGAGCTTCATGCCCTCCTCGTACGGAGCATTATGGAAGGTTCCGCCCTGTGCTGCCACATGCTCCTTCACGTCGGAATGGTCCGGCTTTCCGTCAGTGCCGAACTTGAGGCCGACGTGATCGCAGATAAGAACCTTGTAGGCGCGCTTCGGGTCGTCCTTGCGGATGCGGCCCCCGGCCTGCGCCGCAGCAGGGAAGGTCAAGCCCTGCTTGACGAGTTCCTCCTCCATCACCACGATGCGGGCACGGTGATAGGCATATTTGATGTTGTCGAGCAGGGCGTGGATGTCCTCTACTGGGCGGATGCCCCCGATCCAGGCGCGATAGTCGCCGGGCGTGCCGGGGAAGGCGTTGATGTAGCGCGCCACGTCGAGGCCCTGTTCATGCACGCCATTGGGGTGCGTGATACCGTCAAAGGCGAGCAGTTGCTTCGAGCGCGCGATGATGCGGGCGTGAATGCCCGGATCGGACACCTCGGCGTCGGTGACCTTGATCAGGGTTACGGCCGCGCCACGGTGCTCCGCACTGGTGACGCCGAGATGGAATAGGTCTGAATTGCTCGTCCACTCGTTGATCGCGGCGCGGTTCAGTTCGGAGCGGCGGTTCATCTCTTTCACCGGCCCGATCATCTCCTCCACCCGCAGCAAGCCGAAAGTGGTTTCGGCGAAGGCCAGCGTGGAGAAAGTGTTGATGACACCGCCTACCATCTTGTTTTCCTGCGCGTCGTAGAACGGCCCGAGTTTCACCGTGCGCTCGCCTGACAGCGGCATGTTCGCATCGACCGGCGCGGCGAGCTTCAGCTGGCGCGGTATGGCCCAAGAGGGCTTCTTCTGATTCTCCTCGACCAGCACCAGAGCCTTGGGCGTAAACGAGACGAGGAAATATCCGGAGATGCCGCCGATGGCCTTCTGGAACGGCATGAACAGGCAGCACTTGGCCATAACCTGTGCCACAAGCTCCTCGCCCCAGGGCATCGCACCCAGCATCGAAGTGGCATCAAGAACGGCGTGATGCTCCGTCGGGTTACGGTCGATCCAGTCAAGCAGGTTCTCGATGTCGGCACGTGAATAAGTTGTGGCACCCGTGGTTTCGTGACCGACGCCGAAGAACACCTTGATGCCCATGCGTTCCAGCATATCAGCTGTGGGAATGACACCCTCGGATTTGGCGAAATGAATGCGCGCCTCGTCGCCGTTGCGGGCAAAGCGCATCATCTCGACGATCTGAGCGCCCCAGCTCTGGCGGAAGAAACCCGAAGCCTTGGAGAGGTCGCTTTCGGGTGCAGGCGTGTCGACATAGACATGCTGGGCGAGGTCGTTCACGGTTAGAAAATGCAGGGCGCAGACGGTGAAGCCGGAATGGCCGCCGCCCAGGCCCACCGCAAGGCGGTTCGGCTTGGGGAACTCGAAATAGCGGTGGATCTCCCGCATCATGTCCAGCAGGAACTTGTCCGCCGGGTAGCCGCGATGCATGGATCGGCCGATTTCGGCAGCAGTGAAGCAGCCTACGTCTCGGCCCGTGTCATCAAATTTGCGGTAATTTTTTTCGAGCCAGTTTTCGAATTCGAAACGCAACATGCGGCTGTCTACCTCGTCGCTCGTCATGTCTGTAATAGGACCAACTCCGAAAAACGGATTCTGGGTGCGGGGCGGGGGGCCCCCTGCCGTTGCACTGAGAGAATCTTCGCGTGCGGCTTTCAGTTGTTCGACGGTCGACATTTGTGCCCCTTCTTTCATCTGAAGGTCACGCTAGTCGAGTTCTCGTAGCGCAAGGCCGCCCAAAAACGTCATCTCTGGCAATGTTGCGCCGTTGGAACCATGTCCAATAGCAAAACAGACGGAGAGCCGCGCTGATTTACTGTAGTGGTCAGGGTCAGGCTGACTGCAGTTGGGGGTTTTCGAAGTACCCTCGTTTAGCCGTCAAGAGGCCTAAAACGAGTTAAATCGTTACAACGCAAAATCAAACCCCATCCGATGCTGTCTCTCGGCTGTTGGGGTGGATGAGCCGTATTCAGCGGCAAACTTGCGAAGAGGGCGCTGAGGCCCCGTTGAAAGGATAGCCGCTCGATATGATGCCACTGATCGTCAGGTTGAAGCAGCCACTTGCCTTGGTCTTTGGTGACGTGAGTGTCACAATGCCTGATGCTTTGGTCTTTGCGGTGGTGGATATCTGGACAATTCCGCTCCAAGTCACGGAAACCCTTGCGCCTTTCAGCAGCTTGCCATTTTGATTTACGACAGTTACGTTCGCGATCGCCCAAGCATAGCCTTTGCTGTTTGTTTTCAATACGATCTGTATGCTTCGAGCAAACGACTGAGGGGCTGTCGGTATGACATTGATGACCTGAGTGGTGCTGGCGCTCAGGCCAGTGTCATCGACGACCGTAAGGCGCGCGAGATAGTTGCCCGCAACCTGGTAGACGTGGTTGGCGGTGGATAGCGAACCACTTACATCATTGTTACCGTCGCCGAAGTCCCAGTACCAGTAGGCAACTCGCCCGTCGTCGTAGGAGGCGGTACCGTCGAGGGTTACCGACATCGGAGCCTGGCCATTGGTCGGCGTGGCGTTGATGACTGCCACGGGTGACGTGCCGGCGGGCACCGTATAGCTCGCGGTAAGACGGAAATTCCCGACGCTGCCGTAGTTCGAATAGCCATCTATGGCTGGGTTTCCCTGTCCGGTTCCCCTCACCTCCAGATAATAGCTTCCCTGCGTCAAGACGTTGTAGGTGATTGAAGATTGCAGCGCGTTGAGCGGGTTTGCTGTGACGAGGACATTCCCAGACCCATCGAGCAGGGTCAGGACCAGATCCATGTCTGGAGAACGGTTGGCCGGCATCACTGTGGCCTGAATGGTACCAGGCCCAGCGGCAATCGCGAACACGTCGCGGTCGTTGGCGGTTTCCACGACCCCGTCCATGCTACCACTTACGATGTTTCCGGAAGTGCCTTGAACGAAGGGGGTGGCTGTAGCGATGTTGCTACCGTAATCGTCGAGGCGCAGCGGCAATCCAAAGTTCTGTGCTATGACGAAGTCTTCTTCTTTATTGTTTGCGTCGCTGTACTCGCCCTTACTGAACTGCACGAGTGGCCTGTAGTAGCCTACGCCCATGATCGGCGCCCATCCGGTTGTCCCGTCATTACCTTGGCCGGCATAATAGGCATCTGCAGACGTTCCGTCATGGTGCAGGCCCATGTTGTGGCCAGCCTCGTGTGAGATTGCCTCAGCCACGAACTTCTCGTTGCCTGAACCCAGCATGTCAAAGAATACGAAGGCGGGCTTGTAGTAATCGGGTGGTTTGGAACCCCCAGTGTAGTTGAACACACCAACATAGGCAATTCCGCCACAATTGCAGGGATAGACGCCAGCCATCTTGGTGATCACGACCGTAGTGCCGAACACCTGGTCATTGGCGTCGGCACGGGTCAGGAGGTCGGGTGACGGTTGCTGCGTCGTCACATCAACATCAAATGGAGCGTAGTCCTCGGCAACACGCTGCCAGATATACTGGATACGTTGCAATTCCGCGGTCGAGAAAGCGGCGGGGTTTCCATCGATATCATAGGGAGTTGCGGTGATGGTATTGCCGTTGCTATTCCACGCGGTGTTGGTGATCGTTGCACCGGTGAAATCAAGATAGATCGTGCGGTTCGCGCCCGGGTGGCTGTGCAGGTAGAAGGTTTGGTCTAGGCCCGTGAGGGCACCGTCTTGTATCGAGGATTGTGATACAGTGGGAGCCTGTTCAGCACGGACAGCCTGACCCAGTTCTTCGACGTATAGAATTCGTCCAGTTTTGTCGACTCGCATTCGATTGTCGCTCAGAAGTGCCTTCCGGAGTTGGTCCCCGGATTTTCCGTACCACGCAGCGACATCGTTGAGATGAATACCTAGGCGATTGATTGCATCCTGGCCCCTGGATTGTCGCGCGCCAAGATCAAGCCCTGGGAACAGCGGACGGATATGCTCCTGAATTGGGAGAGGTAGTTTGCCCTGCGCGTCGGCAGGGGGTGCAAGAGCAGGCATAGCAAGCGTAACCAACGCCGCAGTGTTCCAGAGCAAAGGCGCTGTCCACCTGAACACACTGAATTTTTGCATTTGATCCGCCTTCCGGATTTGCCACTCCGTCTAAATGGCGTGCAATACTAAAACGACTAGCCGATCAACCATGAATATCGATCGACCATAAATATGGCATTTGACTATTGGTTGTATCCTATAGTTCTTCTGTTTATGCATTGATGTCTGTCAAGAAAATGGCGGCCTAAAGCAATATTCGCCTTTTTGTTCACTGCGTGTTGTTGCGGGTGAACAATTAAGTGTGCTGAATAGTCATTCAGTTAATTTCACTTTCCCCAGAAGTGTAACAAAAGTTGTTTATTGAGACGCGTGAATTACAGCGTGAATTCATAAACTCATATATTTGGGAACACGCACGTATGCCTTCTTGCGGAGCGAAGGCGGGCCAAAGTGGGCGACCATTGCAATGTCGCAGAGGCGCCAGAGGCCGACAATTGGCGCCAAGTGGCATGATCATGCTCAGATGACTGTATCTTTCAGTTGGCGGCTACATCCTGGTAGTGTTCATCGAGCCCGAACAGCCAGGGCAGCAGAAGTGTCGCAGCGCAGTCATCGTATGACGCCTCGATCAAAACGCGGGTCTCAGGCGACTGATGCGACTCTGGAAGCACGGCCAACTGTCGCATAACGTAGAGCTGCTTGAACATCTCGTAGAATCCGGGGTTGAGCACGTCGCGCGGACGCATCAGATCGGCCTTCTTCTGCCCGTGCACAAAGATGGATTTGCCGTCCTTGATCGTCTCGGTCACCAGCAGTTGATCCAGCGTCTCCGGGTCCACAGCGGTCGGGTCGGCCGACAGGATCACGAAATCTGCCCGCTTGCCGACCTCGATGGAGCCCTTGTCGGCCTCTTCAAAAGCTTGATACGCGCACCAGATCGTCATCGCCTTCAGGGCAGTCATGACATCGACGCGCTGCGCAGGCCCGATGATGTCGCCTGATCGGGACCGCCGGGTGACCGTGGAATCCAGCACCCGCATTGTGTCGGGGAAAGCCACCGGCGCATCAGTATGCGAGGTGAAGCGTGACCCGCGCATGCGATACCAACCGGTGGGCGAGATATTGTCGGCCAAAGCCGGGCCGACCGTATGGTCGCGGTGCCAGTCTCCCCAGTAGAACGTGTGCATCGGGAACAAGGACGGCATCAAGCCCAGATCGACGAAGGCCTGAACCTGATCCTCGCGCTGGAACTGG
The DNA here is from genome assembly GCA_947475225.1 of Bradyrhizobiaceae bacterium. Taxonomy (GTDB): domain Bacteria; phylum Pseudomonadota; class Alphaproteobacteria; order Rhizobiales; family Aestuariivirgaceae; genus Aestuariivirga. The sequence continues at coordinate 50,279 of CANJMQ010000025.1, forward strand.
CCGTGTATCAGCACGGGCCGCCGGTCGCCGCGCCCGTGTTTCGCCTCTGCCGCCCGCAGCGCCGCTATCAGGAGGTCATGCGCGGCTTCGCCGTTGGAATGGACCAGAATCTGCAAATTGTTGGCATAGGCAAAGTCGATTGCCGTCAGCACCTGCTCATTCGTCACCGCCGGATAGCCTAAATATCCGGGCGGAAAATTTCCGATCGGCGCGTAATAGGGCCGGTCGCGCCAGGCGGTGAAACCCTGGGGCGAGCCGTCGATGGTCAGCTTGGCCCCTGCCACGCGGAAGCTGTCAACGCCGGAGTGAATCTGCAGCAGTTTTCCGGAGTAAAAGTGCAGCACGTGCTCAGGCAAGAAGGCCCCCGATATCGGGGGCCTTC
>CANJMQ010000026.1 GCA_947475225.1 Bradyrhizobiaceae bacterium
AAAGTGAATGGTGGGTGGTACAGGGATCGAACCTGTGACCCCTACCATGTCAAGGTAGTGCTCTACCGCTGAGCTAACCACCCACTATCGACGCGGTGGCGACCCTATAGCGGGGGAGGCCAAGCGGCGCAACCCCCAAAACTCAGGCTGCCATCAGGCGCTCGACCTCGTTCACAAGGTCACGCAGGTGAAAGGGTTTGGAGAGCACCTTGGCGTCCTTGGGGGCCTTGGAATCGGGGTGCAACGCTACGGCGGCAAAACCGGTGATGAACATGATCTTAAGCGACGGATCAAGTTCGGACGCCCGGCGAGCCAGTTCAATTCCGTCCATCTCCGGCATAACGATATCGGTGAGAAGCAGGTCGAAATTGCTATGTTTGATTTCCTCGAAGGCGCTCATCCCCTCCCCGAAGCTGGTCACCTCGTGGCCGGCTTTTTGCAGCGCTTTCACCAGGAAATTCCGCATGTCGTCATCATCTTCTGCGAGGAGAATCTTGGCCATGGTTTTCATCGTCATCGTCACAAATCGTCCTGAATCCCGAGCGCCACCATCGGAACGCCTTCATATCCTTGTAGGCCTGCGCCGGTAAACGGTGAATGAAGCCTTGCCGGTCCCTTTCCACTAGGTGAATATCCGGCAGCAACCGCCAGGGAAACGAGAGACGCCATGTCGGCCCCCCGCCCGTCCTTCGAAATCCTGTCTCCCGAGGAGTGGACAGCCCCGGCCGTGTTCAACTCCCCCCATAGCGGCCGGGATTTTCCCGAGGACTTTCTGCGCCTGTCTCGCCTTCCGAAGATGACGCTACGGAAGTCAGAGGATTGCTTTGTGGACGAACTCTTCCTCTCGTGTGTCGCCCACGGCGCGCCCATGCTCCGGGCGCGGGTGCCGCGCAGCTATATCGACCTGAACCGGGAGCCCTATGAATTGGACCCGCGGATGTTTTCCGGCGAGTTGCCGGGCTATGCCAATACCGGTTCACCCCGCGTTGCTGGGGGCCTTGGCACCATCCCCCGGATCGTCTCCGAGGGTGAGGAAATCTATCGTGGCCGTATTGATTTCGCGGAGGCCCGCAAGCGGATCGAGCAGATTTATTTGCCCTACCACCGCACCCTCTCGGCGCTCACCAATGCGGTTCTCTCGAAGGTCGGGGAGGTGTTGCTGGTCGACTGCCATTCCATGCCGGCCAGCGCCAGCGCCCATGTCTCCCCGCAGTTGGCGGGCGGCATCGATGTGGTGCTAGGCGATCGATTCGGTGCCTCCTGCGCGGAGGATATTTCAGGCTTCGTGGAGGACGAACTGCGCCGCAATGGGCTCCGGGTGCTCCGCAACAAGCCCTATGCCGGGGGCTTCATCACCCAGAACCATGGCGCTCCGCATCGTGGCCAACACGCACTGCAGATCGAGATCAACCGCAGCCTCTACATGAACGAGGTAACGTTAGAAAAAACAATGGGATTTCATGAAATTCGCGCTATTCTCGAGAAGCTCACGGCAGCCCTGCTGCCCTATCTCGAGGGGCGTTTCACGCAACAGCAGCAGGCAGCCGAATAGTCCCGGTTGGTCGGCCTGCACCATGGTCAACTAGCCGAGCAGCAGTCGCCAGAGATAATTGTGATAGATGGACCCATCATTCATCTGGCTCCACAACGTGACGCCAATCATCGCGGTCGCAATAATACCCACGAGGATCAGCACCCATCCGAAGACGTCGAATATCGCTTTGAGCATGGTTGGAGAGTCTCACAAATAGTGAGTCATTTGCATCCGTAGATATGAGTACGCGCTGGCCATGGGTGCTTAGCCGTGCGAAGGATCTGTTCATAAGCCTCGATCCTGGAGATGCCGCTGTTGCAGGCCACTCAAGCGACAAGCTCTCTCACGGGCGGGACATCACTGAAGACCAGTTCTGATTTGTGCCGTGTTCAAATGGACACCCGTCATTATCATCGAGAACGCCGTACAGTCCGGCTGCCGGCAACCTGGCAATGTTGAGATGGGCAGAGTCGTTGAGATGAGCAGAGTCATGGAGATTTGGGACGCAGATTGCCGAAATCGGCTCACCAGCATCGAATGCAAGGTCGATTCCCACGAGGTTCGCCTATACGCCCAATGCAGCTTTCAATTTTTCCGGCAGGGTGCAATCCTCGCCGCAACGGAAGCTCTTTCGCTCACCTTTGCGCCCCGTCAGTTCGCCCATCGGAAAGACTTTTCAACCAAGCTCTTTACAGCAGGCAGGACGAAAAGCCGATCACAGTTTCATCAGATCATCTGGCAATTGGGGTTTCGCGGTGTCTCAAAATCTTATCAAGATTTACCTTGCGCACAGAGCAGTGAGATATTTCAACCTTGAAGGAGGCGTCCGCCGGTCCATCAAGGTTTCATGCAAATAGATTCGAAGTCTGCAAGCGCTATGACATTGGAGAAACCAGGGATGGACGAAAAGCTTTTTGATAAGGGACTACAAAAGAGAAGCGAAACTCTCGGCCAGGAGTATGTCGAGCGAAATCTGAAGGCCGCCGACCTGCTCACGCGACCGTTTCAGGAAGCCATGACTGCTTGGTGCTGGGGGTTCGGATGGGGCGACGAGACGATCGACGCGAAGACCCGGTCCATGATGAATCTGGCGGTGCTGGCTGCGTTGGGAAAGATGCATGAGTGGGAAACCCATTGCAACGGTGCTATCAACAATGGCGTGTCTCTCGAGGAGATCAGGGCCATCGTCCATGTCGTGGGCATTTATTGCGGGGTGCCGCAAGCGCTCGAGTGTTTCCGAGTCGCCCGCAAGGTGCTAACCGAGCGGGGGCTGCTGCCCGTCGATGATGCCGCCAAGCCCTGATCTCATCGTCGGGTCAAACCGTCTTGCAGCCTGGAACACGCCTGAGCGGCGACGCCAGAGCTTTCGTATGCTGCACGATATCCACCGGCGTGGGCTGACGTTCCGGGCGCCCAATGTGCTTCACCTCGCGGCCGACGAGAATCCGTTGCTGGAACATACACCCGAACTTGCCCGGCTGCTGCGCACGCCGGCCTTTTGTGCTCTGGTGATCGCACAAGATGATCGCATCGTCCTTGAGCGTCACGCGGCCGACTTCGCCACGGATCGCCTGCACAGCATGCAATCCATCACCAAGACTTTTGTGCATCTGGCGCTTGGGCAACTTGTCGAATGTGGACGTGTGGATCCAGCTCGTAAGGTGGTTAGTTACGTGCCTGAGGCAGGAGATGCCTATGCACAAGCCAGCGTGCAGGAGGTGCTGGACATGGATGTCAGCAGCAATTTCGGGGAGGACTATGCGGCTCCCTATGCGCCTCGCCCTGCACAAGGCGAGCCCGTTGGCTATGCCCGGCAGGAGATTGCCATGGGTTGGCGCCTGCCGCCGGCCGGGGAAGACGAATTTGGTGTGCGTGGCTTCGCCGCAGGACTGGCGGCCGCACCGCGCGAGCACGATCGCAACACGCGCTACACGTCCCCCAACACCGACATGCTGGGCTGGGTCATCGAGCGCGCCAGTGGGCGCAAACTAGCAGTGCATGTTGAGCAGATCGTCGCCGAGGCAGGACTTGCGGCGGCATTCCACATCTCGGCAGATTGTGATGGTGTGCCGGTTCTGAGTGGCGGCGGGGTGATGACGGCGCGCGACCTCGCACGCTACGGCCTGCTGATCGCAAGGCGTGGAGGCGCCTTCATGAGGGATGCGATGAGCGGTGCCGGCACCCGCTATGGTGGCTCGCCGACATTGCGCTACCGGAACCACCTGATGAGCAATGGCACCTGGGTGGGCCATCCGGGCTACGCGGGGCAGTTCCTGATGGTCAATCCGGCGAAACGCGCAGCAGCGGCCTTCTTCAGTGTGCTTGAAACCGAATTTGGCGAGCGCGACGGCTACTTTGCCGAGATCATTTCCGCCCTTGAGGCCACGCTTCAGCAGCTGGACTGAGTGTCGGCGAATTCCCTGCGATGATGTCGGATTTCTGATAATCTCGTTATCGCCCCCGATCGACACTCTGCGGAATGCTCGCAGAAGCACCGGAGGCCAGGAGGGACTGCCATGAAATTCCAGCTCGCCATCAATCTCGAACGCATGGACGACAGTCTCGACATGCGCGACGTCGCTCGCCATACGCTCGAGATGGTGCAGATGGCAGAGGATGGCGGTTTCCACATCGTCTGGTCTGCCGAACACCATGCCCTCGAAATGACCATCGCGCCGGACCCCTTCCAGATCCTCACATGGTGGGGCGCAAATACTTCGAAGATCCGGTTGGGCACGGCGGTGGCGGTTGCCCCTTACTGGCACCCCATCAAGCTTGCGGGCGAAGCGGCCTTCACCGATCTCATCACTGGCGGCCGCCTCGAATTCGGAATTGGCTCAGGCGCCTATCAGCGCGAGTTCGACCGTATGTACCCTGGCCTCAAACAGACGGACGGCTGGAAATACATGCAAGAGATGCTGCCCGCCGTGCTGGCGCTGTGGCAGGGCGATTATAAGCATAAGGGAGAGTTCTGGCAGTTCCCCACCTCCACCTCCGTACCCAAGCCACTGCAGCAGCCCCATCCCCCCCTCTGGGTGGCCGCGCGCGCACCCATCACATATGATTTCGCCGTCAAGCACGGGCTCAATATCATGTCGTGGCCGCTGACTCGCCCGATGAGCGAGGCCGAACTCTACAAGTCTCGCCTTGATGAGGCGATGGTCAACAACCCCGGCAAGAAACGCCCGATCTTCGCGATGATGCGCCACACGGTCCTCTATGACCGCAAGGAAGACTGGATGGTGCCGGTGCGGGCGGCGCAGCGCCAGCTTGGCCAGTTCGAGAACCTGTTCAAGAACATGGGCGACGTGAAGAACGGCTTCCCGAAGGGAATTGACCTTCACGACATCGCCAACCGCAGCGAATACGACCCCCAGATGCTATCGACCAACCTGATGTTCGGCACGCCCGACGAGGTGATCGCCAAGCTCAGACCCTATGAGACGCTGGGTGTGGATCAGTTCACCTACTACGCCAGCCTCGGCCTTGGCATGAAGGAACAGAAGCGCTCGCTCGAACTGTTCTGCAAGGAAGTCATCCCCGCCTTCAAGTGAGTGTGCGCCACATGCCACGTTTCATCGAAGTCACCCGCAACGGCCACATCCTCGAGGTCAAGCTCAACAAGCCCAAGGTCAACGCCATCGACCACTTGATGAGCCGCGAGATGGGCGAGGCCTTCGCGCTGCTGCGCGATGACCCGGAGCTGCGCGTCGGCATCCTGACCGCCGAGGGCGAGAAGATCTTCTCGGCGGGCTGGGACCTGAAGGCCCTGAACTCAGGCGACATCAAGCTCGACAACTGGTGGGAAGACGGTGACTACGGTGATGGTGGCTTTGCCGGCCTCACCGAAAACTGGAACCTCAACAAACCGGTCATTGCCGCGCTCAACGGGCTGGCCATCGGCGGCGGCTTCGAGATTGCACTCTCCTGCGACCTTGTCATTGCGGCCGACCACGTGCAGTTCGCGCTTCCTGAAATGCCGCTCGGCATCGTGCCAGACGCAGGCGCCCTGCAGCGCCTGCCGCGCCGCATCCCCTATAACATCGCCATGGAAATGCTGCTGCTCGGTCGCCGCATGGGGGCAGAGGAGGCCGCACGCCATGGCCTCGTCAACAAGGTGGTGCCCTATGCCGAACTGATGACGGTGGCGCGCGAATGGGCAACGCAACTCGCCAAGTCGGCGCCGCTTGCCATGCAGACGGTGAAGGAAGTGCTGCGCGCCATCGAGTGCAGGCCGATGCGTGAAACCTTCGAAACGATGCGCAAGGGCGAGCTTCCCATCTACCGCGCCATGCTGAAATCGGAGGATGCGGCTGAGGGCATAAAGGCCTTCGTCGAGAAGCGCGAACCGGTTTTCAAGGGGAAATAGCGATGACAAGGCCAACCGTAACGGCAGTGAAGAAGGTTGCAAGCATCGGCGGTGGCCCGATCGGTGCTGGTTGGGCGGCGCATTTCCTGGCGCGCGGCTATGACGTCGCTGGCTATGTCCACTCCATGAGCGAGGAAGCCGCCTATCGCAAGGTGCTCGACACGGCATGGATCAGCCTCACCGCGCTCGGCCTGGCGCCCGGCGCTTCGCGTGACCGCCTGAGGCTCACCGACAATCTCGAAGCAGCCGTTGCCGATGCGGGCTTCGTGCAGGAAAGTGCGCCCGAGCGGCTGGAACTGAAGCAGGCGCTTTATGAGACGCTGGGCCGTATCGTGCCCGCCGACGTGGTCATCGCATCGAGCACGTCGGGCCTGATGATGACAGACATCCAGGTGCTGTGCCCCACGCCGGAACGCACGGTCATCGGCCATCCCTTCAACCCTCCCTATCTGCTGCCGCTGGTCGAGATCATCGGTGGCAAGAAGACGTCGCCCGACGCCGTCGCCTGGGCGCGTGACTTCTATGCGCATGCCGGCAAGGCGCCGCTGGTGATGAAGAAGGAAATCCCCGGCTTCGTCGCCACTCGCCTGCAGGAGGCGCTGTGGCGCGAGGCGTTGCACATGGTGGCCAACGGCGAAGCGACGCCAGAGGACATCGACATCGCGCTGATGAACGGCCCGGCGCCGCGCCTTGCGATCCAGGGCCAGTGCATGGCCTTCCACGTCGCCTGCGGCGAGGGTGGCATGGCCACCAACCTCGATCAGTTCGGTCCGGCACTGAAGCTGCCGTGGACGAGGCTGGTCGCGCCCGAACTCACCAAGGAACTGCGAGACCGCATGGTGGATGGCTGCAACGAGATCGCCGCGGGCCGCCACTTCGAGGACATGGCAGCTGAGCGCGACCGCGCCATCGTCGGCGTTCTGAAGGCGGTGCGTGCGGCGCGCGCCGGGTCCTAGGCGCGCTTGCGCGGCTTTTTCCGCGCCGTCTGCAAAAAGGCATAGACAGTGCCCGGCCATGACGGCGCAGCGTCGGCTTCAGGCCACGCCTGGCGGTATTCGCTGGGCTTCTTGCTGAAGGCCTGAAGGAAACTCTGCGAAAAATAGGACATGGAGTTGAAACCGCAGGCGGCGGAGACTTCGCGGATCGACATGCGGGTCGAGCTGAGCAGCACGCGCGCATACTGAAGCCTCAGCAACTTGCTGTACTGCACGATGGTGCAGCCGATGTCGCGCTTGAACAGGCGCTCGAGCTTCCTTTGCGAAACGCCGAGTTCCCGGCAGACGCGCGGCACCGGGGTCGGGTCCTCGATGCGGCCTTCGAGCAACGTCATTGCGGCGCGCACATCCTGATGCACGTCATCATGCTTGCCGCCTGAGGCGTGGCGCTGCAACGACTCCGGCAGCCGGCGCGGATGGTGCATCACCTGGTTGGCGATCTCGGCCGCAAGCTGGTCACCATTCTTACGCCCCACAATATGGAGCATCAGGTCGAGCCCGGCGGTGCCACCCGCACAGGTCATCACGGGCTTGTCGACAGAATAGAGTTGCTCCACCACCTCGAGATCCGGGTAGGCTTCGGCAAGGCCCGCCATCATCGACCAGTGGGTCGTCACCTTCTGGTCGGCGACGAGCCCAGCCTTGGCGAAGGCATAGATGCCGAGTTCGACGGCGATCATCTGCACCTGGGCGCGCGCGCTCTTGCGCAGCCAGCGGAACAGCCGCGGGTCGTTCAGGTGCTCGGCGCCCCAGCTGCCGCACACCGCGATGATGTCCGGTTTCGGAAGCCCCTCCTCGTCGACGTTGCGGCAGGCGACGCTAAGCCCGTTACTTCCAGGCACATGGCTCGCCGCCGAGGCCCGGAAGTCCCACTCATAGAGTTTGTGCGGTGCAAGATAATTGGCGATGCGCATCGGCTCCATGAGCATGGTGAGCGTCATCATGTTGAAGCGCGGGATCAGCACGAAGCTGACGCGGGTCACCTCACCCGTCACCGCACCCGCTTCAGCCGCTTCCGTCATGATTTCGTGACCGACGAAAAAAACGCATTGATGGCGAAAATTCTATAACGTCTCACTGCGTTCGGGCAAATCATTTCGGCCATAAACAGAAAACACCGGGGAGTGACAGCGTGAACTTCGAAGTCATCGTGACATGTGCCGTCACCGGGGCTGGTGACACGGTGGGCAAGCACCCCGGCGTTCCCGTGACCCCGGAGCAGATCGCGCAGGCCGCTATTGATGCCGCCAAGGCCGGCGCCACAGCCGCCCACCTGCACGTCCGCGACCCGGCCACAGGCAAGGGTTCACGTGATCCGGAACTGTTCAAGCGCGCCGTGGACATTGTTCGCTCCAGCGGCACAGACGTCGTGATCAACCTCACCGCCGGCATGGGCGGCGACTGGATGATCAGCGAGTCTGACCCATGCAAGCCGGGACCCGGCACCGACATGATCGGCCCTGAGGAGCGGCTGCGCCATGTCGAGATGCTGCGCCCGGAAATCTGCAGCCTCGACTGCGGTTCGATGAATTTCGGCGACGGCAACTACGTCTACATGTCCACCCCGCCCTATCTCCGCCGCATGGCGGCGCTGGTGAAGGAATGGGGGGTGAAGCCTGAGCTCGAGGTCTTCGACCTCGGCCACATCCGACTGGCGAAGCAGCTGATCGCCGAAGGGCTGATCGAGGATCCGCCGATGTTCCAGATCTGCCTGGGCATTCCGTGGGGGGCCGACCAGTCGGTCGACAACATGAAGGCGATGAAGGACCAGCTGCCCGCCAATGCGAGCTGGGCCAGCTTCGGCATCTCGCGCATGCAGATGCCCATGGCCGCCGCTGCGGTGGCCATGGGCGGCAATGTGCGCGTCGGCCTCGAGGACAATCTCTATCTCGACCGCGGCGTGCTGGCGAGCAACGCCCAGCTCGTCGAGCGCGTCGTTGGCATCGTCGAGCGCATGGGCGCCAGGGTTCTGACCCCGGCCGAGGCGCGCAAGAAGCTCGGGCTCAAGAAGCAGGCATGACAGCAGGTCCCTCCGGCATCGGTGTCGTCTTCCAGAACGTCACCAAGCAGTATGGAAAGATGACCGCCGTCGACGGCGTGTCACTCGATATCCGCGCCGGTGAGTTCCTGACGCTGCTGGGGCCATCAGGCTCCGGCAAGACAACGCTGCTCATGATGCTGGCGGGCTTTCAGGACATCACGGCGGGTGACATCCTGGTCGGCGGCAGTTCGATTGCCTCCACGCCGCCCGAGAAGCGCAACTTCGGCATGGTGTTCCAGGGCTATGCCTTGTTTCCGCACATGACGGTGCGCAAGAACATATCCTATCCGCTGGAAATCCGCCGCAAGCCGCAGGCCGAGATCGAGGCCCGCGTCAACGAGATGCTGGATCTCGTGCAGCTCAACGGCTTCGCAGACCGCTATCCGCATCAACTCTCGGGCGGTCAGCAGCAGCGCGTGGCACTGGCCCGCGCGCTCAGCTTCTCGCCGCGCGTGCTGCTCCTCGACGAACCGCTGGGCGCGCTCGACCGCAAGCTCCGCGCCGATGTGCAGGAGCAGCTGAAGGAGGTTCACAACCGGGTCGGCACCACCTTCATCTATGTGACGCACGATCAGGAAGAAGCCCTCACCATGTCCGATCGGATCGTGATCATGGACCACGGCAAGGTGGTGCAGGTCGGCAATCCGGTCGAACTCTACGAGAAGCCGCGCACCGCCTTTGCGGCCAGCTTCCTCGGCAAGAGCAACTTCATCCATCGCGACGGCCGCACCTTTGCGCTGCGGCCTGAAAAGATCGATCTCTTCCCGGCAGGCACCGGCCATGGCCAGAACAGGCTCACTGGCACAGTTCGCGGCATCACCTACATGGGTGCTACCCTCAAGCTGCTGGTCGAGGTTCCGGGCCACCCGATGATCGAGGTTCACGTCCCCGCGTGGCGCAACACGGGGCAGTTTTCCGACTCACAAGCCGTCGATCTCTGCTGGAGCGATGACGCTCAGGTCGAGGTCGAGGGCGGTGACGGCGAAGAAGCGGGCACAAGATCCGCATGAGACCGGGCGCAGTGCCCGCAACAACGAACGCGGCGAAGGCCGCAGCAAAATGGAGGAAGTGACAATGAAAGACAAAGCTTTCCTGAATGACCTCGCACGCGAGGGTGCGATTGCCTTCAAGTCGGGCCGCCTCGACCGCCGCAGCTTCCTGATGCTGTGCGGCTTGGCCGGTGTCGCAACGCTCGCCGTCAAGGCGAACGATGCGGAGGCCGCCGCCAACGAGATCGTCATGTGGAACTGGGGCGGCGAGTCCGAGAAGTGCCATGGCGACGCCATTGGCAAGCCCTTCACGGCCAAGACAGGCCTGCCGTTGAAGTTCGACACCTCTGGCCCGCTGCAGGGCAAGATCAAGGAAATGGTCGACTCCGGCAAAGTGACGGCCGACGTCTGCGACGCCGATGGCTTCGACGCCATCGCACTTGGCAAGTCCGGCCACCTCGAGGCCATCGACTACAACATCGTCGACAAGAAGCAGATCAAGGAGGGCGTTGCCTGGGAATATGGCGTGGGCGTCATCTTCTACGGCTACGCCTTCATGTATGATACCAAGGCCTTCGGCGACAATCCGCCCAAGGGCTGGGCCGATTTCTACGATACCGCCAAGTTCCCCGGCAAGCGTTCGCTCTACAAGTGGGCCAACGGCTCGATCGAGAGCGCGCTGGTTGCCGACGGCGTCGCGAAGGACAAGGTCTATCCTTGCGACGTGCCGCGCGCCATCGCCAAAATCAAGACCATCAAGGCCGACAGCCTCTACTGGGGCTCCGGCTCCGAGGCTCACGACATGATCGTCAATGGTGAAGTGGCGATGGGCATGATCTGGCAGAACCGCGGCAAGACCATCGAGGAGCGCACCAATGGGCGCTACAAGATGGTCATGAACGAAGCGATCGCCATGCCGGGCGCCTACATCGTGCCGCGGGGCAACCCGGCGGGCCGGGACAACGTGATGAAGTTCATCGAGCAGGCGCTGCAGGTAGACTCGCAGCTCATGATCCTCGACTGCCTTGGCATGACGCCATCCAATCCGGAGGCCTTCGCCAAGATCCCCGAAGCGATGCAGCCTTACGCCATCAACTCGGCGCAGAACATCGACAAGGTGATCTTCAACGATCCGGTCTGGTGGGCCGACAACGGCGGTGACGCCGTGAACGCCTTCCTCGAAGCCATCGGCTGACCAACGAAAGTGTGGCACGCGCCCCTTACAAGGGGGCGCGTGCGCTCAACGTCATGGCAACACGCACCTCACGGTTTAATCCCTACTGGTTGCTGGTAGCACCTGCCGTGCTTCTGGTGCTGGCGCTCTATGTGGCGCCGATCGTGAATGTCCTGCTGCTGAGCGTGACTGACCCGAAACCAGGCCTCGGCAACTATGTCAAAATTTTCGAAAGCGACACGGTGGCCAACCTGATCTGGCGCACCATCCGGCTTTGCCTGATCACAACCGCGGCAGCCGTGACGCTGGGCTATGTGGTGTCCTACGCCATGCTGCATGCGCTGTCTCATGTCCGCAGGCGCATGATGTCGATCCTGCTCATCTCCTTCTGGATCTCGGTTCTCGTAAGGTCCTTCGCCTGGCTGATGCTGCTCGGCCACAATGGCCTCATCAATGACCTGCTGATAGGGCTTGGCCTGATCTCCGAGCCACTGCCGCTGATGCGCAATGAACTCGGCGTGCTCATCGGCATGACTGAATACATGGTGCCTTATGCCATCCTGCCGCTGCTCGCCAACATGCAGGGCATCGACCCGCGGGTGACCAGTGCCTCTCGCAGCCTCGGCGCCAGCAGCGCCCAGACCTTCTTCCGCGTCTTCTTGCCCCTGACGAAGCCCGGCATCATCGCCGCCTCGCTTCTCGTCTTTATCAGCTCACTCGGCTTCTACGTGACGCCCGCCATCCTCGGTGGCGGCAAGGTGCAGATGATCGCGGAATATATTTCCGTGCAACTCCTCGTCACCGTGCGCTGGGGTGTTGCCGCAATGCTGGCCACGCTGATGATCGCCAGCGTCCTGGCGCTGATGTATGTGCTGAACCGCTTCATGAAGCTGTCCGTGGTCTTCGGCGGAGTGGCGCGATGAAGTCCTCCCTCGGCGGTCGCATCAATCACATCGCCGCATGGTTGATCCTGGCGATCCTGATCATCCCATCGCTCGTTGCCTTCCCGGTCTCGATCACCGCCAAAACCTACCTGTCACTGCCGTGGGAAGGAGTTTCGCTGCAGCATTTCCAGCATCTGCTGACGAGCCCCGAGTGGATTTCAAGCTTTGGCCAGAGCCTGCTCATCGCCATCGTCGCCTCCGCGCTGTCCACATTGCTCGGCACGTTGGCGGCCATCGGGCTGTGGCGCCTCTCGGGGCGCTTCATCGAGGCAATCCGCGCCTTCCTGTTGCTTCCGCTCATGGTGCCGCCGATCATCTCGGCCATGGCCTTCTATCGATGGTGGGTGCCACTGGGACTGATCGACAGCTATCTCGGCATCATTCTCGCCCATGCCATTCTTGCCATTCCGATGGTGGTGATCACCGTTTCTGCGGCGCTGGCCAATTTCGACCTGAGGCTCGAGCAGGCATCACGCAGCCTCGGCGCGTCGCTGCCCACCACGCTGCGCCGCGTCATCCTGCCAGCGATCCGGCCCGGCATTCTGGCGGGCGCAGTCTTTGCCTTCATCCTGTCCTGGGACGAGATCGTCGTCACCCTGTTCATTTCAAAGTTCGACGTCTTCACCCTGCCGCGCCGCCTGTGGAACGGCATGCGCGAGAACACCGACCCGACGGTCGCCGCTGCTGCGGTCGTCCTGATCTGCACAACCCTCGTGTTCCTCGTCGGCTTCGCGATCCTGTCGCGCAAGCGCGGCGAGGAGGCGGCCTGAGACCTCCGGAGAAACGCCTTGAGCCTCGTCAGTTCCCACGAAAACCGCCTGCTGCTGGAAACCGTGCAGGCCTTCATGAAGGCCGAGCTTCACCCACATGAGGACCTCGTCGACAAGCTGGGCGAGGTTCCGCTCGACCTTGGCCGGCAGATCGAGAAGCGCGCCCACGAGGCGGGCCTCTATGCCGCGAACCTGCCGGAGGAGGTAGGGGGCGGGGGCTTGAGCCTCGAGGCCAAGACCATCATGGAGCGTGAGTTCGGCAAGACCAGTCATGCGCTGCACAGCTGGGTGGCGCGCCCAACCGAACTGCTGCTGGCCTGCGAGGGCGAGCAGCGCGATCACTACCTCTATCCTTGTGTCAAGGGTGAGAAGCGCGAACTCTTTGCGCTCACCGAGCCTGAAGCAGGCTCCGACGTGATGGGCATGAAGTCCAACGCGCGACGTGACGGAGACGACTGGATCCTCAACGGCTCGAAACACTTCATTTCCGGTCCCGTGCTGCCAGATTTCGCCATAGTCTTCGCGGCAACCGGCCTGGACGAGAGCCCGCGCGGGTCGCGAAAGCGCGTAACCTCTTTCCTCGTCGACACCGGAACGCCGGGCTTCGACGTGCGCGACGGCACGCATTGCGTCAGCTATCGCGGCTACAAGACCTTCCAGCTCAGCTTCGACAATGTGCGCCTCAACAAGCGCCAGATCCTCGGCGAGGAGGGCCGCGGGCTTGAACTTGCAGGCCAGTGGCTCACCTATGGTCGCATCTTCGTCGGCGCCTCGTGCTGCGGCAAGGCGGAGCGGCTCATGGGTCTTGCTGCCGAGTGGGCGGCAAGCCGCAAGCAGTTCGGCCAGGCCATCGGCAAGTTCCAGGGCACCGGCTTCAAGCTGGCTGACATGGCAACCGAACTGCGCGCCGCCGATCTCCTCGTGGAGGATGCCATCCGCCGCGCCAATGAGGGCACCCTCACTGACGCCGACATCTCGATGGTCAAGCTCTACTGCTCCGAAATGGTGAACCGCGTAGCCGACAACACGGTGCAGATCTATGGCGGCATGGGCCTCATGGAGGAGCTTCCTGTCCAGCGCCTGTGGCGTGATGCGCGCCTCGAGCGCATCTGGGACGGAACATCCGAGATCCAGCGCCACATCATCTCGCGCGCCATCCTGCGGCCGCTCGGCGCATGACCCCGAAGCGCCGCGCCAATCTCGAGCGGCTGCTGAAGCCCCGCCACGTCGCGGTGATCGGCGGGCGCGACACGGAAACCGTCGCCGCCGAATGCAAGCGCATCGGGTTTTCCGGCCCATTCTGGCCGGTGAACCCGAAGCGCAGCCACATCGGCGGCCACCCCTGCTTCGCATCGATCGACGCACTGCCGGAAGCACCCGACGCGGTGTTCCTCGCCGTTCCCAAGGACGCCGCCATCGAGGCGCTGCAAAAACTTAGCGCCATGGGGGCGGGCGGCGTCGTCTGCTATACGGCAGGCTTCGGCGAGACCGGTTCCGAAGGTGCGGAGGCCGAAGCGCGCCTCGTTGCCGCGGCGGGCGATCTCGCACTCGTCGGCCCCAATTGCTACGGCGTCATCAACTACGTGGACAGGGTGGCTCTATGGCCCTTCACGCATGGCGGCTCTTGCCCGGGATATGGCGCGGCCATCATCACGCAGAGCGGCATGCTGTCCTCCGACTTCACCATGAGCCAGCGCGGCGCGCCCTTCGCCTTCATGGTCTCGGCCGGGAACCAGACGCTGCTCAGGCTCGAGGATTTCGTCGATGCTCTGGCTGAAAGGCCGGAGGTGCGCGCCCTCGGCCTGCACATCGAGGGGCTGAAGGATGTTCAGGCCTTCGAGCGCGCCGCACTCAAGGCGCTGTCATTCGGCAAGCCCATCGTGGCGCTGAAGACCGGCACGTCGCGGCTGGGTTCCAGCCTGACGGTGAGCCACACGGGTTCGCTCTCCGGCACCGAGGAGCTTTATGATGCGTTGTTCGAGCGGCTGGGCATTATCCGCGTGAGCAGCCCCGCGCAGTTGCTCGAAACCACCAAGTTCCTCTGCGTGGCGGACGTGCCAAGGGGTCGCCGCCTTGCCGGTCTCACCTGCTCAGGCGGCGGCGCCACAATGCTGGCGGATTATGCCGAGCGGCTCGGCCTCACCTTCACGCCGCCCGATGCCGCGACGGCGGCCAGCCTGCGCACCCTTCTGCCGCAGACAGCCACTGTCTCCAACCCGCTCGACTACACCACCCCCATCTGGGGCATTCCTGAGAAGACACGCCCGGTCTTCGACACGCTGTTCGCGCAAGGCCATGATGCGGCGGTGATCGTGCAGGACTATCCCGCCCCCGGCCTCGACGAGAGCAAGCCCTGGTACCGCAACGACACGCTCTCCTTCATCGCCGCCGCGAAGGCGCAGGGGCTTCCCGCCGCGGTATGCAGCACGATCCCCGAGAATCTCGATGCGGAAACCCGCAACTTCCTGGTTGCCGAGGGTGTTGCCCCCATGCAGGGCATCGAGGAGTGCATGGCGGCCATCGCCGCTGCCGCCTGGCATGGAGAACGCCGCGCCGAGATCGCTACAGGCAACCGGCAGCCGCTTGTGAAGCCGCTGCCCGATGGCAGCCCGCACCTTCTTGACGAGGCCGCCGCAAAGAAGCTGCTCGCTGCGAGGAGCATCGCCGTGCCGCGCAGCCGCATCTGTAGCGGAGCCGATGCGCCGTCCCTCGCCGATGCGCTGGGCTTTCCGGTCGCCCTGAAAATGGTCAGTGCCCGGCTTCCACACAAGACCGAGGCTGGCGCCGTTCGCCTTGGGCTCTCATCGAAGGAAGCAATCGCCGAAGCCGTCCAGCGCATGAAGGCCGATGTCACAGCCTTCAACGCCGACGCCCTCACCGACGTTTTCCTCGTCGAGGCCATGGTTGCGGCTCCCGTGGTGGAATTGATGGTCAGCATCCGGCGCGATCCGCAGTTTGGGTTGGCGATGACGCTGGCGGCCGGCGGCGTCCTTGTCGAACTGCTGGAGGATGCAACCACGATCCTGCTGCCTGCCACGCGCCCTGATCTCGCCCGCGCGCTCTCCCGGCTGAAGATCAACCGGCTGCTTGATGGCTATCGCGGCAAGCCCGCCGCAAGCCGCGAGGCACTTCTCGATACGCTCGAGAGGCTCGCTGCCTTCGCAACACATGAGACCAACCAGGTGGCCGAGATCGAGATCAACCCGCTTTTCGTGGGCGTGACGGAGAGCTGTGCCGTCGACGTCCTGATGCAAGTCCGCTAGCGCATCACGAAGGGGTTGGCGAGCGGCTGGTCGGAGGTGTTGATCCACACTGTCTTGGGCCGGGTATAGTCATAGATCGCCTGGAAGCCGCTCTCGCGGCCATAGCCCGACTCCTTGAAGCCACCGAATTCGGCGATGGGCGAGACGACGCGATAGGTGTTCACCCACACGATGCCGGCACGCAGTTGCTTTGTAACGCGCAGCGCCCGTGCGCCATTGCGCGTGAACACACCCGCTGCCAGCCCGTGCTTTGTGTCATTGGCTAGCCGCACCACCTCTTCCTCGTCCTTGAAGCGCAGCACGCTCAGCACCGGCCCAAACATCTCGGTGTCGACAATACGGTCCTGCTGGCTGCGGCATTCGATGATGGTGGGTTCGTAGAACAGGCCGCGGTTCTGCGCGGGCGGGCGCTGTCCACCAGTCAGCAATTTACCACCTTGCTCCTGCGCGAAGGCCACTTCCTTCTCGATGCGGGCCATCTGGCCGTGGGTTGCGAGCGGCCCCATCTGGGTCTCTTCCAGCAACGGGTCGCCGATGCGGATCTGCCGGGCGCGCGCTACCATGGTATCGAGGAACTGGTCAGCCACCTTGTCCTGCAGGTAGAGCCGCGAGCCCGCCACGCAGGACTGGCCCGTCGCCCCGAAGATGCCAGAAATCGAACCATTGACAGCGCTTTCGAGATCGGCGTCGTCAAACACCAGGAACGGCGACTTGCCGCCGAGCTCAAGCGACACCTGCGCAAAGTTCTCCGCCGAATTGCGAATGATCTGGCGCGCCGATTCCGGCCCCCCGGTAAAGCTGATGCGCTGCACGAGGGGGTGCGACGTCAGCACCCGCCCACATGGGTCGCCATGGCCCGTCACCACGTTGAACACGCCGGGCGGAAAGCCCGCCTCCTCCATGAGCTTCGCGAATTCCAGCATGGGCGCCGAGGCATGTTCGGAAGCCTTCAGCACCACCGTGTTGCCCGCTGCCAGTGCCGGCCCGATCTTCACCGCGACGAGGAAGAGCTGCGAATTCCACGGCACCACGGCCGCAACGACGCCCAGCGGCTCGCGCAGCGTCATCGCCACCATGTCCGGCTTGTCGATGGGCAGCGTGTTACCCATCACCTTGTCGGCCGCACCGGCATAGAAATGGAAGAACTCGGCGATGTATTTCGCCTGCCAGCGCGTCTCCTTCAGCATCTTGCCGGTATCGATCGTCTCGGTGCGGCCCAGTTCCTCGGACTTCTGGGCAAGAAGTTCGGCGAGGCGGCGAAGATACTTGCCGCGCGCGGTCGGAAGTGCCGTCGCCCACTCTCCTTGCGTGAAGGCCCGGTGCGCGGCCTCCACCGCCCGGTTCACGTCGGCGGCGGTGGCTTCCGGAATTTCCGACCAGTCGTCGCCGGTCGAAGGGTTCATCGAGGTGAAAGTCCGGCCGTCCGCGGCATCGACCCATTTTCCATCGATGAACATCTGGTAGCGCTGCAGCGTAGTCATGGGTAGGCCTCCTTCGACGTCATCCGAGAGTGACGGTCCGCCCGGGGACGTGATGCAAGATTTTCGCCGGGCTCTGTCGGAAATCTATTACAATGCGCCGAACAGCCACGCATAGACTTTTCAACAGGTTGGGAGAGTGGGATTGGCAAGGACCAAGCAGGTGATTGGTGGACCACTGGTGATCGGCGGCCGTACGCTCTCGCTTTCACGCGCCATCCGCGCGGGTGACTTCGTGTTCCTCACCGGTCAGGTCCCCTTCAGGGATGGGCAGGTGATGACCACCGGTTCGATCGAGGAACAGACCCGCGCCGTCCTGGACGACATCAAGACAACCCTGGGCGAGGGCGGCTGCGCCCTGTCCGACGTCGTCAAGGCCATGGTCTGGCTGCGCGACCGTGCCGATTTCCCCGGCTTCAATGCCGTCTATGGCGAGTACTTCCCGGAGGAACCTCCCACCCGCTCCGCCGTGGTGAGCGATCTGCTCGTCGACGTCCGGGTTGAGGTGGAGGTCATTGCCTACAAGCCGGTGGCGGGCTGACATGGCCTCGTTCACGCCGCGCGGCACCGCCTACGAAAGCTTCGGTAACGGACCAAGGGTCATCGCACTGGTCCATGGCCTGGGTCTCAACCGCCATTCATGGCAATGGCAGGTTCCAGCGCTGGCAAGGGACTTCCGCGTCATCACCTTCGACCTGCACGGCCACGGCGACAGCAGCGTTCCGCCACAGACGCCATCGCTCACCCTGTTCTCCGAGCAACTCAATGAGTTGCTTGATCACCTCGACGTCACCAAGTCGTCCGTCTTCGGCTTTTCGCTCGGCGGCATGATTGCCCGACGCTTCGCCATGGACCATGCGGCAAGGCTGGACAAGCTTGGCGTCCTCCACTCCGCCCATGCGCGGGACAAGGCGGCACATGACGCGATCCAGGCTCGCGTCGTGCAGGCCGCCAAGGATGGTCCCGCCGCCACGGTCGAGGCCGCCCTGTCACGCTGGTTCACCGACGGATTCCGCATGAGCCACCCGGAGATGATGGACAAGGTGCGGCGCTGGATCCTCGCCAACCGCAAGGACGTCTATGCGCCGATCTACCAGGTGCTGGTTGATGGCGTGACGGAACTGGTGGCGCCCAGCCCGCCCATCGCCGCGCCTACCCTCGTCATGACCGGCGAGGAAGATTACGGCAATTCCCCCGCCATGAGCCGCGCCATTGCGGCAGAAATCCCGGGCTCCGAACTCGTCATCCTTCCGGGTCTCCGCCACATGGCGCTGGCCGAGGCGCCGGAGCTGTTCAACGCGAAGCTGCTCGCCTTCCTGTTGCGGGCACAAGATGTCTGAGGCGCCGCGCGGCATCCTCTCCGGCATCCGCGTGCTGGACTTCAGCCGCATGCTGTCTGGCCCCTACTGCACCATGATGCTCGCCGACCACGGCGCCGAGGTTATCAAGATCGAGAGCCCCGAAGGCGACACGAGCCGCAGCAATGGTCCGTGGCGCGCCGATGACGAGGCACATGAATGGGCGGGCTACTTCGTGAGCCTGAACCGCAACAAGAAAAGCATCGTTCTCGACCTCAAGACTGAAGCGGCAAAGAGCACGATCCGCGACCTCGTCCGCTCTTCCGATGTGCTGGTCGAGAACTTCCGGCCGGGCGTCATGGAGCGGCTTGGCCTTGGCTACGAGGAACTGGCTAAGCTGAACCCGGCCCTCGTCTATGCCACGATCCGCGGTTTCGGTGACCCGCGCAGCGGCGAGAGCCCCTATGTCAACTGGCCGTCCTATGACGTCGTCGCTCAGGCCATGGGCGGGCTGATGAGCATGACCGGGACCGACCGAGACCATCCTATGAAGTCCGGCCCCGGCATCGGCGACGTCTTCGCCGGCATGATGCTCGCCTTCGCCATCGTCTCCGCCGTGCGCCATGCCGAAAGGACCGGCCACGGCCAGTTCGTTGACATCGCCATGTATGACGCCATGCTCAGTCTCTGCGAGCGTCTCGTCTATCTCTACGACATGGAAGGCAAGGTGGCGGAGCCCGCCGGCAATGGCCATCCGCTGCTTGCCCCCTTCGGATTGTTTCCGGCGTCTGATGGCTGGGTGTCGATCGGTGTCGTCGACGATGCCTTCTGGCGCGAACTCACGCGCATCATGGAGCGCGCAGATCTTCTGGCCGACCAGAGGCTCGCCACCAAAGCCGGCCGCCGCGTCCACGCGCAGGAGGTCAACGACGCCGTCGGCGCCTGGACACGCCAGCGCAGCAAGGTGGAGCTCGGCGCGCTGCTCGGCGGCAAGTTGCCCTTCGGCCCGGTGAACGATGCGCGCGACATCTTCAATGATCCGCATGTGGCGGTACGCGGCATGATCGCCGAGGTGGCGCATGCCGAGGCGGACAAGAAGGGCTGGCGGATTGCCGCCAATC
Source organism: Bradyrhizobiaceae bacterium (assembly GCA_947475225.1). Taxonomy (GTDB): domain Bacteria; phylum Pseudomonadota; class Alphaproteobacteria; order Rhizobiales; family Aestuariivirgaceae; genus Aestuariivirga. The sequence goes on from CANJMQ010000026.1 coordinate 19,977, forward strand.
CGATCCGTTTCGGCGCAACGCCGGCGCCTGCTCCCTTCACCCCGCCACGACTCGGCGAGCACAACCACCTGCTCGCCATGCTCGCGCGCGCCAAACCCGCAACCTGAACGCCAGAGGCTCCCATGGAACTGAAGATCAGAAAGCTCGTCAACTTCGAGGAAGAGATCCATCTCGAGGGTGAGCGCGCCGCAACCCCGCCGCTGCGCATGCTGGGCGTGGCCGCGGTCGTCAGGAACCCCTGGGCGGGGCGCGGCTATGTCGCGGATCTGAAGCCCGAGATCCGTGCCTTCGCACCGATCCTCGGCAAACTGCTTACCGAGCGCATCGTGGCCATGGCGGGCGGGACGGACAAGATCGAAGCCTATGGCAAGGCGGCGATGGCCGGGCTCGACTGCGAGCAGGAGCACGCCTCCGCCCTCATCCACACGCTGCACTATGGTAATTTCTATCGCGAGGCACTGGGCGCCAAGACCTATCTCGGCTTCACCAACACGCGCGGGCCCGCCAATACGCAGATCCAGATCCCGCTGATGGACAAGCACGACACCGGGCGGCGCTCGCATTACCTGACCGTCCAGTTCTCGATCGCCGATGCGCCGGCCGACGATGAACTGATCGCCGCCTTCGGTGGCGCCACTGGCGGCCGCCCGCACCACCGCATCGGCGATCGCTACCAGGACCTCGCCGACATCGGCGCCGACGTCAACGATCCGGCACGGCTGGGACGCTAAGCTGCAAACCGCAGGCACGCAACAGCACGTGCGGGCGTTGTCCCCAATCTGGGAGATACCCGTACGGTCATCTGAGGTTGAAGCTTTAACTACCCGTCCCGAAAAGAAAAAAGGGCCGGAGGTTTGCACCGCGCGGCCCAAGTCTAGGGAGGAAACGCCCAAGAAGGGCTACGAGGCATCGCTGCCTCGTGAATGCGATATGGCAGTGCAAAATTACATTATCAAGAGGGGCGGCGGCAGAATTTTGTACAAGCGGTCAAATTCAGCATGAAGACTGCCTGCTGAATATGCAGAAGCTTATGAAATTAAAGTATTTTCAAGCTCACCCCAGACCTTTTATCAAGCCATGCGCTTGCTGCATGGGCCCTGACTGATGTTGCAGCGCAGCATTAAACCGCATCTTGAGGACCGTCCGCGCCTCGCTTAGGAAGAACCTCACTGACGGGAGCAGACGAACAAGATGACAGCGCCGGACTGGGCCGAACTCACCCGCTTTGCGATTGCCCTGGCAGAGGCATCGGCTGCCGCCATTCTCCCCTATTTCCGTCAGAACACGGCGATCGACGTGAAGGACGGTCCGGTCTGGGACCCCGTCACCGAAGGAGACCGCGCAGGCGAGCGGGCGATCCGGCAGCTGATCGAACAGCATTACCCGGATCACGCGATCCACGGTGAGGAATACGGAATCAAGCAGGGCCGCTCTCCCTTCACCTGGGTCCTTGACCCGGTGGACGGCACGCGCAGCTTCGTGAGCGGCATGCCGACCTGGGCCACGCTCATCGGCCTCAGCTTCGAAGGCCGCCCGGTGGTTGGGCTCATGAACCAGCCGGTGGTGGGCGACATGTTCTACGGCAATCCGCAAGGCGCCTGGCACTGTTATCGCGGTGCAACCGCTGCCATCACCACGCGCAAGGGCGTACCGCTCAGCCGTGCCACACTCGGCACCACCGCGCCCGAGCTCTATCGTAGTGCTGAAAACCAGCGCCGCTTCCAGAGCCTCAATTCAAAGGTGCAGCTCACCCGCTATGGCGGGGACGCCTACTTCTACTGCATGGTGGCGGCGGGCCACATCGATATTGCCATGGACTGCGGCCTGCAGCCCTATGACATCACACCCCTGCTTCCCATCGTCGCCGGTGCTGGCGGTGTTGCGGCGGAGTGGACCAAAGGCGACACGGCAAAGGGTGGAAACGTGATCACCGCAGGTTCGCAAGCCCTTCTCGACGAGGCGCTGGCCATCATGGCGCATTGATTGCAGATCATCTCTGGCCGTCTATAGTGACTTTACGCGAGGAGCCCCCGATGAACGCACCGAAGAGCTGGGCCGACACCGCCGCCATCCTTGTCGACACCGCCATGGGCCGCACCAAGGCCGATATGGTCATCCGCAAGGGCCGCTGGGTGAACGTCCATTCGGGCGAGATCATTCCGGACACCGACATCGCCATTGCGGCCGGCCGCTTCGCCTATGTGGGACCTGACGCCTCCCATGCCATCGGCCCCGGCACACAGGTCATCGAAGCCAATGGCCGCTATCTCGTGCCCGGCCTCTGCGATGCCCACATGCATGTGGAAAGCGGCATGGTCACCGTCACCGAATTCGCGCGTGCGGTGATCCCGCACGGCACCACCTCGATGTTCATCGACCCGCATGAGATCGCCAACGTGCTCGGCCTGCCGGGCGTCAGGCTCATGCATGACGAGGCGATAGGCCTTCCCGTCAACATCTTCGTGCAGATGCCATCCTGCGTGCCGAGTGCCCCCGGCCTCGAGAACCCCGGCGCCGAGCTGGGCCCCGACGAGGTGCGCGAGGCCATGACCTGGCCCAACATCATCGGCCTCGGCGAGATGATGAACTTCCCGGGTGTAATCGCCGCCGATCCCAAGATGCTGGCCGAGATCGCCGCCACGCAGACGGCAGGCAAGACGGTGGGCGGCCACTATGCCTCACCTGACCTTGGCCTGCCCTTCCATGCCTATGCGGCGGGTGGCCCCGCCGATGACCATGAGGGCACCCGCGCCGAGGATGCCATCGCCCGCGTGCGCCAGGGCATGCGCGCCATGCTGCGGCTGGGCTCTGCCTGGTTTGACGTTGCCGCCCAGATCAAGGCCGTGACGGAACGCGGGCTCGATTCGCGCAATTTCATTCTGTGCACAGATGACTCGCATTCCGGCACGCTGGTGAACGACGGCCACATGAACCGCGTCGTCCGCCACGCCATCGCACAGGGGCTGAAGCCCATCACCGCGATCCAGATGGCGACGCTCAACACCGCCCAGCACTTCGGGCTCGAGCGCGAACTGGGGTCGATCACGCCCGGCCGCCGCGCTGACCTGATCCTCACCTCCGACCTGGTGACGCTGCCGGTCGAACTGGTGATTGCGCGCGGCAAGGTTCTGGCCGAGCACGGCAGGCTCATCGCAGACATTCCAGCCTTTGCCTATCCGGCCAGCGCCAAGAATACCGTCAACATGAAGCGTGATCTGACAGCTGAGGATTTCGCCATCGCTGCCCCCAAGGGTGCCAACGAGGTGACCGCCCGCGTCATCGGCGTCATCGAAAACCAGGCGCCGACGCGGGCTCTGGAGAAGCGCCTCAAGGTATCCTCCGGTCTTGTCGATGCCGACAAGGGGTCAGGCGTCTGCCAGATCGCCGTGGTCGAACGCCACAAGGCGACGGGCGGCGTCACCAACGCCTTCGTCTCCGGCTTCGGCTACAACGTCGATTGCGCGGTAGCCACCACCGTCGCCCATGACAGCCACCACATGATCGTCGTCGGCACCAACCGGGACGACATGGCGACAGCCGCCAACATCCTGCGCAAGGTGGGTGGTGGTGCCGTGGTGGTGAGCAAGGGCGAGATGCTGGCGCTGGTGGAACTGCCGATCGCCGGGCTGATGTCTGACGAGCGCGCCGAGATCGTCGCCAAGAAGGCCGAGGACCTCGTCAATGCCATGAAGGCCTGCGGCTGCACCTTGAACAACGCCTACATGCAGCACTCGCTGCTGGCGCTGGTGGTGATTCCCGAATTGCGGATTTCAGATGTCGGGCTGGTGGACGTCCGGACCTTCGAGAAGGTCGATCTCTTCGTCTAGAAAAAATGCGCGGGACATGCCCGCGCATCGTGACGCTTCGGAAAGAGTGGTGATGCTTACTGCATCGCCATCTTCAGGCACTGGCCAGCGGCCATGGCGGCCGGCTTGGCGGCAGACCTCGGAACCTGGCCCGAGGTGACGAGCGACTTGGTCGTCGCGGTCACGACGGCACGGAGGTCGGCCGTCGGCGAAACCTGCGGCAGCGCGGAGTTGAAGATCAGCTGGCCGTTGGCGTCGAGGCTGGCAGCACAGCTCTTGGCTTCGGCGGCACCGGCGAAGGCCGGGGCGGCGCTGAGGGCAAGAAGGGCGAGGGCGGTGATGATGCGCATCGGAATGTCCTTTCGAAAATGCGTTCCGGCAAACTCCTAGCGGGGCGCGCGGAAATGGGAATCCGTAGTTCCCGAGCGTCAGGCACGAAATAAGGAAGCCACCCGCCGGCAGCCTCGTCCATCAATCATCCCGGTAGACGCGCTCGCGCCGCTCATGGCGTTCCTGCGCCTCGATCGACAGCGTGGCAATCGGGCGGGCATCCAGCCGCTTGAGGCTGATCGGCTCGCCCGTCTCCTCGCAAAAGCCATAAGAACCGTCTTCGATGCGCTTCAGCGCCGAGTCGATCTTGGAGATCAGCTTGCGCTGGCGGTCGCGGGTGCGCAACTCAAGCGAACGGTCGGTCTCGGAAGAGGCACGGTCCGCCAGATCCGGCAGGACGTGATTCTCGTCCTGCAGGTGAGCGATGGTTTCCCTGCTTTCCTTCAGTATCTCTTCCTTCCAGGTCAGAAGCTTCGCCCGGAAGTATTCGCGCTGCCGTTCATTCATGAACGGCTCGGCGTCACTGGGTTTGTAGGCTTCGTCGACTTCTGCAGCCATTTCGAACTCTCTGTGAACCCCTGCTTGGGCGCGGCTTATAGCGTCAGGTCGCCCCTTCCACAATAGCCGGGTTGCGGCTTTTACGGGTCTTCCACAGACTCGCTATCACCCTGATTCTGCAACATTTTCATGACATTTGCCAGACGCCCCCGGGAATGCCACAAAGGCCGGGGCGGGAACGGGAAGGACTTCGCACGCATGCGCTTTGATGGAACAGCCGATTACGTTGCGACGGATGACCTGAAGACGGCCGTCAACGCCGCCATCGTGCTTGAGCGCCCACTCCTCGTGAAGGGCGAACCGGGCACCGGCAAGACCGTGCTGGCGCGTGAGATCGCCACCGCCATCGGCGCGCCGATCATCGAGTGGCACATCAAGTCCACCACCAAGGCGCAGCAGGGTCTCTATGAATATGACGCCGTGGCCCGCCTGCGCGACTCTCAGCTGGGCGACACGCGTGTGCATGACATCGCCAACTACATCCGCCGCGGCAAGCTGTGGGAGGCTTTCACCGCGCCCGAGCGCCCGGTGCTGCTGATCGACGAGATCGACAAGGCCGACATCGAATTCCCCAACGACCTGCTGCAGGAGTTGGACCGCATGGAATTCTTCGTCTACGAGACGGGCGAGACCATCAAGGCCCATCGCCGCCCCATCGTCATCATCACGTCCAATAACGAGAAGGAACTCCCCGACGCCTTCCTGCGCCGCTGCTTCTTCCACTACATCAAGTTCCCCGATGCCGAGACCATGCAGGCCATCATCGATGTGCATTTTCCGGGCATCAAGAAGCGGCTGGTGTCGGAAGCGCTCAACATATTCTTCGAACTGCGTGATGTGCCGGGCCTCAAGAAGAAGCCCTCGACATCGGAACTGCTCGACTGGCTGAAGCTGCTCCTCAACGAGGACATCGATGTGGAGACGCTGCGCGAGCGCGACCCGCGCAAGGTGATCCCGCCGCTGCACGGCGCCCTCCTCAAGAACGAGCAGGACGTGATGCTGTTCGAACGCATGGCATTCATGGCCCGCCGGGAGGGCCGCTGAGATGGACGAGATCCGCGACAAGGACGAGCGCACCGAACTCCTCCTCGCCACCCGCACCAATGACGTGACGGCGGCCGCCGCCCTCATTGCGGCAGGCGCAGACGTCAACGCCAAGGACAGAATCGCCGACACGCCCTTCCTCTATGCCGCCGCCGAGGGCCGGCTGGAGATCCTGCGCCTCATCCTCGCCACCGGCCGTGCCGATCTCGCCGACACCAACCGCTATGGCGGCAACGCGCTGATCCCCGCCGCCCATCACGGCCACCCCGAGGCGGTGCGCGCCTTGCTGAAGACGCCGATTGCCGTCGACCACGTCAACCGCCTCGGCTGGACCGCACTTCTCGAAACCATCATCCTCTCGGACGGCGGACCCACTCATCAGGACATCATGGCGCAACTGATCGCCGCTGGCGCCGACGTGAACCTCAAGGACGGCGAAGGCGTCTCGCCGCTCATCCACGCCAGGAAGCGCGGGTATACTGAGATGGCCAAGATGCTCCAGGCAGCGGGAGCGCGTTAGAAATCCCTCACCGATCGTTCCGGCTCATCCACTTCAGCGCGTGGGGAACGAACCAGGCATTGCCGCGATACCAGAACTTCGCCGGCGGCTCCGTGTCGAACACGCTCTCCCCGCCCTGTTCGCCTAAAATGCGCCGCGCGATCTTGGCGCCAAACAGCGTACCCATCGGCACCCCCGCGAAGCAGTAGCCACTGCCGTAGTGGACGCCCTCATGGCAGCCGATGCGCGGCGTGATGTCGAAGGTTCCGCCGCATTTGCCTGTCCACACATGGTCGAACTGGATGCACTCCATGTCGGGAAAAATCCGCACCAGCCGCTGCTGCAACCGCTCGGCCATGATGCGCAGGTCGGCATCGACTTCGCCCGTCAGCCCGCCGAAGGTCATGCGTGTATTGTCGCCCGGCGCGATCCGCATCCAGTCGACGTTGAAGTTCCAGTCGATGAAGGTGCGGTCGCCCGGCAGCAGCGCACGCACCCGGTTCTCGCTCATCGGCGCAGTCACCGCCTGATAGGCATGGAACGGCATGATGCGCCGCTGCAGCCACGGGAATTCCTTGCCCCCATAGCCGTTGGTGGCAAACACAAGCTCGCGCGCCTCAACCTTCGAGCCCTTCACGAACACCGTGAAGCCTTGCGCTTGCCTGCGGAAGCCATGGACCGGCGTGAAAGCACAGATGGTGACGCCCGCCGCCCGCGCCGCTTCGAGCAGCCCCTGGTGATAAAGGCCTGGGTGCAACCCCGCATGGTCGGGAATGCGCACGCCACCGACGTAGTGGTCGGTCGCAATCTCGTCGCGCTGCTCCGTCCGGCTCACCGTCTGGAACGGCTCGCCCAGATGCGTTTGGCGCAAGCTGAATTCGCGCGCCATGTCGTCATACATCTTGGAGGACGTCGCGAGCAGAAGGCGCCCCTGCTGATTGTAGTGGCAGTCGATCTTCTCGCGCTCCACCACATCCTTCACCGCGAGGAAGGCCTCCATCAGTTCGCCATAAGTGGCCTTGGCCTTGTCGAGGCCTTCCGTCTCCATGATCTCGCCGAAGGAGTGCTTCAGCGTGCGCCCGACGTAACCTGCATTGCGGGTCGACGCGCCATGGCCCGGCTCCTTCGCCTCGAACACCGTGACCTGCCGGCCGCCGCGAGCAAGGTTGATCGCCGCATTCAGCCCGGTGATGCCGGAGCCCACGATGGCCACATCCGTGCGCTTCGGCGGAATTCCGCGCGTCTCTTCCTCATGCGGTGCGGCCCGCCACCAATAGGGGTCGAAGGACGCGTTGTTGCTGAGCGCGCTGCTGCCAAAGGCCATGTCAGGCAGCCTTTCCATAGCGCCGCTCGTCGATGACGTCCTTCAATTGCATGTACCAGTAGCCCGCCTGCACGCCCACGCGCCCGAAGGGCCCGCCGGCCCAGTCCGGCGCATAGGGCGCAAAGCGGCGGTACTCGTCGTCCTTGGCGGCGATCGCGCGCGCCATCAGAATGCCACCCATCGCCGTGGTGTTCATGCCGTGGCCGCCGAAAGCGGTCGCCCACCATTGTCCCTGCCCGTCCGAGCCAATGAGCGGCATGAAGTGCCGCGTATAGCCCATCAGCCCCGCCCAGGCATAATCGATCCTGGGGTTGCCCAGTTCCGGGAACACCGAGACCATGTCGCCCTTCATGCGCTCGGCCAAGCGAGAAGGCTCGGAGACCCGCGTGGTGATGGCGCCACCCCACAACAGCCGCCCCTCGTCCACCAGGCGGTAATAGTTGCCAGCGCGCCTGGTATCCGAAATGGCACTCCGTGTACGGATTACATCCTGCGTCAGCGGCTCCGTCACCGCCACATACGTCGCCACGGGCAGCACCGCGCGCCCCGTCATCGCATGCAGCGTGCGGTCGAGAGAGGAGACGCAATAGACCACATTCGCTGCCCGCACGTCCCCCTGCGCAGTGCGCACCGACCACACTGCCCCCTGCTTCGCGACCGAGACTGCCGGAGAATTCTCGTAAAACCGCGCCCCCGCCACCTCAGCCTTTTTCGCGATCATCAGCGCATAGCGCAGCGGATGCATGTGGAAGGCGGTCGGATCAAAGGACGACTGGAAATAGCGCTTTGTGTTTACCCGCGCCCGTGTCTCGGCAACGTTGAAGAACTCCATGGGCTGGCCATAGTCCCTTGTCATCTCGGCCACCGACGCCTGCTTCTCGGCGGCGTTGGAATAGCGGATGCAGCCCTGCCAGCCGTCGCCCATCCTGATCGAGGGGTCCGTCTCCGCAATCTCGCGGCGCACGAACTCGGTGCCGTGGCGCGACAGCTGGTAAAGCGCCTGTGCGGCGGGGAGCCCCACCCGCTTCACCACGTTCCCCATGCCCTCGGCAAAGCCGTTGGACACGAAGCCGCCATTCCGCCCGGAAGCCCCCCAGGCCAATCGCCTGGCTTCCAGCAGCACCACGGATGTTCCCCGCCGGGCCAGTTCCAGCGCCGTCGTCAGCCCTGCCAGTCCGCCGCCGATCACACAGGCCTCGACCTCCACGCGGCCGGTCAGGGCGGGCCGCAACAGCCCCCGGTCAACCGTAGCCTCGTACCATGTCCGCTCGGAAACATTCGCGTCGATCATTCTCACCCTCAATCGCGCCAGTTGCTCCCGCCCCATGCCTTCCGCTATGGAACGCTACATGCGCTTCACTTCAGGCAAAGACTTCGCGAACCAGCCGCAGAAAGCGGTCACCATATTCGGCATGTCCGGTGTGGGCAAGACAACGCTCTCGAACCTCCTGCAGGATTCGGGCTGGTACCACTATTCCGTCGATTACCGCATCGGCACCCGCTACATGGGCGAGCACATCGTCGACAATTTCAAGCGCGAGGCGATGCGGGTTCCCTTCCTCCGTGACCTGCTGCTGTCGGACTCGATCCACATCCAGTCCAACATCACATTCGATCACCTGAAGCCGCTCTCCACCTATCTCGGCAAGCCCGGCAATCCGGACAAGGGCGGCATCTCCTTTGCCGAATACAAGCGCCGCCAGCGCCAGCACCGCGAGGCGGAGATTTCGGCGCTGCTCGACGTTCCCGCCTTCGTCGAGAAGTCACGCGAGATCTATCAGTACAGCAACTTCGTGTGTGATTCCGGCGGTTCGCTGTGCGAGATCGTCGATCCGATGAACCCGCTCGATCCGGTACTCTCCTGCCTCGCGAAGAACTCGCTGCTCCTCTACATTGAAGGCACGCCCGAACACACCCGCATGCTGGTGGAGCGCTTCCGCAAGGATCCCAAGCCCATGTACTACCAGCCGCAATTCCTTGATCGGAAATGGGCAGAGTACAAGGAGATCAATTCCATCGCGAAGGACGACGAGGTTGATCCGGACGGCTTCGCCGTGTGGGGCTTCGAGCAGCTCCTTCACCACCGCATCCCGCTCTACAAGGCGATCGCCGACAATTTCGGCTACACGGTCCGAATGCGTGACGTGCCCAACGTCCAGTCCGAACAGGACTTCACCGCACTCGTCGCCAACGCCATCGAAAAGTAAGTCACATGCCCATCCGCATCCCGAACGACCTTCCCGCCCGCCGCACGCTCGATTCCGAGGGCGTGATGGTGATGACGGAGGCCAGCGCCGCCCGCCAGGACATTCGCCCGCTGCGGATCGGCCTCCTCAACCTGATGCCCAACAAGATCAAGACCGAGACGCAGTTCGCTCGGCTCATCGGGGCGACACCGCTGCAGGTGGAACTCACCCTCGTCAAGATCACCAGCCACACCCCGAAGAATGCCAGCCCCGAACACATGCTCGCCTTCTACGAGGACTGGGAAGCCGTGAAAGACGAGAAGTTCGACGGCTTCATCGTCACCGGCGCGCCCGTCGAGCTCCTCGACTTCAACGACGTCAACTACTGGGACGAGCTGTCGCGCATCTATGACTGGACGCAGACGCACGTGCATTCCACCTTCAACGTCTGCTGGGGTGCGCAGGCCGCTTTGTGGCACTTCCACAAGGTGCCGAAGCACGCGCTGCAGAAGAAGCGTTTCGGCGTCTACACCCACCGCAACCTGAGGCCCAACTCGCCTTATCTGCGCGGCTTCTCGGATGACTTCTCGGTGCCCGTCTCGCGCTGGACCGAGAACCACAAGGCCGACTTGCCCTCTGGCAAGGGGCTGGAACTGCTGATGGAGTCGGACGATGCGGGCCTCTGCCTCATCAACGACCCCGCCAGGCGCGCGCTCTACATGTTCAACCACATCGAATACGACACGACTTCGCTGTCGGACGAGTACTGGCGGGACCGCAATGCCGGGAAGACCATCGACCTCCCTGTCAACTATTTCCCCAAGAACGATCCGGAACAGCCGCCCGAGAACCGCTGGCGCAGCCACGCCCATCTCCTGTTCGGCAACTGGATCAACGAGGTCTACCAGACGACGCCCTTCGACATGGCGAAGATCGGCGGTTGAGGACAGCCCTCATCCGGCCTTCGACCTCCGCCCGCCCAACGGAGCGCTTTCATTTCGTCAAGAACCCAGGCTAGCCTGAGCCCCTTTGACGGGGATATGCCATGCCAGACCGCCAGCTTCTGCTCCTCCGTCATGCCAAGGCCGTGCTCGGCGAGGGGCTCGAGGATTTTGACCGGCCGCTCGCCCTGCGCGGCGAGAAGGCGGCGCAGACCATGGGCCGCTACATGGCAGAGAATGGCCTGGCGCCCGATCTCGTCCTCTGCTCGCCAGCCCGCCGCACCGCACAGACATGGGAGATCGCCGCCCACGAACTTCCACAGACGGAACTGCACCTGCTGGAGGAACTCTACGATTTCGGCAGTGGCGAAGCGCTGCTGGAGGCGATCCGCACAAGGGGCAAGATGGTGAAGCGCCTGCTGCTGGTTACCCACAATCCCGCCACCCAGAACCTCGCCGTGGCGCTCGCCGGGTCCGGCGACAAGGCGCTGCGCCGCGAGATGATCGAGAAATACCCGACCGCCGCACTCGCGGTCCTCACCTTTTCCGGCGGCAGCTGGGCGGATACCGCCGAGGGCCAGGGCCGCCTCGGCGCCTTCATCCGGCCCCGCGAGCTGGACTAGACTTTCCCTTGCGTTGCGGGTCGAACCGCACCACTTATGCGGTTGAAAGGGGTTTGGGAGATCGTCACCTTCACCGATATCGTTGACGGCACGCGCATCGCCGCGGGCGGGTTTTCGGATTTCGCCACCGGGCTGGTGAACCCCTCGGTGCGTCTGGGCGTCACCGGGCTTTCACGCGCCGGCAAGACGGTGTTCATCACCGCACTCGTCAACGCGCTCCTGAAGGGTGGCCGCTTCCCCGCCTTCGAGGCGCTGAGCGGCGGCCGCATCACCCGCTGCTACCTGGAGCCCCAGCCGGACGACACGCTGCCGCGCTTCGCCTTCGAGAGCCACACCAGGGCGCTCTCGGGCGAGGCCCGCCACTGGCCGGAGAGCACCAGCCGCATCAGCCAGCTGCGCATCACCGCAGAATACGAGCCGCGCGGCCTCATCGCCCGCAACCTCGGCAGCGGCAAGCTCCATATCGACATCGTGGATTATCCCGGCGAATGGCTCCTGGACCTGCCCCTGATGCGCATGAGCTTTGCCGAATGGTCAGCCGTCACGGTGGCTGCCAGTCGCGTGGCGCCGCGCCTTGAGCACGCGGGCGAGTGGCACGCGCTGCTTTCAACCCTCGATGCCACCGAACCCGCTGACGAGCAGGACGCCATCACCGCGGCCGAGGTCTTCACCGCCTATCTGGCGCGCTGCCGCAAGGACGACGTCTCGCTGTCCACCCTGCCGCCCGGCCGCTTCCTGATGCCGGGTGACTTCAAGGGCTCGCCGCTGCTCGCCTTCGCACCGCTCGACATTGCTCCTGACACGGAGCTTCCGAAAGGCTCGCTCGGCGCGCTGATGGAACGGCGCTACCAGGCCTATGTGTCCACCATCGTGAAGCCCTTCTTCTATGGCCACTTCGCCCGGCTTGACCGGCAGATCGTGCTGGTTGATGCGCTGACCGCGCTCAATGCCGGGGCCTCGGCGGTAAAGGACCTGCAGCACGCGCTGGCCGATATCCTCTCCTGCTTCCGGCAGGGGCAGAACTCGATCCTGTCGAACCTCTTCGGTCGCCGCATCGACAAGGTGCTGTTCGCCGCAACCAAGGCGGACCTGCTGCACCACACCAGCCATGACCGGCTCGAGAACATCCTCAAGCTCATCGTCGAGCAGGCAATCACAAACGCCGAGTATTCCGGCGCCACCATCGATGTCGCAGCACTCGCCGCCATCCGCGCCACGCGCGAGGCGAGTGTGAGGCAGAAGGGCGAGACGCTGGAATGCATCGTCGGCACGCCGCTGGCGGGTGAGACGGTGGGCGGCACCACGTTCGACGGCAACACCGAAGCGGCGATCTTCCCCGGCGACCTGCCGAAGGATGCGCAGAAGGCACTGGACGGCTCGCTCGAAGGCAGCCTCAAGTTCGTGCGCTTTCGCCCGCCCCTGCCGAAGGATGGCACCTGGCCGGCGATCCGCCTCGACCGCACCATGGAATTCCTGCTGGGAGACCGCTTCCAATGAGCGAGCAACGTCACCCGCAGGCCTTCGTGCTCGACGAGCCCGAAGGGCAGGACCAGCCGCAGAGGAAACCGCGCGCCATCACCGGCATCACCTTCGAGCCGGAGGTGGACGAGGGCGCGCTCATCGTCATGCCGCCCGCCATGTCGCGCCCTGCGCGCTTCCGCTGGGGCGCGCTGCTGTTCTCCGCGCTCTTCACCCTGGTCACCATGTGGGCGGGCCTGTCGATCACCCAGCTGGTCGAGAATTTCTTCGCGCGTTCCCCCGTCCTCGGCTGGACGGCGCTGGCTGTTGCCGCCATCGCTGCCTTCGCCGCACTCGCCATCATCCTGCGCGAGATCTGGGCACTGGCGCGCCTGCGCCGCATCGAGCACATCCAGGTCGATGCCGCCCATGCCATCAACACTGACGACACGGCCGCCGCCAAGCGCGCGGTGGACAATCTCAAGTCGCTCTATGCCGGCCGCTCCGATGCGCAGCTGGGCCTGCGCGAGATGAAGCGCCATGACGGCGACATCCTCGACGGGCGTGACCGGATCCGCCTTGCTGAGCGCCACCTCATCGACTGGCGCGACGGGGAGGCCCACCGCATCATCGCCCATGCGGCGCGGCGCATCACGCTGCTGACCACGGTGGCCCCCACCGCCGCACTCGACATCCTGCTGGTGGCCGCGCAGAACCTGCGCATGATACGCGAACTGGCAACGCTCTATGGCGGCCGGCCGTCCACCCTCTCCACGCTGCGCCTCGCCCGCATGGTGGTGAGCCACCTCGCCGTCACCGGCGGCATCGCGCTGTCCGACAATCTTCTCCAGCACGTGGTGGGCCGCGGGCTTCTCGGCCGCCTCTCGGCGCGCTTCGGCGAGGGCACCGTGAACGGCATCCTCACCGCCCGCGTCGGCCTTGCGGCGCGTGACGTCTGCCGCCCCATCCCGCAGGAAACCTCCGCCAAGGACACGCTCGGCAGCCTGATGAAGGAACTCGTCTCAACCGCCCCGCAGGAGAAGGACGCGTGAAGCGCCTCGCCGCCCTGTTCCTTCTGCCGCTGCTGGCAAGTCCCGCCGCAGCCGAGAGCCGCGGCACGCGCATCGCCATGGCGGTGGCGCTCCTCGACGTCACGGCAGAGCATTGCGAGGGCCGCTACAAGCTCGACGCGCAGGTGAAGGCCACCCTCTTCGAGCACTTCCACGAATATGACATCGCGGGCCTCGCCTCGCTGCTCTCGAAGCCTCTCAACAATTTCTACGAGGACTTCACCTACCAGGTGAAGCAGGGCCGAGACGCCTTCTGCCGCAAGGCGCCCGAGGTGGCGGCGCGCACCGGCTATCCGGTGATCGTGGCGGGCGGCGGCTGATGTTCCTCACCTTCTTCACGGAGCTGAAGGGCGCGGGCGTCCCCGTCTCGCTCAAGGAATACTTGACCCTCATCGAGGCCCTGAATGCCGACCTCGGTCAATATTCAACCGAGCAGTTCTACTATCTCTCGCGCGCCGCACTGGTGAAGGACGAGCGCAACCTTGACCGTTTCGACCGCGTCTTCGGCCACGTCTTCAAGGGCCTCGAAAATCCCGGCGATGCGCTGCTGGCCGAGATCCCCGAGGAGTGGCTGAGGAAGCTCGCCGAGAAGCACCTCAGCGAGGAAGAGAAGAAGCTCGTCAAGTCACTCGGCGGTCTCGACAGGATTCTCGAGGAGCTGAAGAAGCGCCTCGATGAGCAGAAGGGCCGCCATCAGGGTGGCAGCAAATGGGTCGGCACCGCCGGCACCTCGCCCTTCGGCGCCTATGGCTACAACCCGGCGGGCGTCAGGATTGGGCAGGACAAGAACCGCAACAACTCCGCCGTGAAGGTGTGGGACAAGCGCGAGTTCAAGGACCTCGACGACACGGTGGAACTCGGCACCCGCAACATCAAGGTGGCGCTCAGGCGGCTGCGCAAGTTCGCCCGCCAGGGCGCAGCGGAGGAACTCGACCTCCCAGACACCATCCGCTCCACCGCGCGGCAGGGCTGGCTTGACGTGAAGCTGGTGCCGGAGCGGCGCAACACGGTGAAGGTGCTGATCTTCTTCGACGTCGGCGGTTCGATGGACCCGCACATCCGCATCTGCGAGGAGCTGTTCTCGGCGGCGCGCGCCGAGTTCAAGCACCTCGAATATTTCTACTTCCACAACTGCGTCTATGAGGGCGTGTGGAAGAACAACCACCGCCGCAATAGCGAGCGCCTCGACACCCGGAAGCTGCTTCACACCTACCCGCACGACTACCGGGTGATCTTCGTTGGCGATGCCGCGATGAGCCCCTTCGAACTCACCCATGAGGGCGGCTCGGTCGAACACTGGAACGAGGAGCCGGGCATCGCCTGGCTCACACGCATCGCCGCAACCTATCCCAAGGCCGTATGGCTCAATCCTTCACAGGAAAAATACTGGGGCTACTCGCCGTCGATCAGCCTGGTCGCGCGTACCTTCGAGGGCCGCATGTTCCCGCTGACGCTCGACGGCATCGACCGCGCCATGCGCGAACTGGTGCGTTGAATGACCTACCGCGGCGTCACCAGGGTCTTGGCCGGGCAGCGACGGAAACGCCGCGCCGGCACGTCTTACCTGCATCGGATCACAATGGAGCATCACAATGCGTAATCGAACCAAGTTTCTCCTCGGCTTTGGCGCCGTGGCCATGCTGGCATTGGGCGGCCTCGCAGGCCTCGCCCAGGCGGACATGGACGGCGGCATGCATGGCGGCCATTGCGGCATGGGCGGCGGCCATGGCCCCGGCATGATGGGCCGCCGGCTGATGGAGCGTTACGACGCCAACAAGGACGGCAAGATCACCCAGGCCGAGATCGACCAGAACCGCCAGCAGTGGCTGGCCGACGCCGACACCAACAAGGACGGCACGCTGTCGCTCGAGGAATTCAAGGTGTTGTGGCTCAAGTCGCGCAACGAGATGATGGTGCGCGATTTCCAGTTCTTCGACCGTGATGGCAGCGGCCAGGTGACGGTCGAGGAATACAAGGGCCCGATGGCAGACATGGTGGCCAACCGCGACCAGAACGCCGATGGTTCGCTCGGCGCCGATGATCGCCCGGCACGCGGTGAAGGCCGCGGCTGGCGCCATGGCTGGATGATGGGCCACGGCAAGATGGGCGAAGGCATGGGCCACGGCATGATGGACGGCGGCAAAGGCTCCTGCGTGGGCGGCGATGGCGGCCCGGACCAGCCCGGCGAGGCACCGGCAGACGAACCTTCCAATCCCTGACCTCGCAGCGCCCTGAACCCCCACCCCTCCCCTCTCCACAAGGGGCAGGGATAGGGGGGCCAAGGGGTGGGTCCTTTTCCTGCTTGAGCGGCGGCCTCTTTGCCGTCATCAAGGGCTCATGGACCAGCTTGACGGACATTCCTTCGCAACGGCTTTCACGCCGCTTTCCGGCCTCACCGGCGGCATCCTGATCGGCCTTTCGGCAGTGCTGCTGATGGGCGGGCTGGGCCGCGTGGCCGGTGTTTCCGGCATTTTCGGCGCCCTGCTGGGGCGCTGGACAGCGGGCAGCACTTGGCGCGTCCTGTTCATCATCGGCCTGCTGGCGGGAACCTTCCTCACCTCGCGGCTGGGCGGTTTTGATTCGGACACCATGCACTTCCCCGGCAATCCGCTGACCACGGTGCTGGGCGGCCTGCTGGTCGGGCTGGGCACCATGCTGGGTTCGGGCTGCACCTCGGGCCACGGTATCTGCGGCATCGCCCGGCTGTCCGTCCGCAGCATCGTCTCGACGGCGGTGTTCATGTTCTTCGCGGTGGCCACCGTCTACATGCTGCGCCACGTGATCGGAGCCTGAGGATGGACAAGCTCACCGCACTGCTTGCAGGCCTGCTGTTCGGCGCAGGCATCACGCTCTCCGGCATGGTGAACCCCATGAAGGTGCAGAACTTCATGGACATCTTCGGAAGCTGGGACCCGACGCTGCTCTTCGTCATGGCCGCCGCACTCGCCGTCACCTATGCGGGCTACCAGCTGGTGCTCAAGGCGCCGCGCCCGCGCTTTGCCCTCGCCTTCATCATCCCGTCGCTGCAAGGGATCGACGAGCGGCTGATCGGTGGTGCTGTGGTCTTCGGACTTGGCTGGGGCCTGTCGGGCTTCTGCCCCGGCCCAGCCATCGCCTCGCTGGTCTTCGGCTACTGGCCGTCAGTCCTGTTCGTCGTCGCCATGGCGGTGGGCATGATGCTGGCCCGCCACCTGTTCCTCGGCACCGACGAGACCAAGTCAGGCGGCTAGGCCTTCGTCACGCCGCAGCTGTTGACACCGAGGATCGAATAGAGCGGACAATTGCCGACCAGCGCGGTCAGCAGCGGGATGACGCCGAGCCAGCCGACCCAGTTGTAGCCCGTCGCCGGTGCGAGCAGCGCATACCACAGGAACACCAGGCCAATGATGATGCGCAACGCGCGGTCGACGTTGCCGATATTCTTGGTCATGTGAGACTCCCTCGCCCGGCGCGGCCAGTCCGCAACCCGGAAACTACTTATATCAGATTCGCTGATAGTTACGCATCAATTGCAGAAGCGCGTCTGCGGGCAGGGCCACGGCAGTGTTGCCGTCGCGGCCGACCATCGTCTCGGCCATCAGCATGGCATCGATGACCGCTTCTTCCGTGGCCTCCACCGTGGCCAGGAACAGCTTGTCGATATCAGCGTTGCCCAGCGTCTCCATGCGGGCGACACCGCTGCGCTGGCTGAGGGCCTGCTCGTTGGCCGTCGAGAAGGCGAGGAAGATGTCACCCGATGAGTTGTTGCCCACCGTCCCGGTGCGCGCCAGGCCCAGCGGCACGCGGCGCGCGAGGCGCTTCAGCTGGTGTGCCATCAGCGGCGCATCGGTGGCGACGATGGCGATGACCGAGCCCTGCTCCTTGCCGCGCAGCTTGCCCTCCGGCAAATGGCGGCCCACCGGCACGCCCAGCACCGTGAAGTCCTCGCGCCGCCCGAAATTCGACTGCACGAAGACGCCCAGCGTGTAGCGTTGTCCGGAAATCTCGACGACCCGCGAGGCCGACCCATTGCCCGCCTTGAAGTCATAGGTCAGCATGCCGGTGCCACCGCCCACGCTGCCCATGGCCACCGGGCCCGAGATGGCGGAATCCAGCGCCGCCATGGTGTGCTCCGCCGTCACGTGGAATCCGTTGATATCGTTGAGGTCGCCGTCATAGGTCTCGGCGGCCACCGGCAGGCCCCAGTCCTGCCCGGTTCCCACGCCTTGGGTCACGAGCCAGCGGATCGTCGCATCGCGGGTCACCCCGCAGGAATGCGTGTTGGTGATGGTGATGGGCGTCTGCAGCTCGCCGCACTCCTCGATCCACACCACGCCCGTCATCTCGCCATTGCCGTTGAGTGCATAATATCCCGCAGCACACGGCACATGCGCCTTGGCACGCCCGCGCGGCAGGATGGCGGTGACACCGGTGCGCACCGGGCCGTGGCCCACCTTCAGGGGGCCCTCGCCCGAGATCAGCGTCACCTGCCCGACCTCGACGCCCGGAACGTCGGTGATGGCGTTCCACTGTCCGGGTGTTCCCGGAAACGGCAGGCCCAGCTCCCGGCCCCGCTTGCGCTTGCTCACGGCACTCTCCCTCAAACGGTCAAATTCCTGTCGAACCTAGCAAATGTGCTTGCCGCGTCGAGGCCCAGCCTCTTTAACTCGAGTGCCTCAAAAGGAGACGCCTGTGGCCGGATCGAAGCATGCCGACAACCCGTGGTGGACGATGGCTTTCCCGCTGCTCGCCGCGGCGCTGGTCATCGCCTATTTTGCCGGGCTGGTGCCGAAGGATCAGCCGCTGGTCTTCGCACTCGAGGCGCTCATCCTGCTGGGTGCGGTGTTCTCCGCTGTGCACCACGCCGAGGTGGTCGGCAACCGGGTGGGCGAACCCTTCGGCTCGATCATCCTCGCGGTCGCGGTCACCATCATCGAAGTCGGCCTCATCGTGGCGCTGATGCTGGCGGCCGATGACGGCGGCCCCACCATCGCGCGCGACACCGTCTATTCCGCCGTCATGCTGGTGCTCACCGGCCTGGTCGGCCTCTGCCTCGTGGTCGGCGGCCACAAGCACTATGAACAGACCATCAAGGTCAGTGGCACATCCTCCTATCTTGCAGTGCTGGGCACGCTCACCGTCACCGCGCTGATCCTGCCGAACTTCACCACGTCCTCCACCGGCCCCACCTACAGCCCGGTGCAGCTCACCGCCGTGGCGCTGATCTCCATCATGCTCTATGGCGCCTTCATGTTCGTCCAGACGGTGCGCCACCGCGACTACTTCCTCGCCGCGGCGGATGACACGCATGCCGAGGACTATGTGCTGCCCACCAACCGGCAGGCCTATGTCAGCCTGGCCTTCCTCTTTGTTTCCCTGGCGGGCGTGGTGCTGCTGGCCAAGATGCTGGCGCCGGCGCTCGACGATCTGATCGAACTGGCGGGCCTGCCGCCAGAGTTCACCGGCGTGGTCATCGCCGCGCTGGTCCTGGCGCCGGAGAGCATTGCCGCGGTGCGCGCCTCGCTCGCCAACCGGCCGCAGACCGCCATCAACCTGGCGCTGGGCTCGGCGCTGGCCTCGATCGCGCTGACCATTCCCATCATCACGCTGCTCGGCGCCTTCGACAACGTGACGCTGTCGCTTGGCGTGCCGCCCGCCAAGATCGTGCTGCTGTCGCTCGCCCTCTTCGTCAGCGCCATCACCCTGCTGCCGGGCCGCACCACGGTGCTGCAGGGCTTCGTGCACCTCGGTCTGTTCATCATGTTCGTGGTGGTCGCCGCCGTGCCCTAGCAGGGCAGCCAGCTTGCCATGCGCGGGAAACCAAAAAGACAGGATCAGTCTTCCGAGGCAGGCCAGGAATGTCGGAATCATATCTTTTCCTAGCACTCCGAGCGCGCGCTGTCAAGGACTAAATTCCGTTCAGTGTGCTGTCCTCGCTCTCGTCCTGCCTCCCGGCTCTCCCGCTTCCCCATTCACCCTGCGCGGGCTTGACCCTGGCATCCTTTTGCTCGGCTCCAAAAAAGGATCGCCGGGTCAGCCCCGGCGAAAGTGAAATGAAGCAGGGTGAAGCGGAAAGAGGTAACTGCTCCGCCGGCCGGTCCTACGAAACGCCCAGCTTCTTCTGCAGGTTGGAGCTTGACGTCGTGTACTGGAACATCAGCCGCTCGCCGGGGTTCTTCAGCTTGAATACCTTCTGCGCCATGAGCGCCGCCTCATGGAAGCCCGAGAGGATGAGCTTCAGCTTGCCGGGATAGGTGTTGATATCGCCGATGGCGAAAATGCCCTCCACCGAGGTCTCGAACTTCTCGGTATCAACCGGGATCAGGTTCTCATGCAGGTTCAGGCCCCACTCGGCCACCGGCCCGAGCTTCATGGTGAGCCCGAAGAACGGCAGCATGGCATTGCAGGCCACATCGAAGCTGGCGCCGTCATTGCCCTTGACGGTCGCGGCCGAGAGCACGCCATTGTCGCCCTTGAGGCCGGTCACCTGGCCGAGCTTGAACGACATCTTCCCGGCCTCGGCCAGTTCGCGCATCTTCTTCACCGAGTCGGGTGCGGCGCGAAAATCGTCGCGGCGGTGGAGCAGCGTGAGGCTTCTGGCGATGGGCTGCAGGTTGATCGTCCAGTCAAGCGCCGAGTCGCCGCCGCCGACGATCAGCACGTCCTTGCCGCGCAGGGCGTCCATTTTCTTGACCGAGTAGAAGACGGAGCCATTCTCGTAAGCCTCGATGCCCGGGATCGGCGGCTTCTTGGGCTGGAACGAGCCGCCACCCGCCGCGATGACCACCACCTTGGAGCGGAACTTCAGTCCGCCGTCGGTCTCGACCTCGAAGTCGGCGTCCCCGAGCTTCTTCACGGCCGTGACCATGTGGTTGTAGTGGAACTCCGGGTGGAACGGCTTGATCTGCTCGAGCAGGCGCGAGGTGAGTTCCGCCCCCGTCACCACCGGCAGGGCCGGAATGTCGTAGATCGGTTTTTCAGGGTAGAGCTCGGCGCACTGGCCGCCCGGCCGGTCGAGGATGTCCACCACATGGCAGCGGATGTCGAGCAGGCCCAGTTCAAACACGGCGAAGAGGCCGCAGGGTCCGGCGCCGATGATGACGGCATCCGTGGTGATCACATCCGACATGGCAACCGCCCCTCTTCCTCAGAACTGCTTTTCGGGAACCTTGACGCGCAGGCCGTCAAGCGCGTCCGACACCTTGATCTGGCAGGAAAGCCGGGAATTGTCGCGGACGTCAAAAGCGAAATCCAGCATGTCCTCTTCCATCGGGTTGCGGGCGCCCGCCTTTTCCACCCAGTCGGGTTCGATATAGACGTGGCAGGTGGCGCAGGCACAGGCGCCGCCGCAGTCAGCATCGATGCCGGGTACCTGGTTCTTCACGGCCGTCTCCATGACGGACATGCCGGGAAGCCCGTCGACCGTCTGTTCGGTACCGTTGTGCTGGATGAAGGTGATCTTGGCCATGAGGTATGGGTATCCACAAGAAGCGCGTTCGTTTTTGCGAACGGGTTTCTAGGGGATCAGCCGTTGAAACACAACAACGGGCGCGTCAGTTCACGGTAATGGGATAGGCGGTGCTGGCCGCCTGGCGGAATTCCACCGCCGCCGCCTTCAGACCCTGAAGGCGCAGCAGGCGCAGCTCGCCATCGCCCGGGAAGGCCAGCATTTCGAGACAAGCGGCCAGGTTCTGCAACTTTTGTGCGCCAACCGCCGCGCAGGACCCTTTCAGCGTGTGGGCGGCAAATTTCCAGTCCGCGCCCGACGCGGCGTCCTCCAGAAGCTGCAGCGTGGCTGGCAGCTGGGCCAGGAAAAGCCCCAGGACCTCTGCCGCAAGCCTTTGATCATGCATGGTATTATGCTCAAGACCCAGGCGGTCGAACACCGCGCTGTCGGCCCCGGGCTTCAGCTTGACACTTGCCATGGTCTTTACACTCCCACACACCCCGTGGCGCAGCCTAGGCGCCAACCCCTGAGCAGTTGGTAAAGGGACTGCAGGAAAATCTCATTTTCCACAATTTTTTCAACGTTCTCCCGACCTTTAACCAATTTTTAAATATTCGTGCCCGGCGGGCCGATGGCGGGTTCAACCGGCCCGCCCGATGGGCTATGGTAAAGTTTGCGAAGCCGTGTCCGGATGGGACCAGCCCGCGGCCGGTCATACAAAAGCCGGTCGGGGGCGGCATCGGATGCGTTTTGGGCAACGCGGCATCCCGGCGGGAGCTGCATGTTTGTAATTGTGCGGGAATTGACACATGGCCAACACGACCGACACGCGCCGTTCTGACCGTCGCCAGGCCGACGCAGACGCCATGAGGCGCGACACGCCAAGGCTGTCGGGTGAGCCGGCTCCGGTGAAGGGCCGCCCGGCCAACGAGAACGACCCCGCCACGGCCATGCTGCTGGCCAAGATGCGCCGGCGCCCCTCCTTCACGCCCTATGCGCTGGTCTCCGTCATCCTTACCGCCCTGTGGTCGGGCGGCTGGTTCTTCGTCAATGCCGGCGCCCTCGGCGCCAGCGGCCTGTCCTCCGCCATGCTGCAGGCGCTGGCCCTGCTGCTCGTTCCGGTTGCCGTCATCTGGATCGGCGCGGTCACCCTGTGGCGCGCCGCCGACATGCGCCAGGTCTCGGAAGCCCTGTTCCAGTCCGCCATGCGCCTCGTCCGCCCGCAGGACATCGCCACCGAAGGCCTCACCACCATCGCCCAGGCGGTGCGCTCCGAAGTCGACCTGCTGGTCGGCGGCGTCGAGCACGCGGTGCAGCGCGCCGCAGTGCTGGAGGAAATCGTCCACAAGGAAATCGCCGCCATCGAGCGCGCCTTCGGCGGCAACGAGGAGCGCATCCGCAACCTCGTCGCCGGCATCGAGAACCAGCGCTCGGCGCTGCACCAGGCGGCCCTGCTCATCTCAAACGACACCAACCCGCTCATCACCCGCCTCGAGAACAACACCAAGAACCTCGACGGCATCATGATCGCCGCACAGGACACGCTCGGCCGCCTCGAGGGCGGGCTGCGCGAGATCTCGGGCTCGGTCGTCAACGCCATGGAGGACATGGCCGACCGCGCCAATGCCGCGGGCTCCGAGGTCAGCATGCAGACGGCCCACATGGAGGACGTCTCGACCCAGATGATCGGCCAGTTGCGCGACTTCTCGCATCAGGTCGGCTCGCATATCGACCAGATGAAGATGGCCTATTCCTCGCTGAATTCCGAGACCGTCGATTTCAGCCGCACCGTGCAAGACATGGAATCGAACATGACCGGCCTGGTGCGCAACGCGGTTGATTCGCTGGCCGCGGTGCACGAGGACATCTCGCGCGTCATCGAGCGCTCGAGCATTACCTCGGCCGACCAGATCCGCCAGCAGGTGGCCGATCTCGCTGAAATCGTCCAGACCACCGGCAGCAACCTCGGCTTCCACCTCAAGTCGATCGCCGACGACGTCACCGGCAACCTCGAGCGTGTCAGCGTCGATACCTCGCAGCTTCTCGAGCAGAGCCGCACCATGGTGACCAATGGCATGCAGGGGGTCGCCGCGGACTATATCGAGCGCGTCGCCCAGTCACGCGCCGAGCTCATCAACTACCTCGACCAGTCGGCGGCGGGTGTTTCCGCGGCGGTGGACGAAGCGACCGACACCGTGGCGGGCCGCCTCAACGCCGCGGGCACGCAGTTCCTCACCGGCCTCGACCAGACCTCCGCCGCGCTGCTCGAGGAACTGGGCTCGATGAGCACCGGCGTTTCGGGCCGCATCGAGCAGACGACCGGGCGCCTGATCGACGAGATCGGCAATCGCGCCGACACCATCATCACCAGGCTCGACGATTCGGCGGGCGGCGTCTTCGCCCGCCTCGACGAGCAGGCCGGCCTGATCTCCACCCGCGTTGAGGAAACTGCCACCCGCATCCTCTACACGATCGAGGACCGCACCGCGGCCGCCGCAGCCCGCGTCGGCGAATCCTCCCAGCAGGTTCTTGCCGCCCTCGATCTGCAGAACATCGATTCCGCCGAGCGCGTCACCGACTCCGCGGCGCGCGTCGAGATGGCCATTGCCCGTGCCACTGACGAGTTCACGGCGCGCATCAGCGCCTCGCAGGGCGACATCGTGGCCCGCGTCGACGACGCCGTGGGCGCCGCGCTTGCCCGCCTCGAGGACACCTCGACGGAACTCCGTGCACTGATGAGCCAGACCAGCGGCGACGTGCTCGGCCAGCTCGATGGCCGCACCCGCGACATGCTGGACCATCTCGACAACATCCTCGGCACCGCCAATACCCGCCTCACCGATGCCGCCACCACCTTCCACACCGTCATCGGCCAGACCAGCGACCGGCTGGAGGACCGCATCGGCGTGTCCGGCGAGGCACTCAACGCCCTCATGGCGACCGCCGTCGAAACCGCCCGCTCGCGCATCGACGATGCGTCGGGACTGTTCCACGACATCGTGGAGCAGGTGACGGGCAACATCGAGCAGCGGCTCGGCACCTCCACCACGCTGATCGAGGACCAGGTGTCGCGCGCCATCGCCGCTGCCTCGGGCCGCCTCGACGACACCACCCGCATGTTCCAGGAACTGATCGGCGGCGCCTCGGAGGAAATCGAGCGCCGTGTCGATGGTGCGGCCGAGCGCTTCTATGGCCAGATCGAAACCTCGGTCAGCTCCGCCACCGGCTCGCTCGACCAGGCGAACCGGACCTTCCAGGACGTCATCACCGGCACCGCCGGCTCCGTGGTCACCCAGATCGGCACCGCCACCCGCGACATCATCGGTTCCGTCGAGAATACCGTCAACGAGGCCTTCGGCCGCTTCTCGAATTCCGCCACCTCCTTCCAGTCGCTCATCGCGGGCTCCGCCGATGATCTCGAGCAGAAGGTCGACGGCGCGGCGGAGCGCCTCTATGTGAGGATGGCCGAGACCGCCGAAACGGTGGCCAGCCGCATCGATGACGCCAACGATCAGGTCAACGCCCGCCTTGGCGAGACCTCGGGCAGCGTCACCGCCCGAATCGAGACAGTGTCGCGAAGCGTCAACGACCTGATGGCCGCGACCAGCAGCACCATCGCCTCGCACCTCAGGGACACCGCCGATATCGTCAACCGCGAAATGGCCGAGTCCGGCGTGGCGCTGGCCGAGCGCATCGAGAATTCGGGCGGCCAGGTCACCGACAAGCTGATCACCGTGTCGGACAGCTTCACCCACAACCTGGCGCGGGCCCGCGAAGACCTGCTGACCATGATCACCACCTCCTCCGAGGACGTGACCAAGCGCCTCGCCGACACCACGATGCAGCTCTACAGCAAGCTCGATGGCACCACGAGCTCGATGACCGGGCAGCTCGAGACCACGGCGACCAAGCTCTACACCAGGCTCGACCAGGTTTCCGCCCACATGTCGGGCGAGCTGGAAAACACCGCCCAGCGCATCACCGACTACATCAGCACCTCGGCGGGCGATGCCGTGACCAAGGTGGCCTCCGTCACCGACCGGCTCACCACCCAGCTCGATGCTTCCTCGCAGCAGCTGGGTCAGCTTATCGATCACACCTCGGAACGCCTCGGCAGCCAGCTTGACCAGGCGGCGACCGACATGTCCTCGCTGTTCGGGAACTCCACCGAAACACTCACCACGCGCCTCGACGAGACCTTCTCGAACCTCTCGGAGATCTTCACCACCAATACCGAGATGCTCAACGGCCAGCTTGAGGACACCTCGCTCAAGCTTTCCGACCTCTTCACCACCAACACCGGCAAGCTCAGCGAGGAACTCGGCCAGACCTCGAACCGCCTGTCGAACCTGTTCTCGGTCAACGCCAAGAGTCTCAGCGAGACGCTGGACAATACCTGGAACAGCTTCTCCACGCTGTTCAACGACAAGACCGAAGCGCTCACCGAGCAGCTCGACCGCACCTCGGTCGACCTCAACGAACTGTTCATCGCCAACACCCGCATGATGGCGCAGCAGATCGACAAGACCGCCACGGAGATGACCGGCAGCTTCTCCGAGACGGCGGTGCGCGTCACCCAGCAGGTGAGCGACGTCAACCGCGTCATGGGACAGCGCCTGAGCGATGCCTCCTCCGAGGTCACCTCGCAGCTCGACACCGCCGGCACCTCCATGCTCGCCCGTATCGAGAAGACGGCTGAACTGCTGCGTCAGCGCTTCGACAATTCGACCGGCATGCTGGAGCGGGTCACCGATGAACTCAACACCAAGCTTGATGGCACCGGCATGCGCTTTGCCGACATTCTCGACCAGGCCTCGGGCGCCATCCTCACCGACCTCGGCAAGGCCGGCCAGATGCTGTCGCAGGAGCTCGCCGCCACCACCGATCAGGTCACCAGCCGCATCGCGCAGGATTCGACCCAGCTCTCCTCGCGCGTCGAACAGGCGGCGCGCGATCTCGAGCAGATTTCGATCAGCACCACGATGAAGCTCGAGGATGCCAACCGCAAGTTCTCCAAGCACGTCGAAACGGCGACGAGCTTCCTCGCCGAGCAGCTGGCAAGTGCCGCCAGCACCATGGACGAGCGCCTCGATACCGTCTCGAGCGACCTCACGGGCCGCCTCGAGAGCACATCTACCCGCGTCTCGGATCGTCTCGATGACGCGACGGTCCTGGTGCAGCGCTCGATCGAGCGCTTCAACGGCGAAATGGAGCGTGTGCTGTCGGACCGCAAGCAGGCGCTCGAGAGCCTGGTCTCTGACGCCGCACGGCAGGCGGGCGAGATCGACCAGGTCATGGGCGGTTACATGAACCTCATCGAGAGTTCGCTTGCCGCCTCGGAAACCAAGGCCCGCGACATCAGCCGGATCGTCGCCGAGCAGTCGGCAGTGGCAACCCGCAACCTCGAGAAGGAAATCGAGCGGCTGCAGGAAACCTCGGGAGGCCAGATCACCCAGGCGGTGCGCGTGCTGCGTGACCAGCATGAACGCGCCATGGCGGCGATGAACGAAATGCTGTCCTCCACCGCCACCGACTTCCAGCAGACCGCGCAGGACATGCGCCTCACCGCCCAGCAGGTGGTGAAGGACATCGACTTGGCACGGGGTGACCTGATGCGTGCCCTCATCGAACTTCCGGAGGAGACCCGTTCCAACGCTGACGCCATGCGCCGCGTGGTGGCCGACCAGATCGGCGCGCTGGCGGCACTTGCCGACGTGGTGAAGCGCCAGGCCGGCACGCTGGATGTCTCGGGCCCCGGCGCCTCCACCGGCCGCGGCAAGTCCCCGACGAAGAACTGACGCTTCGTCGGGTTTCGTCCATGCTGCTCAACATCGCCGAGGAACGCTGGCCGATCGCCGGCACCTTCACCATCTCGCGCGGCAGCAAGACCGAGGCGCATGTGGTGACGGTGCGCCTGGAAGACGCAGGCCATGTGGGCCACGGCGAATGCGTACCTTACCCCCGCTATGAGGAGACGGTTCCGCAGGTCATGTCGGCACTCGAAGCCGTGCGCGGGCGGATCGAGGCGGGCGTGACGCGGGACGAGTTGGCCTCCATCCTCTCACCACATGCCGCACGCAACGCGCTCGACTGCGCGCTGTGGGACCTGGCGGCGAAGACGTCGGGCAGGCCCGTCTGGCAACTCGCCGGCCTGCCCGCGCCGAAGTCCGCCGTCACGGCCTATACGCTGAGCCTCGATGCGCCGGAGGCGATGGGCGAGGCGGCAGCGCGGGCCGCCGGGCGCCCGCTGCTCAAGCTCAAGCTCGGGCGCGAGGGGGATGCCGATCGGTTGAAGCTGATCCGCCGCAACGCGCCATCGAGCCGCCTGATCGTCGATGCCAATGAAGGCTGGACGCCAGACAATCTCGCGGCAATGCTCTCTGCCTGCGCCGACGTGGGCGTCGAACTCGTGGAGCAACCGCTGCCGGCAGGAAACGACGAGGCGCTGCGCACTGTTTCGCGCGCCGTCACCGTCTGCGCCGACGAGTCGGCCCACGGCCTCGACACGCTCGACCAGCTGATCGGCAAGTATGATGCGATCAACATCAAGCTCGACAAGACGGGTGGCTTGACTCCCGCCATCGCGCTCGCCCGCGCGGCGCGCGAGCGTGATCTCGACATCATGGTCGGCTGCATGCTGGCCACCTCGCTCGCCATGGCGCCCGCCTTTCTGCTCTCGCCTCTTGCCGAGGTGATCGACCTCGACGGCCCGTTGCTGCTGAAGCAGGATCGCGTGCCGGGGATCCGCTTCGACGGCAGCCTCATGCAGCCGCCACCGCCAGACCTCTGGGGCTGATCGCCTGAAGCAGAACGGCGAGGCCGCAGGCCAGCGCCGAAATCAACGCCATCACGAAGAAGGCACCACCGCCCAACCCCGCATAGAGCGTGCCCGAGGCCCACATGGTGCCGGACATCAGGATACCGCTGGAGAGCACGGAGAAGAGTCCCTGCGCGGTATTGCGCATGTTGGCCGGCACCCGCTCGCGGATGTAGTGCATGGTGCCCAGATGCGTGAGGCCGAAGGAGCCCGCATGCAGCGTCTGCACCAGGAACAGCAGAGCCAGCGGCGGGGCCAGCGCCGTGACCGCCCAGCGCAGCGTGGCAATGACGGTGCCAAGCATGATGAGTCGCACCGAGCCGAAGGCCTTGTAGAAGCGGTTGGAGAAGGCAAACATCAGCACCTCCGCCATGACGCTCGCCGCCCACAGCATGCCTATTACGAACTTCGAATAGCCGAGCGCCTCGAAATAGACCGAGCCGAAGGCATAGAGGAAGCCGTGGCTCGCCTGACCGAGCCCCGCCGCCAGCATGAAGACGATGAAGCTCGCCGCACTCGCCAGCGCAATGAAGGCTGAGAGTCGGATCGGCTCCACCTTGCTGGCGGCGCGCACCGCCTTGTCCTGCGGGAGCAGCAGCGTGACCAGTGCGCCCAGCGCCTGCGCGGCGGCAATGAGCAGGATCACCCAGCCCACCGGGATCACCTCCAGCAGCGCGCCCGCCCCGAGGCTCCCCGTGAGGAAACTGAGTGACGCCCACAGCCGGATGCGGCCATAGTCGAGGCCATAATGGGCACTCCCCTCCACCGCCAGCGTCTCGGTGAGCGGCACGATGGGTGCCAGCAGGGCGGCGGCCAGCATGCCGGCGAGCAGGATCGGCCAGAAGCTGGCCATGAAGCTCAGCAGAACATAGGCCGCCGTCGAGCCGAAGGCACAGGCGATGATCACCGCGCGGCGGCGCTGCGTAAGGTCGGCGATGAATGTGCCAAGCGGTACCCCGAGGATCCTGACCGCCATCATTAGCGCCACCACCAGTGCAACCTGGGAGTCCGGAAGGCCCCTGTTCTTCAGCCAAAGGGGCAAAAAGGGGAGCTGGATGCCGCTGCCGAGGAACAGCACGGCATTGAACAGCGATAGCCTGAGGCTGAAATTGCGGGATGGCATGGGTTGGCGGTCTCGGATTAACCGCGTCTAAACCGACATCCACCGGATGACCGGCCTGTTAGGTGGAAGACTTGCGCAATTTTGGGCCGGATGCAAGACAGGCCCTTGGCAAACAGCGTCGACAGTCTGCCATGACCGCAA
>CANJMQ010000027.1 GCA_947475225.1 Bradyrhizobiaceae bacterium
CCCATGATGGACTGGACCGACCGGCATTGCCGGATGTTCCACCGCCAGCTGACGCGTCATGCGCTGCTCTACACCGAGATGGTCACCGCCCTTGCGATCCGCCACGGTGACCGGCAGCGGCTTCTCGGTTTCGACTCGCTCGAACAGCCCGTGGCGCTGCAGATTGGTGGTAGCGATCCGAAACTCCTCGCTGAGGCCGCGAAGTGGGGAGAGGACTACGGCTATTGTGAAATCAATCTCAATGTCGGCTGCCCGTCGGACCGCGTCCAGACCGGACGCTTCGGCGCCTGCCTGATGGCCGAGCCGGAACTGGTGCGCGACTGCCTCGGCGCCATGCGCGCGGCGGTTCAGGTGCCGGTCACCATCAAGTGCCGCATCGGCATCGACGACCAGGACGAGGAAGACGATTTCACGAACTTTGTCGAGACGGTCATGCAGTCTGGCGTCACAACCTTCGTGATACATGCGCGCAAGGCATGGTTGAAAGGCCTCTCGCCCAAGGAGAACCGCGAGGTGCCGCCGCTCAACTACCAGCGTGTCTACCGCATCAAGCAAAAACACTCCGGCAACAACATCATTATCAACGGCGGCGTGGCAACTCTCGACGATGCGTTGGAGCATCTGAAGCATGTCGATGGCGTCATGCTCGGACGCGCCGCCTACAACACGCCGTGGCTGTTGTCGGAGGTCGATTCCCGCATCTTCGGCGCGCCGCGCGACATCACTGATCCGCTGGATGTCATCGAGCGCATGAAACCCTATGTTTCACAACAGCTTGCGCAGGGCGTCTGGCTGCAACACATCACCCGCCACATGCTCGGCATGTTCCATGGCCTTCCCGGCGGGCGCCTGTGGCGCCGCGTGTTGTCGGAGGAGGCGCCGAAGCCCGGTGCCGGCATCGAAGTGCTTGAAAAGGCTGCGAAAGAAGTAGCGTCCAGGATCAGCCGGCCTGCAGACGTCCAGCCCGTCCGCCCCGACGCGTCTTTCGCCGCGTAAGTCCTTCCACGCGCTGGGGAAGTTCCGCCATCACGGTGCGCCGCTCGTCGGGCGACATGCCCAGCCAGCCGCCGATCTCGCCCCGCGTCCGCCCGCAGCCGATGCAGAAACCGGTCTCCGGGTCGACGACGCAGATCTTGATGCAGGGCGTCTCGATAGCGGTCTGATAGGGTGCGTTCATGATGCCGACGATACTGCGGCCGGTGCCGAAAGATAGTTCAAAAACGGCGGTTTATCGGAATGCCACGGCGGCGGCATAGACCGCCAGCATGGCCGTCTCTGCCATCACCTGGCCCGCCCCGCAAACGTCTCCGGTCTGCCCGCCGATCTTGCGGATCGCCAATCCCCGCACCATCGCCAGCGCCAGGCCGCCCGCCACCAGTGCCAGCACGCCTGCTTCCGGTGACAACACCATGCTGCCGCCGATCCCCGCGCCGAGCCCACCGATGGCCAGCGCCAGCAGGGTGGTGTTGCGGTTTGGCTGGCCTGCCATGGCCGAGAGACCATTTGCGCGGGCCGGGCGGGTGGCCCACAGCAGGTCCACCATCAGCGACCGCGAGAAGGCCGCCGCCCCCGCCACCAGCACGATCACCGCCAATGGCTTCAGCACCAGCAGCGCGGCCAGCAGCGAGGCGCGGGCCATGACCGTGATGACGAGGGTCAGCGTGCCGAACGCACCGATGCGGCTATCCTTCATGATTTCAAGGCGTTCTTCGCGGGTATTGCCACCGCCGAAACCATCCGCGACGTCGGCGAGCCCGTCCTCGTGGAAGGCCCCCGTCAGCATCGCGCCGACGGCCAGTGCAAAGAGCCCGCAGAAAAGTTCCGGCAGGCGGGCAACATGGGCCAGCAACAGAGCGACGCCGGCAACCGTTCCCACCACGGCGCCCACCACCGGGAACATCCACATGGACTCCCTCAGCGGCGGCGGATCAACCGTTCTCACAAACGGCACCGGCATGCGGGTGAGGAAGCGCAGCGCCGTGAGGAATGACGCAAATGGCCGGAACCGCCCCCGATGTACGCTGCGAGGCTTGAACGCGTCGCTCATGATATGTGGCAGTCCCGAATCCTGTAGTGTTATGCCTCTAGAAATAGGAGCTTTTTCGACAAATGACAAATGCTGCCACGGGATTGCCCTTCGATGATATCCGCAACCTTGTGAAGGACATCCCCGGGCCCGATCTGGACGCCGTGGCCGCCTGCCGGGCCCGCGAGGGCCAGCTGACCAAGCCGCCCGGCGCCCTCGGTCGCCTCGAGAACCTCAGCGAATGGCTGTGCGCCTGGCAAGCGCAGCATCCGCCAAAGGTCGAGCGTGTTGTGGTTGCTGTCTTTGCCGGAAATCATGGTGTTGTTGCACAGGGCGTTGCTGCCTACCCGCAGGACGTGACCATGCAGATGGTTGCCAATTTCCAGAACGACGGCGCTGCCGTGAACCAGATCTGCAAGAGCTTCGACCTGGGCCTCAAGGTCTTCGAACTCGCCCTCGAGAAGCCGACCCGCGATATCACCCGGGATGCCGCCCTTGATGAGGCCGAATGTGCCGCCACCATGGCCTATGGCATGGAAGCAACTGAGGGCTGCGACCTCCTGTGCGTGGGCGAAATGGGTATCGGCAACACCACGATTGCGGCCGCCATCTGCAATGGCCTGTTCGGCGGCGAGGCGCAGGACTGGGTGGGTCCCGGCACGGGTGTCGATTCCGAAGGCCTCAAGCGCAAGGCGGATGCGGTGCGCCGCGCCGTGGCACTGCACAAGGCGCATCTCGGCGATCCGCTCGAAGTGCTGCGCCGCCTCGGCGGGCGCGAACTGGCGGCCATGGCCGGGGCGGTGCTGGCGGCCCGGTTGCAGCGCATTCCCGTGATCCTCGATGGCTATGTGGCGACCGCCGCCGCCGCCGTGCTCTATGCCATGCGACCGGATGCGCTGGAGCATTGCGTGGCGGGCCACCTGTCGGCGGAGCCCGCGCACCGCCGGTTGCTGGAACAGCTGGGGCTGAAGCCCATCCTCGAACTGGGCATGCGGCTGGGCGAGGGTTCGGGTGCGGCCGTGGCGGCTGGCATCGTCAAGACCGCTGCAAATTTGCACAACGGCATGGCCACCTTCGCCTCGGCGGGCGTCAGCAACAAGGAAGACTAGTCGCGGACCGCGCTTGAAGCTGTTGTCCCAGCGTTCTAGATGTCTGAACCACAAGGGATTCTGAAGCACATGGCCACTGTCACGCCGGACGACGTCCTCTCGGTTCTGAAGCGCATCGCCGCACCCGACGGACGGGGCAATGTCGTGTCCGCCGGCCTTGTGTCCGACATCGCCATCCAGGGTGGAACGGTGATGTTCGCACTGACCACCAGCCCGCAGCACGTGAAGACCATGGAGGCCCTGCGCGGTGCCGTCGAGAAAGCCGTGCAAGGCATCCCCGGCGTTGACAAGGCGATGGTGGCCTTGACCGCCGAGCGCGCCCCACCGCAGCCGGGCCAGCCGCCGCAGCAACCCCAGGGGCAGCGCGGGACGGGCGTTCCGGGCATTAAGCATCTGATCGCGGTGGCCTCAGGCAAGGGTGGCGTCGGCAAATCCACGACGGCCGTCAACCTGGCCCTCGCCCTTAAGTCGCTGGGTCTCAAGGTGGCGGTTCTCGATGCTGACGTTTACGGCCCCTCCATCCCCAAGCTCTTCGGCCTCACGGGCAAGCCCGAGCCATCGGATGCCGCCGGCAAGAAGATGAAGCCGATGACCCGCTATGGCGTCGAGGTCATGTCCATCGGTTTCCTCGTGCCGGAGGACACGGCCATGATCTGGCGTGGCCCCATGGTGATGTCGGCGCTGACCCAGTTGCTGCGCGATACCGAATGGAGTGAGGCCGACGTGATGGTGATCGACATGCCGCCCGGCACCGGCGACGTGCAGCTGACACTGGCCCAGCAGACGCCGCTCGCCGGCGCCGTGATCGTGTCCACCCCGCAGGACCTGGCGCTGATCGATGCGAGGAAGGGCCTCAACATGTTCCGAAAGGTGAATGTGCCGGTGATCGGCATCGTCGAGAACATGAGCTATTTCACCTGCACCAAGTGCGGCGAGCGGCACGAGATCTTCGGCCATGGCGGTGCAAGGGAGGAAGCCTCCCGCATCGGCGTGCCGTTCCTTGGCGAAATCCCGCTCGACAAGGAGGTGCGGCTGCGCTCCGACTCGGGCGAGCCGGTGGTGGCGACCCAGCCCGACAGCCTGCACACGGCCCTCTATCGGGATGTGGCGCGGCAGGTCTGGGCCAGCCTCGAAGGCGGGCAACTGGCCCGTCCGGCACCCCGGATCGTGGTCGATGGACAGTAGTTGCCCCAACGGCCAGTTGATGGAAAATTAACCGTGTCCGCGCTGTGTATGCGGAAGGTTTTACTGCGGGCGAATCGATTGAGCCCGGGGAGGTTATGATGGCAAAGCTGATGTGGATTTGCGGCATCCTGCTGATCGCGGCGGGCGTGGCGCTTGGCATCGTCCTCTTTGTGTCGGCGGTCCGACCCGGGGGCATCGACATTCATACCGCGGCCATTCTGCTGGTCGGCGGCATACTGTCCCTGGGGCTCGGCAGCGTGATCGACGGGCAAGCCGCGGCACGGGATCGGCACCCGGTCCGTTCGATCGTTCCCGAAGCGGTGATCCCGGCCGCCGCGACGGCGGCGATCCCCGAATTCGACCCCCGCAGCGTCAAGCAGGCCAGCGCCGAAGCATCTGCAGCAGCGGCCGCTGTCATCGCCGAGGACGACGTCTCCCGCCCGACGCGCGACACCATTCAGGCCCTCGAACAGGCCCGACAGAAAATCGAGCAGGCCTTCGACGCCCGTTCCAACCCGCCGCCCGCCATGATCGAGGCCCCGGCCGAAGCCGAGGCAGAGGAAGCCGCCGAGGAGGCTGTGGTCGAGGAAGAAACCATTGCCGAGGAAGAGGTGATGGATGATGGCATGCTCTATGTGGTCGAGGAGCGGGTCATCCGGCGCCACCCGGCACGCATCCTGTCCGACGGCACGGTGGAGGCCGAGACGTCGGAAGGCTGGATGCGCTTCGAGAACCTTGAGCACCTCGACGAATACATCAACGCCCTCGAACCGGCGCGCAGCTGACGCTCAGCTTGCGGCCTTGCCGGGTTTTCTCGGCATGACATCATAGGGGTGCTTCCACCCTGGCAGCGCCTTTACGCGGTCCATCCACCTCTCGATATTGACGAAGCCGCCAAGCGGCACGGTGAGCTCGTCACCGTAGTAGAGGTAGCCGACCATCGACAGGTCGGCGATGGTGGCGCGCTCGCCGATGATGAACGGCTTGTCCCCCAGGTGGTGATCCACGATCTTCATGGCGTTGATGGCGCGGGCCCGCAGGAACTCGGTCACCGGTGTTTCGCCCGTCTTGGCGAACTGGACGAGATAGCGCAACGTGGCGAGGTTCGCCGTGAACTTGTGATTGTCGAACAGTATCCAGCGCCAGATCTCGCGCCGCTCGTCCTCGCTCTTGGCCCCGAACTTGCCGGTGATCTCGGCAAGATAGTCGAGGATGACGCCCGACTGGCTGAGCCGCTTGCCGCCATGCTCCAGCACCGGCACCTCGCCCTGTTCGTTGAGCTTGCTGCGGAATTCGGGCGCGCGCGTCTCGCCGTGGAAAAAATCGACCCAGACAGCTTCCCAGGACAAGCGGCAGAGATCGAGCATCAGCGCGACCTTGTAGGCGTTGCCTGATTCGCCCATGCAGTAGAGCTTGTAGTTGGCCATTGCCGTGCCCCAGTTCGATGCCGGTTATCTGACGTTCAACACGCTGGTGCGCGCCTTGCGGACGACGTCGGTCGCCGTCGATCCGCGAACCACTCTTTCAAGCCGCGAACGCCCTTCATCGGTCACCACGATGACCTTGTAGAGCGATCCAACCTCGACGATCTCCTCGACGGGCTTGCCAACCGCAACGCGGGTTTCCGACACCTGGATCTTCATCGCCTTGAGCAAGGCCCTGGCATTGGCCACGGCCTCTTCCGCCGCAGGCTTGCCGGCCTGCGTATCGGCGACCGAGAACAGCGTGATGGGCTCGCCCGTCACCTGCGCCAGCACCGCAGCACGGCGCACCGCCTGCATGGAGCGCGAGGACCCATCGGTGCAGATGAAGAAGCCCTTTTTATCGAGGCTGTCTCGCGCCACGAGCACCGAGCAAGGGGCCATGGTGGTGACCGTCTGGACGATGCCGGAGCGGAAGAAGGACATCAGCTCGCCATGCCAGCGCGACGGTTGGCCCATGATGATCAGGTTGTAGGGGCCGAGTTCGTACTGGTCGAGGATGCCGTTGGCCACATCCGGCGCCGTTTTGAGCTTCAGCACCACAGCGCGGCCCTCGGGACTGCGGAATTCCAGCTTGTTGTCGCCCGCCGGGTCGCCCCAGGCCTCGCTGCGCTGGGCCTCCTTGGGCCAGCCTTCGACGTCGATTCCCGTCTGCTTCAGGATATCGAGCGCGCGCTTGAGGTGCCTGACGCCGGGAAGCTCGAAACCGGCTTCAAGCATGTTCTCGCGCGCCAGTCTGACCTGCAACCCACCGGACTGCAGACCGGAATCGATGGGGCGCACGAAGAGAATGATCAGGTCGCAGCTGTCCTGCACGCAGAACCGTGCGGCGGCTCGCACGGTGACGAGCGATTCATCGGTGCCGTCGATGCAGGCCAGGATGCGGAAGCGGTTGCGGCGCTGCGTGCGCAGGTTCTGCAGCGTTTTCTGGACCGCAGCCTCCTGACGGTCGGAAAGGGTTGAGCGCTTGAACAGCATGATCCCAGTCTAAGGAGCCAGAAGCGGCCAGTACAGCACCGAAATGGCCATCAGAACGATGAAGGACAATACCATCATGCGGATGCCGACCTTGAAGAAGTCGCTGCCTCTCAGGAAACCGGAGGCGTAGATGATGGTGAAGGCCGGCTGGGCGGCGGGAGTGAGGTAGCCGAAGGCCGATGAAATGGCGGTGATGAAGCCCGCGTCGATCGGGTCCTGGTGGGCCGTCACTGCTGTCTTCAGGACAACGGGAGCCAGCACCGCCACGGCGGCACCCGCCGTCATGGTATTGGAGACGCCGATGGTGAGGAGCGAGATCACCGCGTTGAAGCCGAAGGTGCCGGTGGCGCCGATCTGGCGCATGCCCTCGAAGACGCTTTGCGCCACCCACTCGGCAGCACCCGTGGCCTTCATCTCGACGCCCAGCGAGATCGCGGCCGCATAGAGCAGCACGACGCCCCAGTTGACACCGGAGTTGATGTCCTCCCAGCGTACGAGGCCGAGGATGAGGAAGAGCGAGGCGCCGCCGATGGCGATGACGCCGAGGCCCAGCGAGTTCGACAATGTCACCCAGCCGATGATGGTGAGGGCGAAGATGAGGATGGTGAGCCACTCCGAGGCGCGCATCGGGCCCTGCATGGACACCTGCGTGCGCAGCCGCGAGATGGCGCGCGACATGTCGGTGACTTCGGGTTTGAAGGTGAAGATGAGAATGGCCGTGACGATGGGCAGCCGCAGGATGAACATCGGGAAGGCGTAGGTAATCCAGGTCACGTAGTCCATCAGGTAGCGATAGGTGGCCGGATCGGCGGGATTGTAGAAGAAGTCCTTCCAGTAGCTGATGATGATGGCGTTGCGCGCGCCGCCCGAGGGGGTTGCGACGCCGGCGATGGAGCAGCCGTAGGAGATCGAGAACAGCAGCACGGCCGCGAGGTTGCGAACCTTCTTCGGGTCGTTTGATGTCAGCGTGATGAGCGCCACACCCACGGGCAGCATCATGGCTGCCACCGTGTGCTCCCCGATGAAGGCCGCGATGATGCCGCAGACCGCCGTGATGCCGAAGCTGATCCAGTAGATGTTGGTGCCCGTCATGCGCACGATCCACCAGGCGATGCGCTTGTCGAGGCGCTGGCGGACGATGGCCACCGCCAGCATCAGCGAGCCCATGATGAAGAGGACCGAGTCCGTCATCAGGCTCTGCGCCACCTTGGTGGGGTCGACATGCAGCAGCACCACCTGGCCCACGATGATGAGCAGCGGCACGGTGGGCAACGGAATGGGCTCGGTGATGAACAGCATCGTCGCCATCAGCGACATGATCAGCACTGTCTGCCCCTCATGGGTGAGGCCGGACGGGGTGGGCAACGCCATCAGCCCAAAGCCGACCGCCATGGTGATGAAGAACCAGCGGCGCTTCCACAGGAAGGCCAGATCGATATCGCCCATGAAGGCCAGGAAGCGCTGGTAGCCGCGGCGGCGGAACCGCCGGAGGCCCGCCGAGGGCTCCTGCGCCTGCAGGCTGTCACGGGCCAGCGAGAACTCGTCCGGCGTCATGCCGCAGCCCTTGCCGCGAGGGCTGCCGCCGTGACATTGTTCGCCTGAGGCAGGCAATTGGTGAAATCTTGGTACATCCAGCGACAGTTCTTGCAGAAATAGATCAACAATTCCCTGAGAGCCTGGACCGCCTGTTCGAACTGCTGCGGTTTCCCAGCGTCGGCACCGATCCGGCCCACCACAAGGACTGCCTGGCCACCGCTAACTGGCTGGTGGGGCAACTGAAGGCCATGGGATTCCGCGCGGGTCTGCGCAAGACCACGGGCCAGCCTCTCGTGCTGGGTCAGTATGCGCCTCCGGGGGCCGGGAAGCTTCCCCATATCCTGTTCTACGGCCATTACGATGTTCAGCCCGCCGATCCGCTGGAGCTCTGGACGTCGCCGCCCTTCGAACCGCAGATCCGCAAGGGAGCGAGCGACCAGGATGCAATTTTTGCGCGTGGCTCGGCGGACGACAAGGGCCAATTGATGACCTTTCTGGAAGCCAGCCGCTGCTGGCTGAAGCTGCATGGGAGCCTGCCCTTCCGCCTGACCGTGATGATCGAGGGCGACGAGGAAGGCGATGCCAGCCACATCGATCGCTTTCTCAAGGCTCATGCGCGTGAATTTCCCGTCGATGCCGTGTTCATTTGCGATACCGGCATGTGGGATGAGAAAACCCCCGCCATCGACACCAGGCTGCGCGGCTGCATGGGCATCGAGGTGACGGTGACAGGCCCTGAGATCGACCTGCATTCCGGACTTTACGGCGGACCGGTGCAGAACCCCATCAAGGTGCTGAGCCGCATCGTGGCGGCGATCCACGACGCGCGCGGCCGCATCACCATTCCCGGCTTCTATGACGGCGTGAAGCCGATTCCGCCAAGAGTGAGGAAGCAGTGGGAGAGCCTGAAGTTTCCGGCGAAGAAGTTCCTTGGCGATGTTGGACTCGCGATCCCGGCGGGCGAACAGGGCTACTCCGCGCTGGAGCAGATGTGGGCGAGGCCCACGGCGGAGGTGAACGGCATCTATGGTGGCTATCGCGGCGTCGGCAGCAAGACGGTGCTGCCGGCTGAAGCGACCGCCAAGCTCACCTTCCGCCTCGTCGAGGGCCAGGACCCGAAGAAGATCCGCCGGGCCTTCAAGGCCTTCGTGAAGGACAAGCTGCCGAAAGACTGCAAGGCCCGCTTCGATGACAGCGGCGGCGACTCGAGCGGCATCGCGGTGGCGGTGGACACGCCATGGATCAAGGCGGCGCAGGCGGCATTGAAGGACGAGTTTGGACGTGCGCCAGTGCTCTCGGCGGCGGGCTATTCGATCCCCGTGGTCGAATCCTTCAAGAAGCACCTGAAGGTGGACAGCCTGCTCGTCGGCTTCGGGCTGGCCGACGACAATGCCCATTCGCCCGACGAGAAATATGATGTGGCGAGCTTCCGGCGCGGCACCCGCACCTGGGTCCGCATCTTCGCGCAATTCGCAGGAAAGTGACTGACATGACCGAACTCAATGCCGTGCTCGACGCTGCCACGAAGGATTTCGACAACAGCCTCGAACGCCTGTTCAAGCTGGTGCGCATCCCCTCGATCTCGACTGACCCCGCCTACGCCGCGGACTGCGAGAAGGCGGCCAATGCCATTGTCGATGACCTGCAGGCGCTCGGCTTCAAGGCGCAGGTGCGGCCGACACCGGGCCGGCCCATGGTTGTCGCGCACTACACGCCGAAGGAGGCGACCGACAAGACGCCGCACTTGCTGTTCTATGGCCACTATGACGTGCAGCCCGCCGACCCGCTGGACCTGTGGAAGACGCCGCCCTTCGAGCCGACCATCAAGAAGGACGGCGCGGTGACGCGCATGTATGGCCGCGGCACCTCCGACGACAAGGGCCAGTTCATGACCTTCGTGGAGGCCGCGCGCGCCTGGATCCGTACCACCGGCACACTGCCGATCCGCGCCACCTTCCTGATCGAGGGCGAGGAGGAGAGTGGCTCACCGTCGCTCGTGCCCTTCCTCAAGGCCAATGCCAAGGAGCTTTCCTGCGACGCCGCCTTCGTCTGCGACACCAACATGTGGGACCCGAAGACGCCGGCCATCACCACCAGGCTGCGCGGCATGGTGCGCGAGGAGGTGACCATCACCGGCCCCAAGATCGATCTCCACTCCGGCATGTATGGCGGCCCGGCGATGAACCCGATCCGCGTGCTGAGCAAGGTGATCGCGGCGCTGCATGACAGACAAGGCAAGGTGACCATTCCCGGGTTCTATGACGGTGTCGCCGACCTGCCCAGGTCGACGAGGAAGCAGTGGCAGTCGCTGAAGTTCTCGGAAGCGAAGTTCCTGAAGGACGTGGGGCTGAAGCACCCCGCTGGCGAAAAGGGCAAGTCGGTGCTGGAGCAGATCTGGGCCAGGCCCACGGCCGAGGTCAACGGCATCTGGGGCGGCTATACCGGTGTGGGCACCAAGACGGTTCTCCCCTCCAAGGCGCATGCCAAGTTCACCTTCCGCCTCGTCGGCAAGCAGAACCCGGACAAGATCCTCAAGGCCTTCCAGAGGTTCGTGAAGGGCCTGATCCCGAAGGACTGCAAGGTGGAATTCGCCGGTGGCGGTGGAAGCCCCGCGACCGAGATCCCCGAGGACAACCCGTTCATCGCCAAGTCGGCCAAGGCGCTGAAGGACGAGTTCAAGCGCGACACGGTGCTGATGGGTTCCGGTGGCTCGATCCCCATCTGCCGCTTCTTCAAGGACATCTTGCGGATGGATTCGATTCTTGTCGGCTTCGCACTGACCGACGACGCGATCCACAGCCCCAACGAAAAATATGATCTCGAAAGCTATCGGCGCGGCATCCGCAGCTGGGTGCGCATCATGGGTGAATTCGGCAGATGACGCTGGACCTTCTGGCCCTCACCAGCCGCTACCATGAGGCGCTCAACCACTATGACGAGGCGACGGTGAGGGCGATGTTCGCGCCCGACGCCGTCTATGTCTCGAAGGGCGTCAACGGCCGCATTACGGGGCGCGACGCCATCCTCACCGCCTTCACCGCCTATTTCCATGAGCACCCGGACCAATATGCCGAGGACGAGGGCGTCGAAATCCTGTCGCCCAGCGTGGTGCGCTTCGCCTGGCGGCTCGAGGCCACGGCGCGCTCCACCGGCAAGCGCATCACGCGCCGTGGGGTGGAAACGGTGACCTACACCGAAGACGGCCTGATCAGCCATGTCGAGGTCATCGACGCATGATCGGACAGCTTGCACTCGGCACATTCGTCATCGCCATCAATGCCGTCATCCAGGCCGAGATGTTCGCTGCCTTCGCGCAGCGGCTGGAGAAGATCATCGTCCATCTGCGACGCTTCTTCCGGCGCTTCACCAACACTGCGACGATCGTCATCGGTGTGCTGTTCGTGATGCTGGTGCAGACGGCGAATGTCTGGGTCTGGGCGGTGACGTTCTATCTCGCAGGCGTGTTTCATTCCTTCGAGCCATCGCTCTATTTCTCGCTCGTCACCTTTTCGACGCTGGGCTTCGGCGACATCATCCTCGACGAGAAATGGCGCATTCTCTCCGGCCTCACGGCGGCCAATGGCCTGCTGAGCTTCGGCTGGTCCACGGCCTACATGGTCGAGCTGGT
Organism: Bradyrhizobiaceae bacterium; assembly: GCA_947475225.1. Lineage (GTDB taxonomy): Bacteria > Pseudomonadota > Alphaproteobacteria > Rhizobiales > Aestuariivirgaceae > Aestuariivirga. Next base: position 11,944 of record CANJMQ010000027.1, read on the forward strand.
GCGGCGGACGCAGTAGGCGCCTAGCCGAACTTGAAATCCGTAATGTGCTTTGGAGGCGTCAGCCCCGGCAGCAATCGCGGGTCATCCTCTGGCGCCATTATCTGCTGGCGAACGGGGATGATGCCTGCCCAGATGGGGAGTGCGTAGTCCGCCTCGTCGTCGCCCGGGGCACCGGTGCGAACCTTGGCGGAGGCCTCCTCGAGCGACAGCTTCAGCACCGTCGTCGCCTTCAGCTCCTGTGCCGTCATCTGGCGCAGCATGTCCCAGCGGCCGGGCCACAGGCCCTCGGTGAAATGCTTGAGGCGCATCTCCTTTTCGGCTGCGTCCGTCACCTTGTGCGCCGTGCCGAGCACCATGACGGAGCGGTAGTTGCAGGAGTGGTTGTAGGCCGAGCGCGCCATCACGAAACCGTCGATGATCGACACCGTGACGCAAACCTGTGTCTCCGTGCAGGCCTCCAGCATGCGGCTGGCGGAGGAGCCGTGCCAGTAGAGGTGGTCGCCCTCGCGCCACTGCAGGGTGGGCGTCACATAGGGAGCCCCGTCGAAGACGTAGCCGACACTGCAGATCGGCATGGCGTCAAGGATGCCGTGCACCGTCTCGGCATCATACTTGGCGCGCTTGTTCATCCGCTTGACGCGGGTTCTTTCGGTCGGGGCATCCATGCGGGTCACTCCATTGTGCCTTCTCGATGCCTGCGATATGGTCTGGCGGAAAGGACCAAGTCAGGCGCTTATGAGCAGACCACTTCTCGGTACATCGGCCAGCGAGATCGGCATTGACCGTGATGACCGTGAGCCGATCCAGGCCCAGATCGCCCGGCAGCTCCGATCGCTTGTCTTGAGCGGGCGGCTGAAGCCGCAGACCAGGCTGCCCTCGACGCGCGCCCTGTCGGAGGAGCTGAACGTCGCCCGCGCCACCGTGGTGGAGGCCTATGAGCAGCTGCTGAGTGAAGGCTATCTCGAAACCCGATCGGGCTCGGGCACACGGGTGGCGGCGGAACTTCCCGAGTCGCTCCTCACCTCAGCCCCCAAGGAGCGGGCGCGGGAGCCGTCGCGCGGCACCGGCCGGCGCGAGCCGGCACGGCCCTTCCGCTCCGGTCTCGTCGACTGGGAGAACTTCCCGCATGACGAATGGGGACGGTTGCTCGGCCGCTTCTGGCGCAACCCGCCGGTGACGCTGCTCGAGCACAATGATCCCTTCGGCTGGCTGCCGCTGCGCGAGGCCATCGCGCGGCACCTTTACGAATGGCGCGGCATCGACTGTGCTGCCGAACAGGTGATCGTCACGGCGGGAGGCCTCGATGCCTTCGACCTGATCGGGCGGGCAACGCTGGCCTCTGGTGACGAGGTGTGGTTCGAGGAACCGGGCTATCCCACGGCGCGCCGCATCTTCTCGCTGGGTGGCGTCACCGCCGTGCCGGTGCCCGTTGATGCCGAGGGCCTGGTGGTGACGCGCGGCATCGAGCGTGCAATGGGCGCGCGCGCCGCCTTCGTCACCCCGGCGCGGCAATATCCGACTGGCGTCACCATGCCGCTCGCCCGCCGCCTCGAACTGCTCGACTGGGCGGCGGCGGCTGACGCCATCGTCATCGAGGACGATTACGACAGCGAATATCGCTATGTCGGCAAGCCGCTGCCCGCCCTCATGAGCCTCGATAAGCGGGCACGCGTCATCTACACCGGTACGTTTTCCAAGGTCTTCTCTCCCATCGTGAGGCTGGGCTACATCGTGGTGCCCAAGGCGCTGGTGAAGCGGTTCCGCGACGAGCGCGTATCGCATGGTGCGCCACCGTCGCTGATGGCGCAGCCGGCGCTCGCCGAGTTCATGGGTTCCGGTGCCTTCGCCATCCATATTCGCCGCATGCGTCGCATCTATGCAGCGAGGCGGCGTGCGCTGATCGAGGCGCTGAAACCGGGGGAGGGGAGGCTTTTCACCATCGATGCCTCGCCTGCCGGTCTCATGCTGCTGCTGCGCCTGCCGCAGGGAACAGGCGACGAGGCGATGGTGGAACGGCTCGAGGCCAGGGGCGTCGAGACGCAGTCGCTGTCCAGCCACTATGCTGGCCGCAAGCGCGAGCAGGGACTGCTGCTCAGCTTCGCAGGCTTCAGCGAGGATGACCTGCAGCACGCTGCTGCCAACCTGATTGGAGTTCTGTCATGAGCAATTCCGCACACAGCCATGCCTTTCGCTGGGTGGAGGAGAGACACGCCGACTGGTCGGCGTGGAACAGCCATATCTGGCATCTCGCCGAAACGGCCTGGCGCGAATACCGCTCGGCGGAGTGGTATGTGAAGCGGCTGCGCGCGGAAGGTTTTACGGTGGAGGAAGGCTCGGGCGGCATGCCCACCGCCTTTTCCGCCACATGGTCCAACGGGCCGGGGCCCACCATCATGGCTTATGCCGAATATGACGCGGTGCCCGGAAACTGTCAGGCGGCGGTGCCGTGGCGCCAGCCGCGCAAGGGCCTGTCGCGTTTCGCGGGTGGGCACACGGACCCGCATTCGGCGCTCGGCATGGGCTCGCTGGTCGGCGCGCTGGCAGCCAAGGCGGCGATGGAACAGCACGGCATCACCGGCACCATCCGCTTCATGGGCGAGCCCGCCGAGAAGGTGCGGGGCTCAAAGCCCATCCATGCGGCCAAGGGCTATTACGACGGGCTCGATGCGATCATCTCCTTCCACCCCTTCTACATGCTGCCCCTGTGCAACACGGCGCGCTGGGACACCCATTGCGGGCCTTACTATGCAGCGATCTATGAGTTCCTGTGCGAGCAGCCGGAGACGTGGCTGCAGGGGGCCGTGACCGACGCGGCGGGCGCACCCATCCCGGCTGCCCACACGGCGGCGCGCGCGCCCGGCGCCAATGATGCGGTGGTCGCCATGTATACGCTGTCCAAGATGATGCGTGACCACATGTTGCCGCACTCCGGCACCTGGACATTGAACGAGACGATCCTTGCCAGTGGGCAGGCGACTGCCGACAATCTGGCGGCGCAGATGGCGATGATCATGTACGCGGCGCGCTGCCCGGATGTGGCGATGCTGAAGAAGATATACTCCGTGCTCGACCGCAATGCGGAAGCCGCCGCGGCGGCGGCCCATTGCACGGTGAAGCGCCATTGGGTGTCGAAGTCGAAGCCCGGCCTTGCCAATCACGCCATGGCGGAGATCACCTTCCGCAACCTCGAGCGGGCCGGGGCACCGCGATATGGCGCGGAGGCCGTGAAGGTGGCTCAAGCGCTGCAGAAGGAACTGGGTTTCGACCCGATGGTACAGCCCTTTGCCGATGAACTCTCGCAGCTCGTTCCCCCGCAGGAGGCGGAGCGGCGGCTGCGCAGGGACCTGCCGTCCTGGCAGACGCACTACACGTCTGACGACTACACCGACATGACGTGGTTCGCTCCCACGGTGCGTTTCTACATCGGCCGCGCCGTGCTGAAGGCGCCGCCGGCCTTCGCCTATCCTGAGTGGGCGCTCAACGCCTTGGGCGGCATTCCCGCCACCATCGATCCGACGGTGGAAACGGCAGGCAAGACCATTGCGGGCACGATCATCGACCTGATGACGGATGGGGCAGCACTGCAGCGCGCCAAGGCGGAGTTCCGCACACGGCGCGCGCAGGCGGAGGACCCGGAGCCATGGTGCGACTATGCCCCGCCCGTTGATTTTCCGTGGCCTGAGTATGTCGAAACGCCGCGCGGGCGGGAGTGGTGGATTCCGGCGACGGCAGCGGATCGGGCGATGGAGCGGGAGTGATCCGTGTTGGTCGTCACCCCGGCGGAGGCCGGGGCCCAGCTTCGGGCGGATACCCCGAGGAAGGCTGAAAACCCACCCCGGTCATGATGGAGTTCGTAACGATTGTTTTTCGGCGATTAGGGAGACCGCTACCCCACTAGCTTAAACCGAAAGAAAGCTTGTCTAAGCGCCTCCCAAGGGTTTCCTGCCGCTCCCTGAGTTCAGTCACCCGGCCTTCGCCGGGATGACGGCGTCTGTAGGCCGGTCTAGGACGCCAGCGGCCGCAACTCCTTCAGCAGCTTGGCGCGAATGGCGCGGGCGTAATCCTCGAAGTCGCGGGCCGGTTCGACGAAGCTGTCGGGGCCGATGATGACGTGGGTGTCGTAATACCGGGCGAGGTCGGGGCTGTCGGCCATGATGGGCAGGCCGTTGATGATGATGCCCCGGGCACGGGCTGACTGGCGGGCGAAGTCGAGATCGGCGGCGCCATTGTCCTCGCCGTCGCCGGCGACGTCTATTATTTTGCGCTGGCCATCGAATTCATTGCCTTCGATCAGCGACGCGCTGTCGCTGATGCCGGTGGCAATGGAGGTGGCGCTTGCCCACATGAAGCGATGGATGAGGCCAATGCGGAAGCCGAAGGCCTTCGCGTCACGGCCGCCGTTCAGCTGTGTGAAGGGCAGAACGACACGGGTTTCGCCCGGTCCGCCCCATTGCACCACGGCAATGGCCACACCCAGTGGCTGAAGGTCTTCCACCGCGCGCCGCACATCGGGGTCGCGGAAGGCGGCTGCGAGGCCATCCACCTGCAGGGCGAACTCCTGCTTGTCGACGCTGGCCGAGGCATCGAGCGCCAGCACCAATTCGATGGCGACCGGGGTTTCCTGTGCGTGGGCGGGTGTGGCCAGCAGCGCCAGCGCCAGCCACCGCGACGCCATGGCGCGTGACAGCAATCCTTCGCCACGCCAAAACCCTTGCACGGAGGTTTTCATGCGCAAGACCCTGATAGAAGTCGCCGCCGCCATCCTGCTCACCCTTGCGGCCATCCTAGCACTGGCTCCGGGGGCCAGCGCCAGTGGGGTGATGATCACGAAGGCGTATGCCCGCGCGTCCGCCACGCCAGGTGCACAGTCGGGGGCCGCCTATGTGAGCCTGATGGTGCATGGCGATGCGGACAGGCTGGTTGCCGTTTCGACGCCTGCGGCGAAGATGGCTGGCCTGCACAAGAGCGTGCTGGTGGACGGCGTCGTGAAGATGGAACACGTCGATGCCATCGACATCCCGGCCCATGGCAGGCTGCAGATGAAGCCCGGCGGCTATCACATCATGATGATGGGCCTCACCCAGCCGCTGAAGGAGGGTGACGAGATCGAGCTGACCCTCACTTTCGAAAAGGCGGGCGAGGTGAAGGTGAATGCCACGGTGGGCGGCGTTGCCGCCGGCATGAACTAGCTCTCCGAAGGTTCTTCCGCAGGCGCGGGTTCTTCCCGCAGCGGCTTCAGCGCCGCATCCTCCGACTTCATGCGCCAGAACAGCAGCATGAGGTTGAGAATACCAAAGGCCAGCGCATACCAGATGAGGCCAAACGCCAGGGGCAGGATGAAGATCTCGGCCGCCACCACGAAGTAATTGGCGTGGCGTATCCAGCTGTGAAAGCCCTCGTCGGGGAGGTTCTCGCCCGGCACCACCATAAGCCTGGTCGTCCAGTTGCTGCCCAGCGCCGCGACGATCCAGCCGCGAGCCGCCTCCAGCACCACATAGGCATAGACCCATGGCTGGTCGATGGTCGGAAGGGTGGTGAGAACGAGGTACCAGAGCCCGGCCAGCCACAGGACTTGCAGGGCGACCACGAAGCCATAGCGGTTGGACCCCACCTCGAAGCCGCCCCGCGCCTCGATCTTTTTCGTGTTGCGGTGGGCAATGGCGAGTTCAATCAGCCGCTGCAGGGTGACGAGGGAGAGGATGAGGATATGGAGCCACATGAGGAGCAGTGTACCGCCCTCGGCGCTGTCATGCCAGCGCAAGCTGGCATCCCGCTTCCCATGCAAGGCTGAACCCCAGCTTTCACTGGGGAGATGCCCTCGTTTGGGGCATAAAACCTTCCTGACCTGCCGTGAGCCCCGCCTTGGACCCTCTCCACATCATCCTCCTCTTCGCCGGCGGCCTGCTGGCCGGCTTCATCAATGTGATGGCGGGAGGCGCCGGCTTCATGACTTTTCCGCTGCTGCTGGCGGCGGGCATGACGGAGATCGAGGCCAATGCCTCCAACTTCGTGGCCGTGCTGCCGGCCAATGTGGTGGGGGCCGTGGTCTATCGGCATGAGCTGAAGAAGGTGCGTGAGCACCTGTGGCTCAGGCTTGTGCTTGCCGCGACGGGCGGCGTGCTGGGATCATGGATCCTGATCCATACCGGGCAGGCGGCCTTCGAGCGGGTGATCCCCTGGCTCCTCCTGTTTGCCACCTCGTCCTTCGCCTTCGGGCCCTGGCTGAAGAACAAGCTGGAGCGCGATTTCGCCTTCGACGGTTCGCGCTGGCTGTGGCTGTCCTTCATCCTCGAGTTCATCGTCTTCGTCTATGGCGGCTATTTCGGACTCGGCATGGGGATCGTGATGTTTGCGATCTACGCGATCTTCAGCCACATGACGATCCACCAGGCCAATGCCATCCGCAACGTGACGATCACGCTGATGACGGTGATCTCGATCGCCATTTTCGCAAGGGCGGGCGTCATCCGCTGGGTGCCGTCGCTGGTGATGATGACGGGGGCGATGATCTCGGGCTATTTCACGGCGAAAGTGGCGATGCGCATTCCGCACCATTATGTGAGGAAGGGCATCCTGATCTGGGCCGTCTGCCTCACGGCGCTTGCGTTCTGGCGCTACCACTGAGCGCCCTGGCCCGCAGCGCCTCGCGGTGCGCGGCATAAAGCCCGCAGACCACGATCAGCACCATGCCGAGGATGGCGATCCAGTCCGGGAATTCGCCGAAGACGAGGATGCCCGAGATGATGGCGAAGATCATCACCGAATAGCGGAAAGGCGCGGTGGCGGTGAGTTCGCCCAATCGCAGCGTCGCCACCATGAGGAGATAGCCCGCGGAGAGGAAACAGGCGGCAAGGGCCAGGATGCCGACCTCCCAGGGCAGCGGTAACACGGCGCCCTGGAACAGCATGAGTGCCAGTCCGCCCACCGTCACGAAGCAGGCGTTGGCCAGCGCCACGAGGAAGACGGGAATGCGCGCCGGGATCATCTTGGTCAGCAGGTCGCGTACCGCGACGAACAGCACGATGGCCAGCGCGAGGACCTCGTAGATCGAGAAGTTCGCGACCGACGGCTTGACGATCAGCAGCACGCCGATGAATCCGCCGATGATGGCGATCATGCGCCGCCAGCCCACCTCCTCGCCGAGGAACAGCATGGAGAGCAGTGCCACAGCCAGCGGCACCGCCTGCATCACCGAGGTGAGGTTGGCGATGGGCATGTGGACGAGTGCTGTCACGAAGGAGATCGTGGCGAAGAGATCGCAGGTGGAGCGCATGAGCACGTTCTTCTGGCGGATCTTCGGAATGTCTCCCAGCAGCCCGTTCCAGGCACAGATGGCGGTGAGGATGGCAATCGCCATGACGCCCCGCAGCGCGATCAGCTCACCCACCGGCAGGTGTGCGCCGACGATCTTGACGATCGTGTCGTTGCACACGAAGGACCCCATGGCGCAGACCATCAGGAGGCCGGCGCGGAGTGCCGTGTTTTTCGGCAGGCGAAGCATCACTGATGCCTAGCGCGCTTCATGACTGCGCCGCTATGCCGGCTGCGCAGGGCTCAGCCGCCGGTGACGCTCATGTGGCGGGCCACTGCGGGCTTGTTGCTGCGACGGTCAATGACGAAGTCGTGGCCCTTGGGCTTGCGCCCGATGGCCTCGTCGATGGCCACGCTGAGCAGTTCGTTGCCCTCGGAGGCACGCAAGGGGGCCCGCAGGTCGGCTGCATCCTCCTGGCCTAAGCACATGTAGAGCGTGCCGGTGCAGGTGAGGCGGACGCGGTTGCAGCTCTCGCAGAAATTATGGGTCATCGGCGTGATGAAACCGAGGCGGCCGCCCGTCTCCTTCACCTTCACATAGCGGGCCGGACCGCCGGTCTTGTAGGGGATGTCCTCCATCGAGAACTGGTCCAGCAGGCTGGCGCGGACGATGGAGAGCGGCAAGTACTGGTCCGTTCGGTCGCCGTCGATGTCGCCGAGCGGCATGGTCTCGATGAGGGTGAGGTCCATGCCTTCGCCATGCGCCCAGCGCAGCATCTCGGGGATTTCGGCGTCGTTGACGCCCTTGAGCGCCACGGCGTTGATCTTGATCTGGAGGCCCGCCTTCTGCGCGGCCTTGAGGCCTTCCTTCACCTTGGGCAGGTCACCCCAGCGGGTGATCTGGCGGAACTTGGCCTCGTCCAGCGTATCGACCGACACATTGATGCGGCGTACGCCGTTGGCGGCCAATTCGGGCGCGAAGCGGGCGAGCTGCGAGCCGTTGGTGGTCAGCGTCAGCTCCTCAAGCGCACCGGACTTCAGGTGGCGGCCAAGGCTTTCGACCAGTGTCATGATGCCCTTGCGGACGAGGGGTTCGCCGCCGGTGAGCCGGATCTTCTTCACGCCCTTGTCGATGAAGGCGGTGCAGACGCGGTCCAGCTCCTCGAGCGACAGCAGGTCGCGCTTGGGCAGGAAGGTCATGTCCTCCGCCATGCAATAGACGCAGCGGAAGTCGCAACGGTCCGTCACCGACACGCGAAGGTAGCTGACGTGGCGTCCGAACGGGTCGATGAGGGGGCTCTGCATGGTCATGGTGCGTTATATTTGAACGTATACATCGAAAAGGTCAACCGGCAGCTTGCGCCGTCGCAAGCTCCTTCTTGTTGGGCAGGAACATGGCCATGAGGCCGATGGCCGGGAGGAAGGAACAGATATGGAAGACAAAACCGATCGATGTGGCGTCCGCCACTGTTCCGAGCAGGGCCGCCCCCGCCGCCGCGATGCCGAAGGCCACGCCGAAGAACAGGCCTGAGATCATGCCAATCCGCCCCGGCATCAGCTCCTGCGCATAGACCAGCATGGCCGAGAAGGCCGAGGCCAGGATGAAGCCGATGGGGATGGACAGGATGACGGTCCAGAAATGGTTGGCATAGGGCAGCACCACGGTGAAGGGCAGTGCGCCCAGCACCGAGAACCAGATGACGGCCTTGCGCCCGATCCTGTCGCCGATGGGCCCGCCCATGAGCGTTCCCGCCGCGAAGGCCGCGAGATAGATGAACAGGTCGATCTGCGCTTCCTTGGGGCTGAGGCCGAAGGTGTCCATCAGGTAGAAGGTATAGAAGCTCGACATGCTTGAAGTGTAGAGGAATTTCGAGAACATCAGGCACAGCAGCACGCTGAGCGAGGTGATGACCATGCGCCGCGGCAGCGGATTGGGCGGCGGCGCGCTGTGCCTGGCGCCACCCTTGGGCGAGAGGTGGTGGGCATACCATTTCGCGGCATAGCTCAGCACCGCGACGGAAAGGAGTGCCAGCAGCGCCAGCCAGGCGACACTGCCCTGGCCATGCGGCACCACCAGGAAGGCAGCGAGCAGCGGCCCGATGGATGTGCCGAAATTGCCGCCCACCTGGAACAGTGACTGCGCGAAGCCGAAGCGACCGCCGGACGCCAGCCGCGCCAGCCGCGAGGCCTCCGGATGGAAGATCGACGAGCCGATGCCGATCAGCGTGGCGCCGACGAGGATCATCCCGTAGCTGTGCGCGAGGCCGACCACCACGAGGCCTACCAGCGACATGGCTGGTGCGATGGGCAGTGAATAGGGGAAGGGCTTCTTGTCAGTGTAGTGCCCGATCAGCGGCTGCAGCACGGAGGCCGTCGCCTGGAAGGCCATGGTGATGAAGCCCACCTGGGCAAAGCTCAGGTTGTGCAACTCGCGCAGCAGCGGATAGATCGACAAGAGCAGCGCCTGCAGCGTGTCGTTGATCAGGTGCCCCGCCGTGACCGCGAACAGCACGGCATAGGTGGTGGTCTGCACCTTGGCGGGGGTGAAATGCGTGGTGGCCATGGGGGGTGCGTAGCGGGAAACGTGCGCCATGGCCAATGCCGAGTGGGCAGGTTGGGTATGTGCAGCGCTCGTCCTCTCCCGCCCTTGCGGGAGAGGAAGGGGGCCCGACGCAGTCGGGGTAGGTGAGGGAGAACGCGCTCCGAAGCGACAGCGCGGCTTCCCCTCATCTCCCCGTTGCGTTCCGCAACGGGTGCCTTCTTCTCCCGCTGAAGGAGCGGGAGAAGACCCTTACCGCCCCTTCGCCGTCGACAGCAGCCAGTCCTTGAAGGTGTCCAGCGCGTCGGAGCGTCGGCCTTGCCCAGAGGCAGGTTCGATGATCGAGTAGCCGTAGTCATGCTTGATGTCGATGTCGAAGAGCTGGACGAGACGGCCCGAGGCGAGGTCGTCGGCGATCAGGCTCCTGGGGCAGAGTGCGATGCCCTGGCCGGCGAGTGCTGCGGCGCGCAGGAGGTTGAAGTCCTGGAAGATCGGGCCGGGTGACGGGCCCGCGTGCTTGAGCCCCGCGTGGCGCATCCAGTTCTGCCAGTCCAGCCGGTCGGTGTCGTGCAGCAGGGGCTTGCCCAGGATGGACTGTGGCACGTCGAAGGGGCCCTGCTTCTCGAGGTAGCTGGGATTGCAGATCGGCACCGTGCTGCCCGGCAGCAGCCTGGTCGAGCGGCACCCTTCCCACTCGCCGGGTCCCCACAGCACGGCGACGTCCACCTCGTCGAAGTCGATCTTGTGGTCGGCGAAGGCATAGACCACCTTCACCGAGATGTCCGGGTGATTGGCGAAGAACTGTGACAGCTTGGGGATCAGCCAGATGGTGGCGAATGAGGGTAGTGCCGCGATGGTCATGGCGGGGCCCTCGTCGCTCTGCTGAAGGCGGCGGCAGGCGGCGGCCATGATGTCAAAGGCCTCGGCCAGCGACCGGGCGAGGTCCTGGCCCTTCTGGGTGGGCATGGTCTGGCGACCGAGCCGGTCAAACAGGCTCATGCCGAACCACTGCTCAAGCTGCCGCACCTGATGGCTGACGGCGGATTGCGTGACGTTGAGTTCCTCTGCCGCGCGGGAAAAAGAGCCGGACCGGGCGGCGGCCTCGAAGCAGCGAAGGGCGTTGAGCGAGGGCAGGCGGGACACCAGAACTCTTCCATGAGAAAATCTCATACAGTATGTGAGGGATCGTCTTTTGACACAAGGCCTTATCCGGAGAACTTATTCCGCTCAGATCAACCCCGGAGAAATGCCCCCATGAACCTCGCCCGTCCCGCGGTCGTCGACTATCGCAACAACGGCAAGAAGCCGAAGCCGACCTACTCGGACGCCGAGATGAAGCGCCGCCAGGACGGCATCCGCGGCTGGATGAGACAAGCCAAGGTCGATGCCTGCCTGTTCACCAGCTACCACAACATCAATTACCTCTCGGACTTCCTCTACTGCTACTTCGGCCGCAAGTACGGCCTTGTCATCACGCCGAACAAGACGACCTCGGTGACGGCGGCGATCGACGGTGGCCAGCCCGCCCGCCGCTCCTTCGGCGACAACGTGACCTATACCGACTGGTCGAAGGACAATTACTTCATCGCCGTCAAGGCGCTGATGAAGGGCGCCAAGCGCGTCGGCATTGAGTTCGACCATGTGAACCTCGATTTCCGCAAGCAGCTGGAAGACGCCTTCCCGGGAGTCGAGTTCGTTGACGTTGCCGCGCCCTCGATGCGGTTGCGCATGATCAAGAGTGCCGAGGAGATCAAGCACATCACCAAGATGACGCGCATCGCCGATATCGGTGGCGCGGCCTGTGTGGAAGCCATCGCGGTGGGCGTTCCGGAACATGAAGTCGCCCTTCACTCCACTCAGGCCATGGTGCGCGAAATCGCCAAGGTGTGGCCGCAGGGCGAGTTGCTCGATACCTGGACGTGGTTCCAGTCGGGCGTCAACACCGATGGCGCCCACAACCCCGTCACCTCGCGCAAGATCAAGCGCGGCGACATCCTGAGCCTCAACTGCTTCCCGATGGTGGCCGGCTACTATGTGGCGCTCGAGCGTACGCTGTTCGCCGAGACGGCCTCGAAGGAACACACCCGCCTGTGGGAGATCAACTGCCACGTCCATGACGAGGGCAAGAAACTGCTGGTGCCGGGTGCCAAGTGCTCCGACGTTGCCAAGGCGCTGAACGAGATCTACGCGAGCCACGATCTCCTCAAGTACCGCACCTTCGGCTATGGCCACTCCTTCGGCGTGCTCTGCCACTACTACGGACGCGAAGGTGGTCTCGAATTGCGCGAGGATTGTGATACCGTTCTGGAACCCGGCATGGTCGTCTCGATGGAGCCGATGATCATGATCCCCGAGGGGCAGAAGGGTGCCGGCGGCTACCGCGAGCATGACATCCTGGTGATCACCGGGAAGGGCAACAAGAACATCACCGCCTTCCCCTATGGCCCGGAACACCTGATCGTGAAGGCCGGCGGGGCGGCCAAGAAGAAGGCAACTGCCAGAAAAGCCACCAGGAAGAAGCGCTGATTTCGCGCAGAATACGAACTGGGTTCATGGGGCGCGGCGCAGGAGGGACTTGCATCCTCAGGCCCGCGCCCTATGATATTTCCTCAAGAAACCATAAGACAAGTACAGGGTGAGGAAACGACGGAATGGCCAAGGACCCGGCAAGCGACGTGATGGTTCGCTTCGTCAATGTGCAGAAGAGCTATGACGGCGAAACGCTCGTCGTGAAGAACCTCAACCTGGACATTGCCAAGGGCGAATTCCTGACCATGCTCGGCCCTTCGGGTTCCGGCAAGACCACGACGCTGATGATGCTCGCAGGCTTCGAGCCCGCGACCCATGGCGAGATCTATCTCAAGGACCAGCCGATCAACAACGTGCCCCCTCACAAGCGCGGCATCGGTATGGTGTTCCAGAACTATGCGCTGTTCCCGCACATGTCGATCAACGAGAACCTCGCCTTTCCCCTGCAAGTGAGGAACGTGCCCAAGGCCGAGATCGAGGACCGCGTCGCCAAGGTGCTGAAGATGGTGGAGTTGCCGCAGATGGGCAACCGTCGCCCAGGCCAGCTTTCGGGCGGCCAGCAGCAGCGCATCGCCGTGGCGCGTGCCCTCGTGTTCGAGCCTGACCTCGTGCTGATGGACGAGCCGCTGGGCGCGCTCGACAAGCAGCTGCGCGAGCAGATGCAATACGAGATCAAGCACATCCATGAGCGGCTCGGCGTCACCATGGTCTATGTGACGCATGACCAGTCGGAAGCACTCACCATGTCGAACCGCATCGCGGTGTTCAATGACGGCATCGTTCAGCAGCTGTCGACTCCGGCTGACCTCTATGAGCGCCCGGTCAATTCCTTCGTGGCGCAGTTCATCGGCGAGAACAACAAGCTCAAGGGGACTGTGGCCGAAGTCGGCGCCGACAACGTCGCCTCGGTCAAGCTGGAAACCGGTGAAGTGGTCAAGGCGTTGGCCATCGGCCCGCGCGAGAAGGGCGGCCGCACCCTGCTGTCGATCCGCCCCGAGCGCGTCGAAATCAATCCGAATGCCCAGACGGCGGACGTCATCCTGCCGGGGCGCATTGCCGAGCTTATCTATCTCGGTGACCACATTCGCGCGCGCCTCGAAGTGGCGGGTGACGACAACTTCATTGTCAAGGTGCCGAACAAGGGCGCCTCCACCGACGTCGCCGAGGGCCGCGAAGTGAAGGTCGGCTGGAAGGCCGCCGACTGCCGCGCGCTGGACTACGCCGAGTTCCGGCACTGAGGTGAGGTGATGGCAGCCAGCCGCGGGTTTCGAAACGTCGCGTGCTGGCTTCTGGGCGTTGCCGTCTCCTTCTGCTTCCTGCTGCCACTGCCGGCGGGTCGCGCAGAGGATTATGATGTTGACCTGGCGCTGGTGCTGGCCATCGACTGCTCCTTCAGCGTCGACTCCTATGAGTTTGCGGTGCAGATGCAGGGCCTCGGCCGCGCGCTCATGACGGATGCCGTGAAGAAGGCCATTGCGCAGGGTGCGCGTCAGCGCATTGCCATCGCAGCCGTGCAATGGTCTGACGATCGCAACCAGAAGATCATCCTGCCATGGACCATCATCTCTGGTCCTGCCGATGCCGATGTGTTGGGGACAGTGCTGATGAACAGCCAGCGTGAACTGTCGGAAGGCGGCACCTCGCTCTCGACCGCGCTCACCTTCTCGGCTGCGCTCTTTGCCGCAGCCCCGTCTGCCGAGCGGCAGGTGATCGATATATCGACCGATGGCCGCAACAACAGTGGGCCTGCCGTTCCACCGGTGCGCGACCGCGTGGTGGCGCAGGGCATCACCATCAATGGCCTCACCATCCTCAACGAATGGCCGACCCTCGACACCTATTTCGAAAGCAACGTGGCGGGCGGGCAGGGCCATTTCGTGATCCCCGCCAATGATTATGACGCCTACGGCGAAGCCATCCTGCGCAAACTCCTGCGCGAGATCACCGGGCCAGGCATCACCTGAGTCTTTCCAGAGAGTTGGTCATGACGAGTTTCAACCTGAGCTTCGTTCCTGAAATCTGCTTTGGCGCGGGGCGCCTCCCCGACATCGTGCCGCAGGTGGAGGCGCGGGCTGGACGTGGCGCCACGGTGATGCTTGTGGCCGATCCGGCCTTGAAGGCATTGGGCATCACTGATCTGGCGCAGGACCTGCTGGCGAAGGCCGGGGTCGAGTCACATGTCTATGATGGCTTCACCGGCGAACCCGGCGTGCAGGACATCGACAAGGCATCAGAGCTGGCGCGCAAGCATGGTGCCAGGGCGGTGATCGGCCTTGGCGGTGGCTCGGCACTCGATACGGCAAAGCTTGTTGCCTGCTGCGCGGTGTCGGGCCTTTCCGCCTCCGCCTATGCGCTGTGCGCCACGCCGCTGCCAGCGAACCGCCTGCCGATCATCGCCGTGCCGACCACGGCGGGCACAGGCTCGGAGGTTACGCGTGTTTCGGTCTATGCCGATGCGAACAAGGTGAAGGTGTGGGCATGGGGTGAAGAGCTGAAGCCGGACGTGGCGATCCTCGACCCCGAACTGACCGTGGCTGTGCCGCCTGCGGTCACGGCGGGAACCGGCCTCGACGCGCTGGTACATGCCATCGAGGCCGCCACCAACAAGCAGGCCAACCCGGGCAATGACCTTTATTGCCTGAAAGCCATCAGCTTGATCGCCGGAAGCCTTGAGCGCGCGATCACGCACCCCGATGACATCGCGGCGCGCGGTGCCATGTTGCTGGCATCCTGTTATGGCGGCATCGGCATCGACAATTGCGGTACTGCGCTGGCCCACAACATCTCGCATGCGGTGGCCAATCTTGCGGCAATTCCGCACGGCCGCGCCACGGGCCTCGCAATGCTGGCCACCATCGGCTGGGTGGCAGAAGGCAACCGCGCCGGCTTCGCCCGGGTCGCCGCGGCCATGGGGGCTTCCGATCCGGTTTCCGGCTACGGCCGCCTGGTGCGCGGCAGCGGCATTGCCGTGGCGCCGGGCCTGACGGGCGTCACGCCCGAGGCGCTGGCGAGTCACATGGCAGCACCCGCCAATGCGCCGATGCGCAAGTCGACGCTACGTTACCCGAAGGACGATGACCTCCTGTCGCTCGCCGAAAGCTTCCTCGCGCTGGCCTGAAGAAAATTGGATTGTCCTCGCGGTGTGATAGAGTCGGCAGCGTGAATCAGGATCTCTATGATAATGCGCGCCGTCTCGTCGGCGCCGTGACGCGTGGGCTCTCCGCGCGGCAGGGGGAAGGCGTTGCCGAGGTTCTCGAACGGCTGTCCGAACAGGACATCGGCGAGGCGGCATTCCAGGAGCCGGCGCCAAAGGGCCTTCCGGTTCTGGTCTGCCTGCGGCAATGCATCGGCGAGACAATGCTGCTCGACCCTGACCTCGCCGCCGCCATCGCCGCGGTGGAGGATGCCCTGCAGTGGCGGCAGTCGGCAAGCTACACCGACCATGTGCTCGGCGCCGGATTTACGGCCAATTACGGCTGGGCGGAAATCATCGGTCCGCATGGCTTCTTTGCCGGGTCAGACTTCCTGCTGGGCCTTCTCATGCTGGGGCCCGAGCGCCATTATCCCGATCATTATCATCCCGCGCCAGAGCTCTACTGGCCGCTGACCTCCGGCAGTTTCTGGAGCCGTGATGGCAAGTCCTTCGACATGAAGGCCCAGGGTGCCACGATCTGGCACCCGGCGATGGCACTCCATGCCACGATCACCAATGACATGCCGCTGCTCGCCGCCTGGTGCTGGACCAGTGCGACGGCCACGCCCGCCAAGCTGAAATGGGCGTGATGGTGCTGCTGCGGTCTGTCCTGCTGTTCGCCGTGCTGGCCTATCTGGCGATCGCCGGCTTCATGTATGTCCAGCAGCGGAGCTTCCAGTATTTCCCGGCTCGTGCCGGAACGCCGCCGCAGGCGCTGGGCCTCACCGGGGTCACGGAAGAGCGGGTGAAGACGCCGGATGGTGAGACCATCGTGCTGTGGTATTCACCCGCCCAGCCCGGAAAGCCGACGGTGCTCTTCTTGCACGGCAATGGCGGCGAGATCTCGGGTCGACATGAACGTTTCGCCTATCTCCAGGCCCAGGGCCTCGGGGTGATGTTCGTCTCCTATCGCGGCTATGGCGCGAGCACGGGAACGATCTCCGAGCAGGGCCTCATCACCGATGCGCTGACTGCCTATGATGTCCTGCGCAGCAAGGGCGTTCCACCGGAGCAGATCATGCTGCTGGGCGAGTCGCTGGGCACCGGTGTGGCGATACAGCTTGCTGCCCAAAGGCCGGTCGCCGCCGTTGCGCTGGAGGCGCCGTATACCGCAACGGTGGACATCGCCCAGGACATTTACTGGTGGCTGCCGGTGCGGTTGCTGATGAAGGACCAGTTCCGCTACCGCGATTTCATCGCCAAGGTGAAGGTACCGCTGCTCATCCAGCACGGCGATGCCGACCAGGTCGTTCCCTTCGCGCAGGGCCGCGCCCTGTACGCGATGGCGAATGAACCAAAGCAGATGGTCGTCATCCCCGGCGGCACCCATGACATCATCCTCGACCACGACGTCTGGGCGCGGGAAGTGGCGTTCTTCCTTGCCAATGCCAAGCCTCAGTAACCTGGTGGCGGAATAAAGCCGCCGTATTCTTTCTCCAGCAGCTCGGCGAAGCGGATCGCGGTGTAGTCGCCGTATTGCCGGGTGATGATCTGCACGCCAGCGGGCAGGCCTTCGGGCGTGAGGCCCATGGGGGCCACGGTGGAGGGCAGCAGGAAGCAGCCGGAATAGCCGGCCCAGAACAATTGATCCGTGGTCGGAACAGGCTTGCCGTTGACTATGATCTTGCGCTCGTGGCGCTCGCCCACATGGTCATGCGGGAAGGCGGCAGAGGCCGCGGCGGGGCAGATCATCACGTCCCAGTCGTCGAAGAACTGGTCCCACAGCAGGCGCATCTGGTGGCGGCGCTCGTTGTATTTCAGCCAGTCGCGATGCGGCAGTACATAGGCGCGCAGCATCTTGGTGAGGTAGCTGTTGTCCTTCGGGTCGGCAGCGGCGACCTTGGCGGAATTGGCGGCAAACTCCGCATCCGACTGGCGTCGGCTCGTCGCCGAGCGCAACAGCGCGATGTAGACGTCCATCGCCTCCTTCGTGGTGAAGGCGGGCCGCGCCGTGGTGGAGAGCGTCTTGACGCGCTTGCCGAGGAACTGGGTAAGCTTGCCGAGCAGGTCCTGCACGCTCAGGTCCACTTCCGATTGCTCGTCGGTGAACATCACCGCAACGCGGAATTCCTTCAGCGCCTTCTGCTTCGCCGGAGGAAGTGCCAGCGCATAGCCGCGGGCATCCGGCCCGACTGGTCCCGCGATGATCTTCATCATGCTCGCGAGGTCGCGCGCCGAGCGGGCCAGCGGCCCCGCCACGGTGATGTCACCCGGCTGCACCGTGCCGGGCAGCAGGTGGCCCTGGTAGGGTACCACGCCCCATGTGGGCTTGTGGCCATAGACGCCGCAGTAATGTGCGGGATTGCGGATCGAGGCGCCGATGTCGGAGCCGATCTCGAGCGCCGACATGCCGGTGGCGAGCGCCACGGCGGAACCGCCGGAGGAGCCGCCGGGCGCGCGGGTCACGTCCCACGGGTTGTTGGTGGTGCCATGGATGGCGTTGTAGCTCTGCCAGTCCGCCAGCATCAGCGGCACGTTGGTCTTGCCATAGACCACGGCGCCTGCAGCCTCGAGGCGCTGCATCGCCACCGCGTCAATTGAGGCAAAATTGTCCTTGAAGCGCGGGTCACCCCAGGTGGAAGGAAGCCCCGCCATGTCAAAGCTTTCCTTGGCGGTCATCGGCACGCCGTCGAAGGGGCCCTTGGGTTTCCCGGCCTTCAGGCGGCGATCGGCGGCGGCAGCTGCCTTCTTGGCGCGCGGAATGTCCGTCACCACCACGGCGTTCAGTGCCTTGTTGTGGGCCTTGTATTGACCGAGGCAGTCCTCCAGCAGGGCTGATGCGGTGATCTTGCGGGCGCGCAGCAGGCGGGCAAGTTCGGTGGCGGAGCGGAAATGGAGCGGCAGGGCGGGCATCGGGAACTCCTGTTCGCAAACAGCCTAACTCCGCATGCCAGAACTGCAATCCCCTCTGCTGACGGAGCGGGCATGAGCGTATAGACAGCCTCGGATGGACCGCCGCGCCCTCATCATCGGTTATTCGCTCGTTGCCGCGGGCTCGGCGCTGTTTGCCTCCAAGGCCATCTTCATCAAGCTCGCTTATATTGAACGCTACGACGCCCTTCTCATCCTCGCCTGGCGCATGGTCTTTGCGCTGCCGGTCTTCGTGGTGGTGGGGGCAATCGAAGTTGGCCGGCGCAAGGCAG
Source organism: Bradyrhizobiaceae bacterium (assembly GCA_947475225.1). Lineage (GTDB taxonomy): Bacteria > Pseudomonadota > Alphaproteobacteria > Rhizobiales > Aestuariivirgaceae > Aestuariivirga. The sequence continues at coordinate 30,599 of CANJMQ010000027.1, forward strand.
AGGGAAAGCCCATGCCGCGGCGTGGCGCGGTGCTGGGCGCCATCGGCATCGGCCTCATCGGCTATTACCTGGCCATGGTCCTCGATTTCGGCGGGCTGCTCTATGTGAGCGCCCAGCTGGAGCGGCTGGCGCTCTTCACCTATCCGATTTTCCTGATCTTCATCGGCGCAGCTTTCTTCGGCATGCGGCTGACGCGGACGAGCCTGATTGCCGCCTTCGTCTCCTACCTCGGCCTTGCCATTGTCTTCCTCACCGACTTCTCGGCGGGTGGCTCGAACGTCACGCTTGGCACTGTTCTCGTCCTGGGCTCGGCGGTGAGCTTCGCCGTCTACCAGCTGATGGCCAAGCGCTATATCAGCGAGATGGGGGCAACACTGTTTACCTCCGTGGCGCTGTCAGCGGCGGCGGTGACCACACTGGCCCATGTGTTCATCGTGCGCGGCCATCTCGATACCTCGATGTCGTGGCACTACTTCATGCTGGCGGCGGGAACGGGCCTGCTGGCCACGGTGATCCCGTCCTTCTTCGTCAACGCCGGCATGGCGAAGATCGGCAACACCTCGACGGCGATGATTTCCAACGTCTCGCCGCTGCTCACCATCTATTTCGCCGTTGTGCTGCTGGGCGAAGCCTTCACCTGGTCGCATGCGCTGGGCACGGCGCTGGTGGTGGGCGGCGTGGGCTATCACACCTGGCGCGAGATCAGGAAGTCTTCGCCGACGTAACGGGACTCGTGACATGTATCATTACGTGATACGTGTCTGATCATGATCGTCGGGGCCGAAGGTTAGCTCGCGACCGAGGCTCTGAAGGGCCGTTTCGGCAAGTGGTTTCTCGCGGACCTCGTGAGGCGGACGAGGGCTATGCTGTCAGCGCCCGATGCGGCCATGGTGCTGGAAGACTTGCGGTTCCCGCCCGGCAACCAACTCGACGAACTGAAGGGTGACCGTGCGGGGCAGCATTCCATTCGCATCAACGGCCAGTGGCGGATTTGTTTCCGCTGGACAGAACAGGGCCCGGCGGATGTTGAAATCGTCGATGACCATTGAAGGAAGAAGAGACATGTCCTTGCTCGTGAACCCATCCCACCCCGGCGAGGTGCTGCAGGAGCTCTATCTCTCTCCGCTTGGCCTCAGCGCGATCACTCTGGCCAAGCGCATCCACGTGCCTCGCACCCGGATGGAGCGCCTCGTCAAGGGCGAGACGGCACTTTCCGCCGATACGGCCATGCGCCTCGCCAAGGTCTTCAGAACGGCCCCCGAATACTGGATGAACCCGCAACGCGCATGGGACCTCGCCCGCACCCGGGAGACGATCGACGTTTCTGACATCAAGCCTCTCGCCGCCGCCTGAAAAGGAAGAGGCCGGGCATTGAGGCCCGGCCATCGATTTTGAAAGGAAACTCTTGTCGGCGATCAGCTGACGTTGTCCGGCAGTACTTCCTTGCGCTTGGCCATGAAGTCCACGAGCTGGTCGTCGATGCCCTGGTCCAGCGGCGGGGCTTCATAGTCGCGCAGCATCTGCTTCCAGCGTTCGTTGGCGCGGACGACGATGTCCTTGCCGCCCTCGTCTCGCCATTGCTCGAAGGAGTTGTTGTCGGCGAGGCCTGAGCGCCAGAAGGCTGTCTCGAAATTGGCCTGGGTATGGGCGCAGCCCAGATAATGCGAGCCGGGGCCCACTTCGCGGATGGCATCCATCGCCTGGCCATTCTCCGAGAAGTCCACGCCCTCTGCGAACTTCTGGTACATGGTCAGCTGATCGGCATCCATGATCAGTTTCTCATAGCCCGAGGCGAGGCCGCCTTCGAGCCAGCCCGCAGCGTGCAGGCAGAAATTGACGCCCGAGAGCAGCGTCGACCACATGGTGCTGGCACTCTCATAGGCCGCCTGTGCATCGGGAAGCTTCGAGCCGCAGAGGCTGCCGCCGGAGCGGAACGGAACGCCCATACGACGGGCAAGCTGTGCCGCACCGAAAGTTACCATGGCGGGCTCAGGCGAGCCGAAAGTCGGAGCACCCGACTGCATGGACATGGAGGCCGCAAAGGTGCCGAACACCACCGGCGCACCGGGGCGGCAGAGCTGGGTGAAGGCGATGCCGACGGAGGCCTCCGCGAGAATCTGCGTCAGCGTGCCCACCGTCGTCACCGGCGACATGGCGCCAGCCACGATGAAGGGCGAGATCACGCAGGCCTGGTTGGCGCGCGCGAGAACCTTGAGGGCGCCGAGCATCACGCCGTCCCACACCATGGGCGAGTTGGCATTGATGAGCGAGGTCATCACGCAGTTCTGGTCGACGAAGTCCCTGCCGAAAACCATCTCCGCCATGGCCACCGAGTCGGCCGAGCGTTCGCCCGCCGTAACCGAGGCCATGAAGGGCTTATCGGAATACTTGATGTGGGTGTAGATCATGTCGAGGTGGCGCTTGGCCACCGGAATGTCCACGGGTTCGCACAGCGTGCCGCCGGCATGGTGCAGGCTGGGCAGCATGTAGACAAGCTTGGCGAAGTTGCGGAAGTCCTCGATCGTCGCGTAGCGGCGGCCCTCGTCGAGGTTGCGGATGAAGGGCGGGCCATAGACCGGCGCGAAGACCGTGTTGTTGCCGCCGATCGTCACGTTGTTGGCAGGGTTGCGGGCGTGCTGCACGTATTCGCGCGGCGCCGTCCTGATCAGCGAGCGGACGAGGCCCTTGGGAAAGCGCACGCGGAAACGCTTCGGGTCGATGGCGGAAGGCTTGACGTCGGCTCCGGCGGCCTTCCACATGCGGACGGCTTCTTCGTCCTCGTAGAAGTCGATTCCCACTTCCTGCAGCACCGTCTCGGCATTGGCCTCGATCAGCTCCAGTTGCTCGTCGGTAAAGGGCTCATAGGGCTTGATGGCCCGGCGGATGAAGCCCGAGTGCTTGACGGCGGTGGAGGTGCGGGCGGCGCGGCGGGCATCGGCACCACCCCGGGCGCGGCGGCCGGAAGACGGGGCGGAGGCAGGCTGGACGTCGGTCATGTGAGCGGCCTGTTGAGAAGTTTTCACGTGAGGTGTGGTTTACGCTCAACTGACCCCGGCGGTGTGAGAGGAAACGTCAGGGGATGAGCGGGAAACGACGCCTCAGAATGTCACTTTCAGGCTCTCCAGCCCGTGGAAATGGTAGGCGTTCCGATACGTCGGCTGTTCGGCGAGCGCCAGGCGGGGCAGGCGCTGGAACAGCAGGGGCATCGCGATCTGCATCTCCAGTCTTGCCAGCGGTGCTCCGATGCAGAAATGGATGCCCGCGCCAAAGCTGACCTGCGGGTTGGGGTCGCGGCCCGGCATGAAACGGTCCGGGTCGGGAAAGCGCGCCGGGTCGCGGTTGGCGGCCCCCAGCATCAGCCCCACGCTCTCACCCTTTTTCAGGCGGATCCCTGCATATTCAATATCTTCCAGTGCATAGCGGGTGAAGAGGTGGAGAGGAGCATCGTATCTCAGCGTTTCCTCGATGTGGCCCGCGCCAATGCCGTCACGGGTGTCGTGCTCGAGCAGGCACTTGATGCCGTTGCCAAGCGCGTGGACCGTGGCTTCGTGTCCGGCGTTCAATAGCAGGATGGCCGTGGTGACGAGTTCGTCCTCCGTCAGCTTCGCGCCCTGCTCCTCGGCCTTGATCAATTCGGAGAGCAGGTCGTCCTTTGGCTCCTTGCGACGGCGCGCGATATAGCCACGCATGAAGCTGGAGAATTCCACCGTGGCCTTCACCGCCCGGTCCTCGATCGCGCGGTCACGGCGCGCCTGGTACATCGCCACCATGTCATGTGACCAGATCAGCAACTGCTGCGCCATGTCGGCAGGAACGCCCAGCAGATCGCAGATGACGATGACTGGAATGGGAGTGGCGAACACGCTGAGCAGTTCGGCTTCGCCCTTGTCCTCGAAGCGGTCGATCAGGCCATTGGCGAGGCTGGTGATTGCGGGCCTCAGCCTTTCCAACTGGCGCGACAGGAAGGACCGGTTGACGAGGCTTCTGAGCCGTGTGTGCACCGGCGGCTCGAGTTCCAGCAGAGAGTGTGATTCGAAGTCGTAGAAGGGCTTGAGGTGCGATGGTATCTCCGGCCAGCCCAGTTCCTCGCGGCTGGCCACATGCAGGATCTGGCGCCCGAAGCGGCGGTCACGCAGCAGCGCGTTCACGTCCTCGAAGCGGGCGAAGCACCAGATGCCATAGTGTTCCCATTTGAACACGGGGGTTTCGGCCCGGATCGCATGGTAGTCTGGGTAAGGGTCATTGTAGAAGGCCGGGTCCACCGGGTCGAGGACAACGGAACGTCGGGCTTTATCGATGCGCATGGCTGCCATCTTCCTGCGAATTCGCCTATTGTTGCAAGTCCGGCTATGAAGCAGCGTGATTTGAGGAAGAAACATGAAGGTCTACATCAGCGTCGACATCGAAGGCTGCGCCGGCATCACCCATTGGGATGAGGCCGAAAAGAACCACGCCGACTGGCAGGAGTTCCGCGAGCAGATGACGCGTGAGGCGGTGGCCGCCATCGAAGGCGCCCAGATCGCCGGGGCCACCGAAATCCTGGTAAAGGACGCCCATTCTTCCGGGCGCAACATCATCGCATCCATGCTGCCCGCCGACGTGCGGTTGATCCGCTCATGGCAGGGGCACCCGCTCTGCATGGTGCAGGAACTCGACGAGACCTTCGATGCGGTGATGATGATCGGCTACCACGCCTCGGCGGGTTCCGAGGCAAACAGCCTTGCCCACACCCTGTCGCATGATGCCGCCGAAATCCGCATCAACGGCAGGCGCGCCTCCGAATATCTGGTCCATGCGCTGGCTTCCTCCATGCTTGGCGTGCCCACTGTTTTCGTCAGCGGCGACAAGGGCCTGATGGAGGAAGTCGAGGAAGCGAACCCGCATGTCGGCCGTTGCGCGGTGAAGGAAGGGCGCGGCCAGTCCACCGTGTCCATGACGCCCGCCGCCGCCGTGAAGGCGATCCGTGAAGGGGCCGCTGCTGCCCTGCGCGGCAATCTGGCGGCCTGCCACCTCGAGGTGCCGGAACATGTGATCGTCGAGATCACCTACAACGACCCCGTGCACGCGGCGCGCCACCAGTGGTACCCCGGCATGGAACATGTCGGAAACCGCACCGTTCGCTTCGAGACCAACCATTATTTCGACGTGCTGCGCATGTTGAACTACGTGACCTGATGAGGGGCCAGGCAAAGCTCTCGATCGAGTTCATCCTCCTTGTCGCGCTGCTCAACGCCATGGTGGCGATGTCGATCGACACCATGCTGCCCGCCATCGGCACGATTGCGCATGAGCTGGGCGCGGCGGACCCCAACAGCCGACAATTCATCATCACCACCTTCTTCGGCGGGCTGACGCTGGGCACGCTGATCTATGGCCCATGGTCCGATTCCATCGGCCGCAAGCCCGCCATCGTCATCGGCCTTGCCTTCTATGCGCTGGGCTCATTGATCTGCCTGTTCTCTTTCAATTTTCCGATGATCCTCATCGGCCGTGCCGTCCAGGGTTTTGGTGCGTCTGCGCCGCGTATCGTGTCGATCGCCATGGTGCGTGACGGGCAGGCGGGGGCCGCCATGGCACGGGTCATGTCCTTTGTGATGATGGTGTTCATGCTGGTCCCCATGCTGGCGCCCTCCATCGGCACGCTGGTCCTGCTCTTCGCCAACTGGCGCTTCATCTTCGTGGGCTTCCTGGTTGTCGGCGTCATCGCCGGCCTGTGGCTGTGGTTCCGCCAGGACGAAACGCTGCCGCGCGACAAGCGCACGCCGCTCGCCGTCACCTCGCTGCTCACCGCCGCGTGGCAAGTGCTGCGCAACCCGATCGCCATGGGGTATACCGTGGCGGCCGGCACCATCTTCGGCGCCTTCATCGTCTATCTGGGCACCTCCCAGCAGGTCTTCGCCGAGCTTTATGGGCAGGGCACCTATTTCGCGCTGTGGTTTGCCTTCTTCGCCGGGGGCATGGCGATTGCCATGATGGTCAATGCACGGCTTGTCATGCGTTATGGCATGCGGCGCCTGTCGAAATACGCGCTGCGCGGCTTTCTGGCGCTGGCGGCTGTGGCACTCGTGGTGAGCGTTCTGGCCCAGGGTTTGCCGCCCCTGTGGTTCATCGCGGGCTATTTGTTCCTCAGCTTCTTCTGCTCGGGGCTGCTGTTCGGCAATTTCAACGCCATCGCCATGGAGCCGATGGGCCGCATCGCCGGCATGGCGGCGGCGATCATCGGCTCGCTGTCATCCCTGATCGCCATCCTGACGGGAGGTTATATTGGGCAGCTTTACAACGGCACGGTGATTCCCCTGGTGAGCGGTTTTGCGGGCCTCGGTCTGGTCACGTTCCTCGTGACGGAATGGGCAGAACGCCACAGGAGGTGAGGTTTTCTGGACCTTGCCGAGCAGCGCCCAAGTCTGATACCAACGCCCCCGTGTCCAAGCATTATTCAGCCCTCGCCCTTGCGCGCCATGCCCTCGACCCGGATATGCCGTGGCCGAAGGCCTGGGAGTCACCCGAACCCAAGTCCTCCTATGACGTGGTCATCGTCGGCGGTGGCGGCCATGGCCTTGCCACCGCCTATTACCTCGCCAAGAACCACGGCATCACCAATGTCGCGGTGATCGAGAAGAGCTACATCGGCTCCGGCAACGTCGGCCGCAACACCACGTTGATCCGCTCGAACTACATGATCGGTGGCAACACCGCCTTCTTCGAGCACTCTCTGAAGCTGTGGGAAGGCCTGTCCCACGATCTCAACTTCAACTGCATGGTGTCCCAGCGCGGACAGATCGTGCTGGCCGTCAACCCGGTGCAGATGGACGTCTTCGCCCGGCGCGGCAACATCATGCGGCTGAACGGCATCGACGCCGAACTGCTGGATGCGGGCGAGGTGCGAAAGCTCTTGCCCTATCTCGACTGGTCGAAGGATGCGCGCTGGCCGATCTGCGGCGCCATCATGCAGCCGCGCGCCGGCACGGTGCGGCACGATGCAGTGGCCTGGGGCTATGCCCGCGCGGCCTCGGCACTGGGCGTGCACATTATCGAGAATTGCGAGGTGACGGGCTTTGTCATCAATGACGGCAAGGTGTCAGGTGTCGAAACCTCGCGCGGTCGCATCAATGCCGGCAAGGTGGGCATTGCGGTGGCTGGTCACACCAGCCACGTCGCGAAGATGGCGGGCCTCAAGCTTCCCGTCGAAAGCCACATCCTGCAGGCCTTCGTGACGGAGCCGATCAAGCCCATCGTCGACAATGTCATTTCCTGGGGCGCCGAGCTCTTCTACCTGTCACAGTCGGACAAGGGCGGCCTCGTGTTCGGTGGTCACATCGATGGCTTCAACACCTACACCCAGCGCGGCCAGTTCAACCGCATCCAGACGGTGGCGGAATGCGCCGTCTCGCTCATGCCCTTCATCTCGCGCCTGCGGATGCTGCGCCACTGGGGTGGCATCCAGGACATGACGCCGGATGGCAGTCCCTTCATCAGCCGCACACCGGTCCGGAACCTCTATCTCAACGGTGGCTGGTGCTATCAGGGCTTCAAGGCGACGCCTGCATCGGGCTGGACCTATTCCCACACTATCGCCCATGACCAGGAACATGAGCTTGTCCGCGACTTCGCCCTCGACCGTTTCGAGAAGGGCAGGGAGCTTGACGAGTTCGGCCTCGGCAACTGGACCTACAAGCAATGATGCTCCCCTGTCCACATTGTGGCGACCGCGACGTCTCCGAATTCCGCTATGGCGGCGATGCCTCCAAGCAGCGCCCGCAGCATGGAACGGGCGATCTCCAGACCTGGCATGACTATTTTTTCCTGTTCGAGAACCCGAAAGGTCCCCATACGGAATACTGGCAGCATGTGCTGGGGTGCCGCCGATGGTTCAAGCTGGCCCGCAACACCGCCACCAACGAGATCGGCGAGGTGGTGTCATGAGCGCCTTTCGCCGGTTGCCGCAGGGTGGCCGCATCGACCGCGCCAAGCCCGTTTCCGCCCGCTTCGATGGCAAGGGGCTTCCAGGCTTTACTGGCGACACGCTGGCCTCGGCGCTTCTGGCGAATGACAAGCTGCTGATCGGCCGCAGCTTCAAGTATCACCGCCCGCGCGGGCTTGTCGCGGCAGGGATCGAGGAGCCGAATGCGCTCTTCACCATCGGCGAAGGTGCGCGGACCGAGCCCAACGTCGCGGCCACCATGGCGGAACTCACCGATGGCCTTGTGGCGAAGTCGCAGAACGCCTGGCCGTCGCCCGATTTCGACCTGATGGCGGTGAACTCTCTGCTCTCGCCCTTGTTCCAGTCGGGCTTCTACTACAAGACCTTCATGGGCCCGTCGAAGGGTTCCTGGATGTTCTATGAGCCCTTCATCCGCAAGGCGGCGGGACTGGGCAAGGCGACCGACCTTCCCGACCCCGACCGTTATGACATGCGCTTTGCCTTCTGCGACGTGCTGGTCATCGGCTCAGGTCCTGCCGGCCTTGCCGCCGCCCTGACGGCGGGCCGCAGCGGGGCGCGCGTGGTGCTGGCCGAACAGGACAGCGACTTCGGTGGCTCGCTGCTCTCCGGCAACGATGCCGAGCAGGAAGCCTGGCGCGTGGTTTGCGTGGACGAGTTGAACAGCCTGTCCAATGTCGAAGTCTTCACCCGCACCACCGTGCAGGGACTGTATGACGGCAACCTTGCCGTTCTGGTCGAGAACCGCAGCCGCCTGCATCCTGATGCCAGCAAGGGCCAGCCCCGCATGGTGCTGACGCAGTTGCGCGCCAGGACCATCGTCATGGCCACTGGCGCCATCGAGCGGCCGCTGGTGTTCTCGAACAATGACCGTCCGGGCGTCATGCTGGCCTCGGCGCTGCGCAGTTATGCCAACCGCTTCGCGGTGGTGCCTGACAAGCGCGCGGTGATCGTCACCAACAACGATACGGCTTACCAGTCCGCGCTCGACCTCGCCGCGGCAGGTGTCGCGGTAACGGTGGCGGACCACCGGACGAATGTTTCAGCCGACATTCTCGCACGCGCCGGCGCCAAGGGCATCGCCATCTTCCCGGGCAGCGGCATCTTCGATGTCGAGGGCTCCAAGGGCGTGAAGCGGGTGAAGCTTGGCGGCGCTCATGCCGTCACCATCGAGTGTGACGCCGTGGGCATGGCTGGCGGCTGGTCGCCAGCCGTCCATCTCTCGTCCCACGGCGGCATCAAGCCGAAATATGATGAGGCCGTCGCGGGCTTCGTGCCGGGCGGCTTCCCCGTCTCGCACTTCGGCGCGGGCGCGATAATGGGAGCGTTCGGATTGTCCGCCGCCATTGCAGAAGGGGCCAACGCCGGCGCCTCCGCGGCCGCTTTCGCGGGCTTCGGCAAGACGCGGCCCGTCTATGCGCCAGAACATGCAACGGATCGCACCTATGCCATCCTGCCCAGTTGGTCGTCGCCGCAAGACGCCAAGGGCAAGGCTTTCGTCGATTTCCAGAGCGACGTGACCATCAAGGACGTGAAGATCGCCCATCAGGAAGGCTACCGCTCGGTAGAGCACCTGAAGCGCTATACCACGCTCGGCATGGGCACCGACCAGGGCAAGACCTCCAACATCAACGCGCTGGCGCTGATGGCGGAATATCGCGGCATCACCATTCCCGAAGCGGGCACGACCACCTTCCGCCCGCCTTATGCGCCGCTCACCATGGGCGCCATCGCTGGTCGCACGGTGGGCGCGCATTTCCGTCCGGTGCGCCGCTCGCCGCTGAATGACTGGCACGTGAAGAACGGCGCCACCTTCATCGACGCCGGCCTGTGGAAGCGCGCCTGGTATTATGCCTGGGCCGGCCATTCGCCCGAGACCGCCTATGTGAAGGAAATGGAACTTGTCCGCAACGGCGTCGGCATGGCCGACGTCTCGACGCTCGGCAAGATTGACATCCAGGGGCCGGATTCGGCGGAGTTCCTCAACCGCGTCTATGTCAATGGCTTCGCCAAACTGCCCGTCGGCAAGGTGCGCTATGGCGTGATGCTGAACGACGATGGCCTCGTGCTGGACGACGGCACCACGGCGCGCATCTCAGAAAACCAGTTCTACATGACGACGACCACAGCCCAGGCGGGCGAGGTCATGAGCTGGCTCGAGTATCTGCTCCAGTGCCACTGGACGGACCTCAACGTGCAGGTCGCCTCCCTCACCGACGAGTGGGCCGGCATGGCCGTTTCCGGACCCAAGGCCCGCGAGGCGCTGCAACTGGCCTTCCCCGATGCCGACCTCTCCGACGCGGCGCTGCCCTACATGGGTTGCAGGGACATTTCCTTCGATGGCGTCACCTTGCGACTGCTGCGCATGTCGTTCTCAGGCGAACTCGCCTATGAAGTCCATGTCGCAGCGGATCATGCCATCAGCCTGTGGGAGCACATCCTGAAGGCTGCGGCGCCCACCGGCATCAAGCCCTATGGCCTCGAGGCGCTGGCCAGCCTGCGCATCGAGAAAGGCCATGTCGCGGGCCTCGAACTCGACCATCGCAACACGCTCGATGACCTTGGCCTCGGCAAGATGGCCGGCAAGGACAAGGACTATGTCGGCAAGGCGCTGCGCTTCCGCGAGGATTGCCAGCGCCCGGAGCGCTGGAGCCTCGTCGGCCTCGAACTGATGGAACCCGACAAGAAGCTGCGCGGCGGCGCGATCCTGTTTGCCGCGACCGATGAGATCAAGGGCCACGGGCGGGGCTACATCACCTCGGTGACGTGGTCGACGGAACTCAACAAGTTCATTGCACTCGGCCTCTTCGACGGCGGCCTTAAGCACGAGGGTGATGAGATCATTGCCGCCTTCCCGCTCAAGAACGAGCAGGCGCGGCTGAAGATCGTGTCGCCCCACTTCATTGACAAGGAAGGAGCCCGCCTCCATGCTTGAGCGCAGATCGGCCCTCGCAAGCGCCAAGCCCTATGTGAGCGCGGCTCTGAAAATAGCCGAACGGCCCGGCTTCACGCTGACGCAATTTGCCGGGCTCGACGGCGACTTCGAGAACAAGCTGTCCGCTGTCATTGGTACGCTGCCTGACAAGGTGGCGCGCGCGCAGGTCAATGGCGAGCGCACCATCTTCCGCATCGGCCCTGCGCAGTTCTGGATCGTGGGGCCGGAGACCGATGACGCCGCCTCCCGGCTTGCGGGCCTGTGCGCGGTGACGCCGCTGTCGAGCAGTAGGGTCCGCATTGCGCTTGAAGGCGCTCCGGCGCGCGCCGTTCTCGCCCGTCTGATGCCGGTCGATTTCGATGCGGCGGTTTTCACGCTAGGCAATGCGGCGCTCACCGGCCTGCACCACACGCCGGTGACCGTGCATTGCACGGGTGCCGATGCCTTCGACATCTATGCGATGCGCACCTTCGCGCTGGATGTGTGGGACGCCGTCACGGATGCAGCACGCGAGTTCGCAGCCAGTCGATAGGTGATGGTCTCTACCGCTTCGCCACGTCTGCCGTGATGGCACCCGATACCTCCACCAGCTTCTCATAGCTGATCTCGAACACCGCATTGGCTGTGCCGCCCGCCGCCCAGATGCTGGGATAGGCCTTCAGGTCCTCGTCGATGAACATCGTGCAAGGCTGGGCGTGGGCAACCGGCGGAACGCCGCCCACCTCGAAGCCCGTCGTCTCCTTCACGAAGTCGGGGCTGGCGCGCTCGATCTTCTCGCCGAGCAGGGCGCGGATTTTCTTTTCGTCCACCTTGTTGACGCCTGAGGCGATGACCAGCACCGCCTTGCCGGTCTGGCTGCGGAACAGGATCGACTTGGCTATCTGCCCGAGCTGGCAACCGATGGCGTCGGCTGCTTCCTGTGCAGTGTGCGTGCTCTGGTCGAATTCGACGACGGTATGGGAAGGCCCCAGCGCAGCGCCGACACGGAGCGCTTGGCGGTGCGTTGAGGCCCGCATGCAGTTAGCCCCTCATCCGCTTGCCTTCCGGGTCGAAGGGCGGCTCGGTGATGATGGTGGCCTTGCGGTTGTCGCCGATGATCTCGATCTCGAAGGCGCCCGGCGATGTGTCACCCGCCAGTTCGACGGGCACGTAGCCCTGCGCCATCGACTTGTCGACGTAATGTGCGAAGCCGCCGGAGGTGACCCAGCCCACCACCTTGCCCTTGTGCCAGATCGGCTCATCGCCCAGCACGTCGGCATCTGCCGCGTCGACGATGAAGGAGACGCGGCGCAGCTTGCCGCCCGTGCGTTTTTCTTCCATCGCAACTTCACGGCCGATAAAGTCATTCTTGGTGAGGTCGATGAAGCGGTCCATGCCGGCCTCGAAGCCGCCGTAGATGGGGCGGAGCTCGCGGAACCAGGTGGGGAAGTTCTTTTCAAGTCGCATGCAGAGCAGCGCCCGCATGCCGAAGTTGACGATGCCGTGCGCCGCGCCCACCCTCATGATCTCCTGGTAGAGGCGCCGCTGATATTCGGGTGCCACCCAGATTTCATAGCCCAGGTCACCCGTGTAGGTGACGCGGTTGATGAGTGCCGGGCAATGCGCCACTTCCATCGAGCGATGGTCCATGAACTTGAAGGCGGCGTTGGAAACATCCTCGTCGACCAGCTGCTGCAGCACCTCACGCGACTTTGGCCCAGCGATCGACAGGCCGACGAGGCCCATGTCGTAGCGGTGGATCTGCACCGAGCCATCGGTGGGCAAATGCTGTTCGAACCAGCGCATGTGATACTTCTGGGCCTGGGAAGAGCCCCACATGTAGAAGCTCTCATCCGCTGCCTTGGCGATGGTGAAGTCGCCGATCAGCTTGCCCGCGGGGTTGAGCATCGGGGTGAGGATGATGCGGCCCGTCTTCGGCATCTTGTTGGTCATCATGCGTGACAGGAAGGCTTCGGCACCGGGGCCCGAGAAGCGGTATTTTGCGAAATTGGCGATCTCGGTGACACCCACACCGTTGCGGGTGGCCAGCACCTCCGCCTTCACGTGCTTGAAGTCGTTGGAGCGGCGGAAGGAGACGATGTCCTTGGGCTCCACACCCTTGGGCGCGAACCACAGCGGGGTCTCAAGGCCCCAGGAGTCACCCATCACGGCGCCCTGAGAGATCATTACGTCATACAGTGCTGTTGTCTGCTGCGGTCTCGCGGCGGGCAGCTCCTCGTTGGGGAAGCGGATCGAGAAGCGGCGGGAATAGTTCTCGCGCACCTTCTCGTTGGTGTAGGTGCGGGTCGCCCATTCGCCGAAGCGGGCGCAGTCCATGGCCCACACGTCGAAACCGGGATCACCATTCACCATCCACTGCGACAGCGCGAGGCCAACGCCGCCACCCTGGCTGAAGCCCGCCATGACACCGCAGGCGAGCCAGAAATTCTGCACGCCTTGCACCGGTCCGACAATCGGGTTGCCGTCGGGCGTGAAAGTAAAGGGCCCATTGATGACGCGCTTGATGCCGGCGTTCGCCAGTGCGGGGAAATGCTTGTAGCCGAGCTCGAGGTTTGGCGCGATCCGGTCGAGGTCGGGCTGCAGCAGCTCGCGGCCAAACTGCCACGGCGTGTTCTTCGGGCTCCACGGCACGCAGGCGCGCTCATAGGTGCCGAGCACCATGCCGCTGCGTTCCTGGCGCATGTAGATCTCGGACTTGAAGTCGATGATGTGGGGCAGCTCGTGGCCGCGCTCCTTGTTGTAGTTCACCACTTCCGGCATCTCGTCGGTGACGAGATACATGTGCTCCATTGCCAGCACGGGGAGCTCGATCCCCACCATGCGGCCCACTTCGCGTGCCCACAGGCCGCCGCAGTTCACCACATGCTCGGCGTGGATGTTGCCCTTATTGGTGATCACGTCCCAGCTGCCGTCAGGCCGGTGCTTCAGCTCCTCGACCTTGGTGTCCTGGTAGATTTCGGCACCGCCGATGCGGGCCGACTTGGCATAGGCGTGCGTCGTGCCTTCCGGGTCGAGGTTGCCGTCGGCCGCGTCGATCATGGCTCCGACGAAATATTTCTCTTCGAGCAGCGGATGCATCTTCTTGGCTTCGGCCATGGAGATGATCTCGGTCTCCAGCCCCAGGTAACGCGCGCGGGCATGGGCCATCTTCAGCCACTCCATGCGCTCATGCGTGTCGGCGAGGATGAGGCCGCCCGAGCGGTGCAACCCGCAGGCCTGGCCGGAGATCTGCTCAAGTTCATTGTAGAGCGCGATGGTGTAGCCCTGCAGCTTGGCCACGTTCGGATCGCCGTTCAGCGTGTGGAAGCCGCCGGCGGCATGCCAGGTGGAACCGGAGGTCAGGATGTCGCGCTCCACCAGCACCACGTCCTTCCAGCCTGCCTTGGTGAGATGATAGAGCACCGAACAGCCGACGACGCCGCCGCCGATCACCACGACACGAGCCTGGGTCTTCATGGAAAATGTCCTTGCGAAATGGGAGTTTCGGAGCGTGTTCTAGCCCGCGCGGGCAGGAGTGCGCAATCAATGCCGCGGTGAAAAGAATTCATCGAGCCAAAAGAAATGGCCCCGCCGATGGGCAGGGCCACTTCAAGGTAGAAGAAAGTCGCCGGACTTAGATGGCGTCCTTGACTTCCTTGGCGGCGCGGAACGCCAGCTTCTTGGACGCCTTGATCTTGATCGCTTCGCCGGTGGCCGGGTTGCGGCCCATGCGGGCGGGGCGCTTCTTGACCTGGAAGATGCCGAGGCCGGTGACGCGCACCTTGTGGCCCTTCTTCAGGTTCTTGACGGTGAGCTCGACGAAGGCGCTGAGGAATTCGCCGGCGGCCTTCTTCGACATCTCGTGCTTCTCGGCGAGTTCAGCCGCGATCTTCGAAAGGGCAATCGTCTGGATCTTGTCGTC